>JBKQML010000175.1:0-15728 GCA_052326545.1 Dehalococcoidales bacterium
CTAATCCCTTGATAATATCATCCGGGATCCCGTTTTCCTTTTCGTCTATCTCCCGGGAACGCGGCGCAACATTCTTTTCACAGTACTCCCGCACCGACCGCTTGAACATCTCATGTTCTTTGGATAATCTGAATTCCATTTTTATCTCCTGCTATTTTTATTTTTTCCAGAATGAACTTAACGCCTATATGTTACTCCATTTTCCGGATAATCTACCAGACAATCACCTATAAGCTTTTTGGCGTAGATTAGGTGATAATATTTTTATTATTTGTATAATCGAGCAAGAAATTGTATAAAAACTGTGTAGTATTTAAGCTATGACCCACCCCTTAATCCCCGCCCTGTACATTTTGCTTAAGAGCGAAAGTATTTCGGCTCCGAGCCTCAAGGCGGGGAACACACATGAGAACGGAGGACATTCGTCCTCTCCCTCGCCGAGCTCGGGACTATAGCTTCTTCTGGATTTTCTACCTGGATCCGAAAATATTTTTTTCTTCGTAATACAAGAGCATCCAAGAACGAATACTACCAATTTTCTTTTTCTCCATAACATTCAATTATCCACCGATTCAGCTTTGACAATCAAACATAATAGTTCCTATACTGAGGTAAAGAGACCATGCCGTTCTCAAATTTTTGTAAGTAAAATTGGACTTGCCCGTTTTCAAACCGAAACGACAGTCCGGGGAGTGTCACAATGAATCCAACCGGTAAAAATCCCATCAAAATTACCGATGTTACATTCCGCGACGGCCACCAGTCGATTTTCGCCACGCGCATGACAACGGCGGACATGGCCGCAATCGCGCCGGAGATGAACCATATCGGTTTTCACTCGATGGAGGTCTGGGGCGGCGCAACCTTCGATGTGGCCACCCGTTTTCTGAACGAAGACCCCTGGGAAAGACCCCGGATATTAAAGAAGCTGATGCCGGATACGCCGCTGCAAATGCTGCTGCGCGGCCAGAACCTGGTGGGTTACCGCCATTACGCCGACGATGTGGTCGAAGTTTTCGTCAAACATTCCGCCGAAGTCGGGATCGATATTTTCCGGGTATTCGATGCTTTGAATGATGAGCGCAACATGGAAACCAGTCTCAAAGCGATTAAAAAAGCCGGTAAACACGCGCAATTATCCATCAGTTATTCGCTGACCGAGCGTAAAATGGGCGGGCCGGTCTTCAACCTCGAATATTATGTCAACAAAGCAAAAATCCTGGAAAACATGGGCGCCGACAGCATTGCCATCAAGGATATGGCAGGCCTGATTGCGCCTTACGATGCCTATACACTGGTGACAGCACTGAAGAAAGCCGTTAAGGTGCCGCTGCAGTTGCATACCCATTATTCCAGCGGCATGGCCTCGATGTCCTGCCTGAAAGCCATCGAAGCCGGTGTGGACGGCATCGATACCTGCGTGGCGCCGTTCGCCCTGCGTTCGTCTCATCCGGCAATCGAGCCGCTGCTGGTAGCGCTGGAAGGGACCGAGAGAGACACTGGACTCGACCTGGCACAAATCCTCAAAGTCGGCGATTATCTGGAATCAATTGCACCGAAATACCAGCAGTTCCTGAATCAGACCACGCTTTCCGTGATCGATGCCGGCGTGCTGGTGCATCAGATTCCGGGAGGCATGATTTCCAATCTGGTAGCCCAGCTCAATCAGTCAAATGCTTTAAACCGCATCAAAGAAGTGTATGAAGAGATGCCGAAGGTCAGAAAAGAACTGGGGTATCCGCCCCTGGTCACACCGACCAGCCAGATTGTCGGCACGCAGGCGGTGCAGAACGTGCTGGTGGGCCGATATAAACTGATTTCCAAACAGGTAATGGAATACTGCTGCGGATTATATGGACGCCCGCCGGCGCCCATCGACCCGAAAGTGATGGAACAGATCTTCAAGTATTACCGCAAGACGGCCAATGTCATTGACTGCCGTCCGGCCGATTTTCTGAAGCCGGAAATGGAGGCGGCGCGGGATTCCGTCAAGAACTTCACCTCAGATATCGGCGATATTTTGATTGCGGCGATTTACCCGATTACCGGAGTGGCATTCCTGAAGAAAAAGTACGGAATAGAAACGGCGGCGGTCAAGTAATAATCAAGAATCAAGTTTCAAGATTCAAGATAAATACTAAATCCGAAATTCGAAACACGTATCCTTCAGTTGAAGGATACGTTCGCTGAAGCGAAATACTTCCGGCTATTGCCTACAGCCTTCGGCAAATTTTAAATATTAATATCAAAATACAGAGGCGGGCGATAAATTTCCCCGCTTCTCTGTTTTTATCGCACTTGTTTTCTGCTGCAACATATCTTGTTTGTTATTTTCCTATATGATACGATTAGCAACAATAATAAGAAAAGAAAGCCAATTTGTTGTTGACTTATGGTGTCGCCCGTGATACCATTATTAAGGAATTCCGCCGTGAGCAAACAAGACAAAAGGGAGCAACGGATCAGGCTGAATCCATCGAATGTCTCATTGCAGGATTTTGAAAATTTGATCAATCGATACGGGCGGATAAAAACCAGCGGGAATCATTTTAAAGCCTTAATAGGTGATTACGGTTTACCATATAAAAGAGAAAATCCTGTGAAACTCGTATATGTCAAAAATCTGTTGAAGTTAATCAACCGCTTACAGGAGAATAAACATGAATAAGCTTACTAAAGATTTGGAATATTATGCCAAGTTACCATACACCATCATTCTGGAAAGATATGATGACCAGGGAGGGTATTGGGTAGCAAGAATAGTAGAATTGCCTTTTTGTTTGATACATGGCAATACACCGGAAGAAGCATTGAAAGAGATTGAAGAGGTTAAGCTTGACTGGATCCAATCCAATTTGGAAGATGGACGGCCGATACCTGAACCCGTGGACCATCAATACAGCGGAGAGATTCGGATGAGAATGCCGCCTACATTGCACAGGTTACTGACATATCGGGCAATGGCGGAAGAAGTCAGTCTGAACCAATTTATGGTGATGGCGCTGGCAAGGGCGGTGGGCTATCCGGAACCTGGAAAGAAAAACGCTGAAAAAGAACCGAAGCAGGAATTACTGATAGTTAAGGAAATGAAGAGGAAATATAAAAAGAAGTAGCGGTTTGAAATTTAATCGATCAAGAATCAGGTTTTAATTAAAAGTAAGTTGTTGAGTTCTCGGCTACCAGCATCTTTATTTTATAGGCATTTTCATTTCCAGCATATCGGGGGAATAGCGCGCGCCGATATGCCAGTAAAATTTCCGGGCAGTATGGTTAGGCGCATAGACGGTCCAAAACATTTTTTTCGCGCCCCGCTTCTTCGCAGCGGTTTTTACAGCTTCGATTAACTGCCGACCCAATCCGGTTCTCCGGTATTCTGGACGCACATACAGGTCGGCGAGAAAATCAATACGGTAACCCTTATCCGTATCGTAGCCGTCCTGATACAAAGAATAACCGACGGCCTTGCCATCCACTTCTGCAATGAGTCCATAAAAAGCCCGGTTGCGGCCAAAACCGTCACGCAGAAAAGATTTGGCGTTGAACCGAAAATCGGTATTATCGCCAAGTCCGCGTAAATATTCGGCCATGCCCTGTATCATTTGCCCAACCTGTTCGGCGTCCGAGCGCTTGATGGGGCGGATTTTAATTTTATTTGCAGAAATGTTTTTAGGCATATGGAGTAATAATAATAGTTAGTATTTGAATATGTCAAGGATTTTACACCGTATTTAATAGATTCCTGCCTACGCAGGAATGACAAATGGAACTGGGACTGGATTCTGTTCATTTGCTGCATAACGTAACTGCGGGCGTTCGCCGGAATGGATAGAAAAATAAGGTGGGTTGCGTTTCAGGCAACCCACCCTACAAGACCAAATTCAATATCTCAATTGGTATTGCTATTATGAAAACCAAGCTACTTAGCAACACAAAATAAGTATTATACCCGCAATGACAACCTGATCTATTTGAAACCGCTTTCTTGATGTTTCTGGACGATGGTTTCCGCCAGCTTTTCCAGGGCCTGATAATCAACTTCGCGTGGCTGGCCTTTACAAATCACCGGCGGAATAATTTCCACTTTCAGATTGGGAATCAGGCCGGCGAGGGTATCCACCGCTTTCGTGCCCCAGCCATAAGAGCCAATAATCGAGGCGTATTTCGCCTTGGGCTTGAGGGCATTGGCCAGCACGGCGGCGTAAGCCATCAGCGGATGAGGGCCAATGAGCACGGTCGGGGTGCCGAGGACAATCGTACCGGCATCCACCAGCGCCATTGCCAGCTTGCCGGAATCGACTGCCGACATATCAAACTGCTGTACGGTAACCCCTTTGAGGGCCAGCGAGCTGACCAGATAATCGACCATCTTTTTAGTGCTGCCGTGCATTGAAACATAAGGGATAACGACAATATTCTTCGGTTCGTCGAAAGCCCACTGGTGATAGGCCTGGAGAATGAATTCCGGTTTGCCGTACATCGGGCCGTGGCTGGGGGCAATTAATTTAAACTCATAGTCTTTGATTTTCTCCAGGTTTTTCTGGATTTGAGCACGGAAAGGCATCATGATTTCGGCGTAATACCGCTTGGCAGCTTCATAAACGCGTCCTTCATCGGTGACATAAAGGTCGGAAGTGGCAATATGCGAACCAAAGAAATCGCAGGGGAAAAGGATTTTGTCTTCTTTCAGATAGGTCAACATTGTTTCCGGCCAGTGCACCCACGGCGCATGGATAAACTCCAGTGTGCGGCCGCCCAGTGAAATTGTTTCCAGGTCGTTCACCGTCCTGAACTTTTCCGCAGGCAGATGGAACAGATCGATAAGCAGGTCTTTGCAGCGCGGCGTGCAGACTATCTGCGCTTCCGGATATTTCGCAGCGATATGGGGAATTGCGCCCGAATGGTCCGGTTCGGCGTGATTGGCGATAATGTAGTCCAGCCGCTTAATGTCCAGCCAATCCAGGTTATTCAGCAATATTTCCGGCATTTTACGGTCGACGGTATCGATCAGGGCAGTTTTTTCGCTGCCCTTGATGAGATAGGCATTATAGCTGGTGCCGTCAGGCAGCGGGATGAGCGAATCGAAGAGACGCCGGTCCCAATCGACTGCTCCGACAGAAAAGATTCCCGGAACAAATTCTCTCGGTTTCATTTTCCGTTACCCCCTTATTGACTTTTCTTAAACTCGCTTTTGGCCGCGCCGCAGATCGGGCAAACCCAATCATCCGGAAGCTTTTCAAAGGGTGTGCCCGGCGGGATTTTACCATCAGGGTCGCCGACAGCCGGGTCGTAGATATAGCCGCAAACTGAACATTCGTATTTATCCATAGCAGGTTTTTCCTCCTTTTTAATTTCGACAAAACTGGGCGCGGACTTCGGGGTACTGCCACGCTTGATTTCATGGTAATAAGCATAGGTCATCGGCTCGCCTTCTTTGATGACTTCAGCACCCACTACCTGACCGATGAATACCGTGTGTGTGACAGCATCCGTTTGTCCGATTACTTTCGCTTCAAGATAAGCCAGGGTATTATCGGTGACAATCGGCGCTCCGGTTACGCCGGTGGTGTAATCAATGCCCTGAAATTTATCTATTTCCCGGCCCGATTTAAACCCGAAATTGCCGATAAACGACAGCGGTGTTTCCTGTGCCAGAATGGAGACGGTAAAAACTTTGCTGTTAGCGATGTAATCATGCGTCAGATTCTTTTTGTTAATCGCGACCGCAATCAGGGCCGGTTCGGAGGCGACCTGAATCACGGTATTGGCGATCTGCCCGTTTACTTTCTCGCCGTCTTTGCTGCAGACGACAAACATGCCGTAACTCATTTTGAAAAATGCTTTCGGGTTCATTTTGGTACCTCCCCGTACTAAATAAATCATAACGTAATGTTCCCCCATTTTGTAATGCCCCTCTCTCCAGCTCTCTCCCACGAGGGGCGAGAGAGCTAAGGGGAAAGAACTATTTATAAAGCCTTTTTTATTAATTGATTAAATATCTAAAACCGGTTTAGAAGACACACAAAATAATTGATTACATGAAATCTTTTTCGTCGGTTTTCACTGCGCGCTGTAATTCGGCATTGAGCATCGGCGGCAGGCCGTCTATGTCCACCCGGAGGAAACCTCTGACAATGGTAGCGGTGGCTTCTTCCCGGGTGATGCCGCGCGCCATCAGATACTCCACTTCATCCTCGGCAATTTTACCGACGGCTGCTTCATGGTACAGGTCAATTCCCGCCAGATTACCTTTAAGTTCGGGAATCGCATGAATCGTACCTTTCGCACCGAGAATCAAGCCCCGGCATTCCAGATGACCTTTGACTTCCGGTTCATTGCCTTCGATGTAGCCGCGGCTGACAATATTGCCGCCCACGGTAATGGCACGGGTGATGATTTCAGTTTTGGCACCCCGGGCATTCAGATATACCCTGGAGCCGACATCCATATTCGAATCGGGGCGGGCCACGAGAACACTGTTAAAACGGGCAGTGGCATTCCTGCCGTTGCACCGCGCGATGGGGTTCATTTGAATGGTATTGACCGGTTTCATCAAAACATAATTGCTCAAAAACAGGCCGTCTTCTTCGATGATGGCGGCGGTCCGGGGGCGTACCGCAAATTCGCGATTCCAGCTGTGGATCATGGTGAAGGTAACTTTGGCGCCTTTTTTGATGTAAAATTCGGAGACGCCGAGATGCATCCCCGGTTCGTTGCCCAGTGACGTGGTACAGCCGGTTATAATATGCAATTCCGAATTTTCCTCTGCGATGATGATATTATGGACATTCTGGGCAAATTTCGGCTTGGAGAGATACAAACAGGCCTGCACCGGCAAACTGGTTTTCACTCCCGGCAGGGTACGGATGAAATAGCCGTCGTTCTGTCCCATTTCGACGCTGGCGGTATATTTATCCGTATCCACCGCCACGGCTTTCCAGTAATAATCCGCCAGCCAGTCGTGCTTTTTCATGGCCTGACTGACCGGCATTACTTCGACACCCTCTTCTTTAACAGAACTGTGAATCGGGGTATTATCCATCTGGATAAATGTCCCAACCCGCTGGGCGGGGTCGTCCAGCATCAAGCCGGCTTCCAGCATCTTGCTCTTGGTGACGGGCGCCAGTTGGGAAGGGTCTTGCTGATAGGGATGTTCTTCCGCCGACCTGGTGAACCGGGTCAGGTCCACATCTTCACCCATTACGGCTTTTTTATTGACTGCAGCCAGTGCTTTCTCTTTGCGGCTTGCCGATGAATTATTGTTCGCAGACATTCTGACCACTCCTGAAAATACATTTGGCGCATTCCTCGTAACCCTTCTCCTTGATCTCTTTTAGTATTTCATGAGGGTCGCCCACGCAGCCGATTTTACCATCCAGCATAATGTAGCCGTTGCGGGCATTTACATAGTCCAGAATGTGCCCCGTATGCGTGATAATGAGCCCCATGGAATTACGGGCCCGCATCGTGCTTTCTTTTTCCAGCAGCTCGTTAATCAGCCTCCCGATGAGAGCAATATTCTCGAGGTCAACGCCGGATTCCGGCTCATCGAGCAATATCAGGTCGGGCCTTTGTGCCAGCAGCTGCATTAATTCACTGCGTTTGATTTCTCCGCCGGAAAAACCGTAGTTGATATCCCGGTCGAGGAAATCAACCAGGTCGGTGCGTCCGGCAAGAGTTGCAACCAGTTCAGGATGGGTCTTGTCCTTCATCGAGGCTAAAACCATGTCCCTGGTCTTGACCCCTCTGACCACCGGCGGACGCTGGAACGACATTCCGATACCTAATCTGGCCCTTTCATCAACCGGCATTCCGGTAATATCCATACCCCGGAAAGTAATACTGCCGCCGGTTACCCGGTACTTCGGAAAACCCATGATGGTCATTAAAAGGGTAGTTTTGCCGCTGCCATTGGGACCGAAGAGCACCTGAGTTTCACCGGTGCGGATTGTCAGATTGACACCGTGCAGAATTTCTTTGCCTTCAACTTGAACCACTAAATCTTTTATCTCGAGCATAAGCTACCTCATCTTTTTACCCGGTAATACCAGTTAACATTTTAATAACCTCCCGGGGTAAACCCTCATACATGCGCTTCGCTCAGTACCTGCGGCCTTAATCCTCTGCCTGTAGATTTTGCGCTAATACATCAGCTCGTGAGCTGAGTACCTTCGGCAGTAAAAGTATTTCGTCCTTCAGTTGAAGGACTCAAGGGCGAGGAAACTAAGGCTGATTTTTGTATCTAATTACCCGTCAAGAGAATGATGTTCGGCTTTGACATACCAGGCTGCCGGGTCTTTCAGATATTCATAATAGTCGAGCAGAATTAATTTGTGTCCTCTTTCTTCGGCGGCGATGGTTTCATAGAAATCACGCTCGACGCCTTTAGCTGCCTCCCCGTATCTTTGATGGTATAAATCATACGACCTGTCTTCCATTTGCATTGCTTTTTCGACAGCTTCAAGTTCGGTGTCAGCCGCTTTGGTTTGAGACGCAGTCCCGCTGGCGGCTTCGGCAAAAATCGTCTTTAGGACCTGACCGGCATCCGGCTTGAAATTAACCACCGGCCAGCTGCGGGATTTGCGGATATCTTCAAAAATTTGTTCGAATTTCCGGCGGTGGAAATCTTCCTGCTGCGCCAATGATTTAAGCAACTTTTTCCCGAGTTCATTGCTACTCTCCCGGCACGCTTTCAGGTAGAATTCCTTGCCGTCGATTTCCATCTGAATACAATATTTGAGCGCCTGTGTGGTTTTTTCCTGTCCGGTCGTCATTTCCCCTCCATTCGAAACAGTTGAATTGTCACGTATCTAATTATACTGCGGAATCAGCCGTTTTGAACATCGTTAAATAAATTTAACTCAGATAAAAACGAAGTGATGTGACCTAGGTCTCAAATGAAACTATTGCCTTTTAAATCCGAAATACGAAATCCCAGATGCTAAACAAAATCAAAAACGAAATATAAATAACATGGAAGGTAATGAAGTTTTGTATTTAGAGGCTTGTCAAAACGAATACCAAAAGTAGCAATCCGGCAAATTGATTACAGGCTAAAAACAGTATAGAATTACACCTACAGACATAATAATTACACAAAGGAGAATATAACCCATGGCAGGCACAATATAAATTGAACCAAAGAAGACAGCCGTTCTAATTATGGATTACCAGATACGCATTTTTAATTTTTTTTCAAAAGAAATCCAGGACGGACTCATTTCAAGAGCCAACAGAGTACTGGCAACAGCCCGTCAGAAAAGGATGACGGTCGTTTATATTGAAGTGGTGCGCGGCGAGAGAACACCGGAACATGCAATTCTGGCGCAGGTAACTCCTCAACCCGGAGACACGGTACTCACCAAACACAGAGTTGGACCGTTTTCAACTACCGACTTGAATGAAAGACTGAAAAAGCAGGGGATTGAAACACTGGTGCTGATGGGAGTGGCCTCCAGCGGCTGCGTTTTATCCGCGGTGCGGTGGGCGGCGGATATTGATTACAAATTAATTGTCCTTTCCGACTGCTGCGCCGACCGCGATGATGAGGTCCAGAGAGTACTGATGGAGAAAATATTTCCATCGCAAGCAACCGTAACCACTTCAAGGGAATTTCTGGAAGCGGCGGCAAAAATATAAGAACCGTCAATTTTTTCAATTTATCATATTGAAATTAATACCGTTCAACTGGTAGTATAGGAATCAGGGAAAGCAGGTGAAAGGTAATGCCTAAATGCACCGTTGATTTTTTTGGTCTGCCCGTGAATATCACAGAATTGAAAGTAGAAATCGAACTGAAAGAAGACGCCAAGCTCAAAGACATCATCGCCGCTCTCCGAAGTAATGTCCCCGCGCTTGAAGGGAAAATCATCGTGCCCGGAGAAGACCGCATGGTCGATGGGTATACGTTTAATATCCAGGGGCGATTTTACGTCGACGGTATCGATGGAGATAAAAACCTGCAACTAAAAGACGGCGACCATATTGCGCTGCTTACGATACCTGTCGGCGGATAAATACGCTAAATTTTAAATCCGAAATATGATATTCTGATTTTATGCACTTTTCAAGATGTTGACCGCTATTTCGCGGATTTTATTTCTTTACGATAGAACTCGCCGGGGCTTTAATTGAATTTGTGACACTGACCGCCGGACCGGTCGCGGTCTTTGAACCGATAACACTCGCTGCCGGGCTAGTCACCGTCTTTAAATTCGGAGTCAAAATTATCGGTAGCGGGGTGGCAGCGGGTACAGGTATCGGTGAGGCTATCACCGGACCAACCACCATAATTTTTGTTATTGCCGGGGTGTACCCGTCTTTGAGTGCGATCAGCCAGTAAGTTCCCGCATGGTTTAATACGGGTTCAGGATTTAAATATCCGTCATTATTGGTATCTCCCAGATGAATACCATATTTTTGCGTCACCGCAGCGTAGTCCGCGCTCGAATCAAGTACCGAAACAGCCGCAGCATTGACCGCCCAGACGTCTGCATCGGGCACGGGAATTTCAACCGTTAATACGCTTGTCTCAACAACTAAAACAACAACTACTACTACTACTACCACTACCACCACGACCACAACTACGACTACTGCTCCACCGGCAGCCACGCCGCCTGCGGTCAAAACAACGACGACATCGAAAGGGCCGGCATCAAACTCGATTAAATAAGGCAGCCTGTCAGCGTAAGACTGCCGCAAGCACGAAAATCCCCTCGCAACGGCAGCAAATAAACCTGATTTATCCAGCTGGGGGTCGTAATATAAACCCTGGCAGTTTTGTGGATTCCCGCTTTCGCGGGAACGACAGCGGGTCGAACAGCCACTATGTCGTGAGGGATCCCCGCCGGGGAAAATATATTATCGCTGTTTTGCTGTCGGTAACATTTTAACCCATTTGCGGTCGGAGGCAGCATCGGCCAGTACCGTTTCCACGAAAGCCATGCCGGTGACACCGTCATTTACCGTGGGGAAATCATAGGCTGTCTTTTTACGATTTGCGGCGCTCTCCCGGATTGCCCGGAATGCTTCCAGATAAATATTAGCCAAAGCTTCGATAATCCCTTCGGGATGACCGGGCGGCAGGCGCGCGGCATTTTGTGCCGCCGGGCAAAGTATCTTATTCCCTTTGGAATAGGTAGTGGTATATCCTTCTTTGTTTTTCACCGTCAGGTAGTTGGGATTTTCCTGGTTCCAGTAAAGCCCGAGTTTGGTGCCGTACACCCGGATATTCAGCCCGTTTTCTTCGCCGGTGGAAATCTGGGAAGCAGAAACAATCCCTTTAGCACCGCCTCGATAACGGACCAGTATGTTTGCGTCATCATCCAGCTGATTTCCGGGAATATAATGAGATATATCGGCACAGACTTTTTCGATTTCCAGGCCGGTAATGTACCGCCCCAGATTTTCCGCATGAATGCCGATATCACCCAGACACAAAGAAACTCCGGCTTTTTGCGGGTCCGTGCGCCACATCGTCGCGGCAGTTACTCCGCTCTCCAGAAAACCGGCCAGCCAGCCCTGGGGATATTCCACCACGACCTTATTGATTTTTCCCAGCAAGCCCTGCTTTACCATAAAACGGGCTTGCTTCACCATCGGATAGCCGGTATAAGTATGGGTCAGCGCAAAAACTTTGTGCGATTTGTCGACAATCGTCTTCAGTTCTTTCGCTTCGGCCAGATTACAGGTCATCGGTTTATCGCAAATTACATCAAAGCCGGCCTCTAAAAACAATTTGGCCGCATCAAAATGATAAACATTAGGCGTAACAATAGATACAAAATCGATCCTTTTGTCAGGCGGCATCGCCGCTTCCTTTTCGGCCATTTCTTTGTAATCCGAGTAAACCCGGGAAGGGGCAAGATATAACGCTTCTCCCGATTTTTTTGATTTCGCAGCATCGGACGAAAAAACTCCGCAAACGTATTCTGCCTGCCCATCTAAAGTGGCGGCCATGCGGTGCACCGGTCCGAAAAATGACCCGATACCGCCGCCAATCATGCCGCCACGCAATTTTCGTTTTTCCATTGTGACGACTCCAGTTTTTCAATTTCCCTTAATTCAGGTGAATTAAAATTGTTATTATCGAATATGTCAAAACCTCTAAATAATTACCCAACAGCCACTTTATGAGAGGGATCAGGGCGGGCGGGTTCATACATCAACTATAGTTGAGTACCTACAGTTGCGGCCTCCGGAAACCCGCCCCTACAGATACGGATTATTATTTCAAGTGCCGGCTGTCGCAGAAGGGTTTGTTTAAGCTCTTGCCGCAACGGCAAAGGGTGACACGATTACGAATTTCATAGGTCGTGCCGTCTTCCGCTTCGATGGGGATACCGCCGCGAACCCACAACGGACCCATTTTCCCGGCTTGAACATCTTCTACCAGACCAATGGAGGGCGCTAAATCCGGTTCAATCGGTTTGCCGTTTTTATCCCAGGCAGCCAGCCTGCCGGAAGGGCAATCAGCTACTTCTTCAATCACCATTTGTCTGGCTTCAGGATTACCGGATTGTCTGGCCAATTTCCAGGTGCCGCCGCCGCGGTGACAAAAACGGGCACTGGCGCAAAGATTCTGGACATCTGTCAATCTGAGGCCGGGACCACCGATTTCATTAGCCTGTTCCAGATATGGAAGATGGGAAGCTGTCTCTTTACCGTCAAAATTAACTTTACCATGCGTGCCGTCGCAAAAAGGCTTATTACCGGAATGGCCGCAGCGGCAGAGAGCAAAATTTTCCTGTAAAGGATACCTTTTAGTTTCTTTCCAGCCGTGACACTGCCCTTCGTTATCAATGCACATAGTTTGCCCGGACAGCAGCACTCCTCCCGATACCAGATAAGGGCCATTCTTGGTCACCTTAATCTTATATCTGGCTGTTTTTCGAGCGGTGTTTTCTGATTTTGCCATTTCCGTCCTCCTTAAAAATCGACAGATAAACAAGGAGAAATGACTGATTGGAATGTACTCCAAAAAGCGGGGCGATGTCAATATCCAGAAGCAATTCAGAAAGTGTCTGATAAAATAGCCTGGCACGGAATAGAAGACCTGATGATACCCGCGGTGGTATTCTCTACCCTTCCGGCGGAACAAAATTGGGAACCCGCTGCGGTGTCTGAAGCGGCTTACAGATTATCTCAGTGATATGCAGGTCCGGCAGGTCACAGGAAGAGGCGGCCACTGCCACCACGGCCGTATCAGCGCCGCGTCCGGTGCCGGCAATCGCAATGACTTTCTCGCCGTGAGCCACAAAACCGCCGTCAACCACCATCATGATCATCTCAACACAAACCTTCATGCCCTGTGAAAAAGTTCGTAACAGGAACGCCATGACTCTCGGGGTGGTTGTGCCGTACAAATTCTCCGTGGCGAATAAAGACGTGGCAAAATGGACGTGATGTCCCTGTTTTTCCAGCGCCGGCACTAATTCCGACGGAAATCGCTGCTCACGGCCGGCGCGGTATTGGTGAGGAATCACTACCATGGTGATGCCGGTGCCAGTCAGCCATTCGGCTGCCAGCCGTGCCGTATCACCGCGGGTGGAGGCAAGGACAATTTTGTTAATACCGCGAGCTTTAGCTCTCTCGATAGCGAGGCGCAGTGTCTCTTCAGTATTGCCGACGCCGGGTTTCTCGAAATAGACGATTTTCTCTTCCAGGATTTGCCTCCAGTTACGGGAGATTACTCGATGTAAAGTTCCTCTACTTTTTCCGGTAAGGGTATACCGTTGGTATCCCAACCCATCAAAGTATAGTAATATTTCCTGACCATATCGATTTTGGCATGATCAAGCTGTGTCTTCGAAACCGCGCCATCGAGTTTAGGCGTAAAGAAACGTTCCGGTAAGACATCATCGGCAGAGGTAAGACCTTCCCGCATATTGAATAATCTCATGGTAGTAAGAATCCGTTCACCGGTACGCTGGAATTCACCAATGCCGGTATCCCAACCAGTCACCGCTTTCAACAACTCAATCCATCCTTCATAACCGTAAGCGACAAACATACACAACACCAGGGAGTCCATCGCAGCAAAATTGCAGGCATCAACTTTATAGAAGCCCACTTTACGGGCGCTGATTTCATTAGGAATGAACCCCGCATTCCAACCCAAGGTATGATAAGCTGTCATGCCTTTGTCTGTAGAAATAGCGCCATCCGTAGCCGAACCGCAATGGTCCGCGCCAGCCGGCGCAAACATAAAACCGTAAGCCATATTCGTTTTGATCCGGGGCTCGTGCATGGAGGTTTCCTGGCCTTTGACCTGCATCGCAAAGGCAATTGAATTATGGCCGATTTTACGGGCCATTCTGGCAGAACCCTCCGCCAAAAAGTTACCAAATCCTTCACGGTTGGCAATTAAATCAACCGCCTTCAACATCGCCGCGGCATTGCCCCATTTCAATTCCAGGCCGCCGGTATCTTCTAATGTCAGAAATCCTTTTTCAAAACACTCCATGGCAAAAGCAATGGTCGAGCCACAAGAAATCGTATCCAGCGAATAGGCGTTACACCGCTCATTCGCCTTAACAATCGATTTAAGGTCGTTTATGCCGCAATCGGAGCCAAAAGCGGCTAAAGTTTCGTATTCCGGACCGCCGTATTCAGGGTCGACTTTAAAAGGTTCTTCAAATTTGCAAACTTTCTTACACCGGATCGGACAGGCGAAACAACCATCCATCCCCAATCTCATCGTATCTTTAATCACGCCGCCGTTAATCTTGGCCACATCCGGGAAAACACCAGCCTGGAAATTACGGACCGGCAGGTTACCGGAAGCTTCGTGGAAAAGCATATCCGGGCCGCCGGTGCCAAAGTTTGACAGCGGATGCTTAATGGCCACCATCCGCTGCCTGATTTCTTTGACCTTATCCGGATTAGCAAGCGGCGGCAGATTATGACCGCGCACAGCTACCGCCTTCAGATTTTTAGAACCCATAACCGCCCCCAAACCACCTCTGCCCCCGGCATCTTTGCAACCTTCCATGATACAGGCATAGCGCACCATATGCTCCCCGCCTTTGCCAATCATGGCAAGATGAATTTTCGCATCTCCCAGTTCCTCTCTGACCGCAGTCTCGGTGTCCAGTGTATCCTTGCCCCAGAGATGAGCGGCATCCCGGATACTGACTTCTCCGTCATGTACCCAGAGATATACCGGTTTATCCGCCTTGCCTTCAACGATAATCGCATCAAAACCGGCGCGTTTCAGTTCCGCTCCCCAAAAACCGCCGCATTCGGATTTGGCAATGCCCCCGGTCAACGGAGACTTTGCGCCGATGCTGTTACGGGCAGCGCCGGGCAGCAACAAACCGGACACAGGACCAACAGCAAATATCAGTTTGTTATCCGGACTCAGGGCATCAACGCCGGGTTTCAACTCTTTCCAGAGAAAATAAGCTACAAATCCGGCCCCACCCAGCCATTTTCGACAAAACTGCTCGGTCAACACTTCTGTGGAAGTGCTGCCTGTGGTCAGATTTACCCTCAGAATCTTACCATTATACCCACCGGGAAATGCCGGTACAGCCGGCGCAGGCGCGGTTGCAGGGGCAGGGGCGGGAGCAAGGGCCGGTACGGTCGGTGCTGTTCCGGGGGTGACAGTATTTTCAGCCATGGGGTCAGCCTCCTCTGTTTTTAACTACCTTTTTGGTTTGACCTCGACTACCGCAATTCCAATAAGCATTACAGGTAGCATCGCAATACGAAGCCTTAGTAATCTC
>JBKQML010000176.1:0-14262 GCA_052326545.1 Dehalococcoidales bacterium
CCGGGTTGCACCTCCGGTAGCAAACCAGGTCTTGCCCGCGGAAGTGATACAAGGACTGCTGGCGGTGGTGGCCGGGGCGAGGGCGATCGAGGCCTGGTTAGTGAATTCGAACACGGGTTCGAATCCCATTGGGGGTATTCTAATTCTCCCGAGCTCAATACCGGAGATGCCGCCGGGGGATTGCCGCAACGGCTGCTTTACAAGCGCACTATATACCCGCGAGAAATTGCAAGGGTGAAGAACCATATCACCTTTTGACCGTCAATTTCTTCACCGCTTTATCGAGTCCCTCAATAGTCAGGCTGTACATGGGGAAAATTTTACTGATCAGACTGACAGACGCAGGCTGTTGGGTAAAGTCGTAATCGGGGTTGAGCCAAACAGAGTGGGTAAAATGTCCGGAAATCCGTTTCAGCCATTCAATGCCGGGAGTGTCGTTATCCTCGTAGTAATAGATGGATCCCTGCCGGTCCAGTAATTCGGATGGAGCCATATAGGCATCACCGACGATGATTGTTTTGTAATCGGGTTCCAATGTTTTAAGAAGATAATCGGTGCTGACCCTGTCCAGTCTTTCCATATTTTTATAGACATCTTTGTAGATGCAATTGTGAAAATAGTAATACTTGAAGTCTTTAAAATGAGTACTGGTATGCGCCGCGGTGAATAATTGACTGCAGGTTCGAATATATGGGTCCATGGTCCCGCCGATATCCATCAACAGCAGCAATTTGACGGCATTCTTGCGTCTCCGTCTCCAGACCAATTCAATTTCACCGACATTTTTCGCCGTGTGGTCAATTGTTTCGTCAATATCCAGTTCATCTTGAGGGCCGACGCGGTTGAGCCGCCTTAATCCTTTTAACGCCACCTTGATCTGACGGACATCCAGATTCAGGTCACTGCTGTAATTGCGGAATCTGCGCTCTTCAGCGACTTTGACCGCATGATGTCCCCCGCCCGGTCCGCCGATCCTGATGCCGGCAGGATTCTCTCCGGAATGCCCGAAAGGTGAGGTGCCGCCGCGTCCTATCCATTTGCTGCCCCCGTTATGGGCTTCTTTCTGTGTTTTAGTGCGTTCTTCAAGCTGTTTGATCAGCTCATCGAGAGTCAGGGTCTTTAATGCGGCCAATTGCTCGGAGGTGAAAGTGCGTCGTGTGATGGGGTCTTTCAACCACTCTAATATTTGTTGGGTAATTTCTTCGACAGTCTCAATGCCATTGAAATATTCCTGAAAAGCCACGTCGTAGTGGTCAAAATAGGCTTCACTTTTTACAAGGATGGCTCTGGCCAGAAAATAAAAGTCATCAAGGTCGTTGATGTAACCCTGGGCAATCGCCTCCATCAGTGTCATCCATTCGGTGAATGAAACCGGGACTTTTCGCCGACGCAACGTGTAAAAAAAGTCAATAAACATGGTTATAGCGGTCTGCGCAGATAATAGGAATCACCTTTGTGTGTGGTGTAATTGTTGATGAAATAATCGTAGTCAACTTCCTTTTTCAGCAGGGCACCGGCAAAGGGCATTTCTTTGGAGATAACATCGGCCGGGGTGTCGCTGGCAATAAGCACGCGAATCCAGTCGATTAACTCACTGGTAGAAGGTTTTTTACGGAAATCATCAATTTGCCTGAGCGCGTAAAAACTTTTCATGGCTTCTTTCAATAAACTGTTTTTTAAATTGGGGAAATGCACTTCAACAATTTGCTCCATCAACTGCGGCGTGGGAAATTCAATAAAATGGAAAATACAACGCCTTAGAAAAGCGTCAGGTAACTCTTTTTCCGCATTGCTGGTGATAATGGTAATGGGACGGTTACGCGCCGTGATCGTTTCGTTTGTTTCCGGAATATAGAAGCTCATCTCGTCGATTTCGTTCAGCAGGTCATTGGGGAACTCGATATCGGCTTTATCCACTTCATCAATCAGTAAAACCACCTGCTCCGGTGAATTAAAAGCCTGCCCGAGCTTCCCCAGTTTGATATATTGTTTAATATCAGATACATTCTTGTCTCCGAACCGACTGTCATTAAGACGTTGTACGGTATCGTAAACGTAAAGACCTTCCTGTGCTTTAGTTGTGGACTTGATATTCCAGACAATAAGTTTCTTTTCCAATCCCCTGGCAATGCTATGAGCAAGCCTGGTCTTGCCTGTCCCCGGCTCACCTCTAATCAGCAAGGGTTTGCCTAAAGCGATGGCGACATTTACTGCCTTGCGGAGTTCGTCGGACGTAACATAATCGTTGGAACCTATAAACTGGTCGAATCCCCCATTTTTACCTGGCATAAAACCTCCCTGAAATCATACTGAAAAGAAAACATAATAACCGCTGATTTTAAGCAAGTGCTAATAATTAGATTATAGCCGGACTGCTGAGATAAGAGCAACGCGGAACCTTTTTAGTGCCGGTAAACTTGAGATCGGTTCAGAAGTCAGAACCTGTGATAAAATCTCCCGGCTATTTGCAATTTGGATTTACATTTTAAGCATTATCTTTACATTTTTTCCGGCTTTTTGCGCTGCAAATGCCTGAATCGCGTCGGTGAGCGGATAAATGGTAATCAACGGCTTTAAATCCAACCGGGGCAGCATCTGCAGCGCCTTGGGGAAGGCATATGGAGAAGACCGCACATCGCGGATGGTAAGGTCCCTGGAATGCATATAATATATCGGCACGCCGACATCGAAATTCGGAGGATATGTTCCGACCCAGACGATGGTGCCGCCGGATTCCGCCAGTAAAATCAGTTGCCTGGCTACATCGGTATCGCCGCTGACTTCAAAGCAGACACTGTAACCCCGGCCGTCGGTAAATTCGTTAGATATTGCCAGCAGGTTTTCGTGAATCGGGTCGACAACAACATCAGCCCCGAGCTGTTTGGCGAGTTTTCTTTTTTCGGGCGACCGTGTTGAGAGCAGCACTTTCGAAGCCCCGGATTTGATTGCCATCTGCAGTATCAGTAAGCCGATGGGACCGCCGCCGGTGATAATGACAGTATCCCCGGTATTAATTTTCGCGGTATCCAGCGCCCGCACCGCGATGGCGGCCGGTTCCAGAAACGCGCCTGCATCCAGCGGCAGGTTAGCCGGAAGAGGGAAAACTGTATTTTCTTTATAAACGGAATACTCCGCCATTGCGCCGGATATGGGGAAACGCCGCTCGCAGAATTGTGCCATCCCCTTCATGCAGTAGTAACACACACCGCAGGCGCTGCGGAAATTCATGGCGACCGGCTGTCCGATCTTGAAATTCCCTTTAATGTTCTTCCCAATCTCCACGATGGTACCGGAAGCTTCATGTCCCAAAATTCTCAATCCATCGCGCATTTCCTGTCCCATGATCCGGACATCGTCACGCGGCGGCGCCGGTTTTTTCGGCCAGCCGATGGCGCCTTCTGTACGGAACCCCTTGCCGAAAGTTTTACCTTCGATAATTTTAACGTCGGTGCCGCATATTCCGCAGTAGGCTATTTTGACTTTAATCTCATCCGGACGTGTCTGAGGTTCCGGAACATCCTGCAATTCGATTACATTTGCTTCCTTCACGATTACCGCTTTCATACGGGAGTTCCTCCTCAATTATTTTTGCTGCGATTATCTGCATAAAATGGCGAAATTTTATTATCCGGTTCTTCCTAAAAAGTTCAATATGGTGGCGGCAAACTCCTCCGGCATGGTGCGTTCCATCCGCGGCGGACCGTTTTCAATGACGGCAAGTTTGCTGCCCGGGATCAGTTTCCGGACATTATCGGCCGCAGAGTGAAAAAGCCCATGGGCTCCGGAAAGTACCAGCGTCGGGCACTTGATCAGCGGTAACCGGCCCTTTGTGTCATAGGCTCGCGCTGTCCAGTGAATTTCCTCCCCTCTAGGTCCGGCTTTAATGTATTCAAGGACGCTTGCCTCAACGATATCCAGTGGGTCTCCCCACATCGCCGCCCGCCGCCACCACTCCATCAGATGCGAACCGTCCGGTTTTATCTCTACCCGGCTGGTGAAGTCGGTGGGTTCATTCTTTTCGATATTTTCGGCTGCTTCCCAGTATCCGATCGCGGAAAGCACCAGCTTGTTGACACGCTCCGGCCAGTTGATAACCAGTTCTGCCGCTACTTTCGCGCCGGTGTGGTGCCCCACCACGCTCGCTTTTTTGATACCCAGACTGTCCATGAAACTGCGGAGACTGCGCGCATGGTCCAGCATCGTATATTGATCGGGGGCCGGGTCAGAGTCCCCGTTCCCGAGGAAATCTGGGGCAATGACCAGATATTTTCCGGACATATAAGGCATCGTGTTTGTAAACGCATCTGATGAACCGACACCGGGATGTAATAACAAGATGGGATCGCCATTTCCCTCATATCTGTAATGCATCTGTCCTTCCGGGATATCCGCAAACGCTCTTTTCATTTTTCCCTCATATTGAAGTCCGGCTAATATTGCTGCAGTTCAACCAATACATTCTCCGGCGCCACAAAATACGAGATCTTCGAACCGGAGGGCATCGGTGTAATCTCCTGCGCAAATACCATTCCCTTTGCCTTTAACTCAACGACGGCTTTTTCCAGATCGTCAGTTCTTAATCCAAAATGGATCAGGCCGTATTGCGGCTGCAGCGTCGCCGGTACCAGCGGCGGGCTGCCCACCGGCGGGCCGATCATCGCTACCTCGCCATTAAGGTCTAACCGGACTGACGAGCCTTCAGGTCTCGGGCGAATTCGGACTATCTTCGCGCCGAACATATTCTCGTAAAATTGCGCTGTCTTTACGGCGTCGGGACTATTTAAATGTATGTGATCAAACTGGTAAGTTGGCATTTTCTCTCTCCTTTTATGATCTACGGTACGGATTTGTTCAAAAAATTACATTCAGGGCCGCAGCATTATTTTTACGTCTTTACCGGCTTTATGCGCTGCAAAAGCTTTGTGCACTTCAAGAAGCGGATAAACCGTGATTAATGGCTTAAGTTCCAGCTTGGGGAGCATTTGCACCGCCCGCGAAAATGAATAAGGAGCTAATCTGACCGAATGAATCGACAACTCTTTAGAATACATGTAGTCCAACGGGACCGGTGCATCCGTGCCGCTGGGATAGGTCCCGACCCAAACAATCGTGCCGCAGCCTTCGGCCAGCAGAATTAGCTGACGGGCAATCGCTGGAATTCCGGTCGCTTCGATACAAACATTAAACCCCCTGCCGTCCGTCAACTTGTTGGCGATGGCCTGCAGGTCCTCTTTAAGCGGGTCAACTACCACATCCGCGCCCAGTTGCCTGGCCAGTTTTCTTTTTTCGGCGACCGGTTCGGAAACCAGCACCTTCGCAGCGCCCGATTTAATCGCCAGTTGTAATATCAGCAAGCCGATGGGACCGCCGCCGGTAATAATTACCGAATCGCCGGTTTTCAATTGCGCCCGATCCAGTACATGCACCGCCACCGATACCGGCTCCAGAAAGGCGCCGATTTCCAGCGGTAAATCATCAGGTAGCGGGAAGACGATACCTTGCGGGAAAACGGCATATTCTGCCATCATCCCGGAAAAATTGGCTACCCGCTCGCAAAAATGTGCCATTTTATTGGAGCAATAATAACAGCCGCCGCAGGTACTGCGGAAATCCATGGCTACCGGTTGTCCCACCTTCCAATTTCCTTTGACTTCCTTGCCCAATTTCACGATTGTGCCGGAGGCTTCATGCCCCATGATTCTCACCCCCGGACGCAGCGGCGTTGTTTTCAAAGGCCCGCCGATCGCGCCTTCCCGATGAGCAGGCCGGTTCAGACCCGCAATCATTTTGGGGTCGCTGCCGCAGATTCCGGCATAAGCTATTTTTACTTTTATCTGGTCTCCCTCCGGCTCCGGCTCGGGAACATCCTGCACTTCGATTACACCTACTTCTTTTAAGACCACTGCTTTCATATTCTGTTTCCTCTACTCATTTTTTTCTCTAAAATAAAACTGCCGCCCAGGTCCCTTCTTCGATGGCTTCCCGGATACGGCGCGGCTCGACACAATCCCCGATTTCCGCAAATTCCAGGTATTTACCCTTGAGCGATTTTCCCAAAGCCTTGTTGGGAGTGGCGCCGGTTGCTAACACGATATTATCCGCTTCGACAAACACTTTTTTCCCTTCTTTATCGGTCAGGGATAAACCCTTGGCGGTGATTTTATCATATTTTACCTGAGGCATCACTTTGACCCCGTATTCTTTCAATTTGTTCCAGTAATGTGTTCGATTCTCCCAGAACTGGATATCGAGGGCGGGATCGGAACTTCTGAATACCAGTGTTACTCCGATGCCTTTGTGCGCCAGGAAGAAACAGGTCTCACAACCCACATAACCCCCACCCATCACAATCACCTTCTCGCCTGTTTTTTCCACTCCGGAAAGCACTTCACGACAGGTCAATACATTTCTTCCTTTGACCCCGGGGATATCCGGTATAAACGGTGACGAACCGACCGCTACAATCACCGAATCCGGTGCGAATTTCCTGACCGCTTCGGGGGTGGCCTCTTTGTTCAGGACTACCTTCACCCCGGCTTTCGTTACCTGGACTTTCATGTACTTAAGTAAGGTATTTAAATCCTCTTTTTCGGGAGGAATACCCGCTAAGATTAATTGTCCTCCCAACTCTTTGCTTTTCTCCCATAATGTAACCTTATGACCCTTTTGCGCGGCAATAACGGCTGCCTGCATACCGCCGGGGCCGCCACCGATTACCAGAACTTTCTTCTTCCTGGTCAGACGGGGTAATTTCGCGGCAAATTCCTTTTCCCTCCCCAGGATCGGATTTGTGGTGCAACCTATGGGAATAAAAGCCAGATTCGCGTCTTCATTACATCTGTTATCATAGATGCACGGGCAGATATCCTCTACTCTGCCTTCTTTCACCTTGACGGGCCAATAAGGGTCTGCGATCAGCCCCCGGCCGATGCATACAAAATCAGCCTTGCCATCTTGCAGGATTTGCTCCGCGACATAAGGATCATCAATTTTCCCGGTAACCCATACCGGTATTTTAACGCCGCCTTTTTTAATGGCTTCGGTAATGTCGGCATTGAGTCCCTGCGGCATAAACCAGTATGGACGCGACCACTGGGGTGTTTCCTGCGACCCGCTGGTAATATCGATGGCGGTAGCGCCGTTGGCCTCCATCATTTTGCACGCTTCGACACAGTCCGCGATGCTCCACCCTTCCTCGCCGCCTTTGGTTGACACTCTGTCAGCACCCATCAGCCGGAGAATGACCGGGAAATCGGGAGATGTTTTCTCTCTCGTTTCCCGCACGATGTCGATCAGATATTTAGCCCTGCCTTTCAGATCGCCGCCGTAGGCATCTGTCCGCTTATTAAAACGTCGGGAAAGAAGCTCGCAGGCGAGATAGCCGTTGGCGCCGTGAATCATCACGCCGTCAAATCCTGCTTCCATAATTCTTCTGGCGGCCCTGCCGTATTCGGCTACCAGTTCTTCCAGGTCAGCCGCCGTTATTATCCTCGGGTGTAACGGAATAGTTGAAGACCAGCCGACGAACGGCAGCGGAACCCCTGAAGGCGATGCCGGATCAATCTCATCCATACTGCCCATGTGGCTGCTCATTTGGGCCACCGCTTTCGCACCGCCCCGGTGAATGGCATCCGCCAGTTTCTTCATTCCCGGTATATATTTGTCTTCGTTAATCAGAATCCGGCCGAACTTTCCCCGTTTACGGCAGCCGGCGCCTTCGGTAACGATCAATCCGGCGCCGCCTTTGGCCCGTTCCCCGTAATATGTTGCCTGCCGGTCAGTGATATGGCCGTCCAATGACGAATAATGGGTACCGCAGGGCGGCATGATGATCCTGTTTTTAACTTCGATCGTCCCGATTTTTCCCGGCTCAAAAAGTTTGGTGAATTCTGGCATGGTAAAAGCTCCTGTTTTAATCATTCGATTGATAAGTATTTAGAACAAACCGGAGTATTAAGTTGAAAAACGCCACATTTACGATGCAAAAAAATGAAGAAAATCCAATTCAGACCAGTTTCCTGCCAATATTTCCGCTTTATCCTTTACCATTTGAATTATCAAGAAAATTCAGAATGACCTCCGCAAACTCTTCAGGCCAAACGCGGTCGATGTCAATCGGGCCATTTTCGATAATTTTTAATTTACTCCCCGGAATCAGATTATGCACGGTTTCGGCCATGACGCAGAATGGGTCATGAGTCGCGGAGAATACTAAGGTCGGACAGCGAACCAGGGGTAACCTGGGTCGGGGGTCGTACGCACCGCCAGCCCAGTGTATTTCTTCACCTCTCGGCCCGGCTTTAATGTATTCTACTGTCCTATCATGTGTGATATCTAAGGGATGTCCCCATAGAGCAGACCGTCGCCACCACTCCATCAAATGCGAACCGTCCGCCTGTATTTCTACCCGGCCCATAAAATTTGGAGGGTCTTTGAAGGTTTGCTCTTCCTCTGCTTCCGGGTAATTGATTGAGGAGAGTACCAGTTTGCGGACACGTTCCGGCCAGGTCACCGCCATCTCTAAACCGATCTTACCGCCGACATGCTGACCGACGACAGCCGCTTGCTTGATGCCCAGACAATCCAAAAAATGAACCATCGTCCGGGCATGGTCGATGATGTCATAGGCATATGGAGTCGGGTCGGAATCACCATTGCCCAGGAAATCCGGAGCAATTACATAATAATTTTTGGAAAGAAAAGGGATGACTTTGATGTATTCCAGCGATGATGTTACGCCGGCATGGAGCAACAGGACCGGTTCCCCTTTACCTTCGAACCGGTAATGGACTTGTCCTTCAGGGATATCCGCATAGGCTCTTTTCATTTTCCCTCTCCTTATTATTTTTTAAGCAGAGTGAGGAATTATCCGGCGATTGAATTCAAAAACTCGAGGACTGCTTCAGCGAATTCTTTGGGCCAGACACGGTCGATATCAATCGGGCCGTTTTTGATGATATTAAGTTTACTGCCCGGCACCAGCTTGTGGATATTTTCTGCGACAATACAGAACGGGTCGCGGGTGGCCGAGAGCACTAACGTCGGGCAGCGAACCAGCGGCAATACGGGCCGGGGGTCGAAGTTACGGCCTGCCCAGTGTATTTCCTCGCCCCTGGGCCCTGCTTTGATATATTCCACCGTTCTGTCATGAGTGATATCCAGGGGATGCCCCCAGAGTGCAGAGCGCTCCCACCATTCCATTAAGTGTGAACCGTCTGCCTTTATTTCCACCCGGCCTCTGAAGTTCGGCGGGTCTTTAATGTTTTTCCCTTCGTTTTCATAATAACCAATGGAAGAAAGCACCAGTGAATTGACCCGTTCCGGCCAGTTTACCGCCATTTCGAGGCCTATTTTGCCGCCGACATGCTGTCCTACGACGTTCGCCTTTTTGATGCCGAGAGCGTCCATAAAGTTAATCATCGTCCGGGCATGGTCAAGTACATCATACGCTCGCGGAGCCGGGTCGGAATCGCCGTTACCCAGAAAGTCCGGGGCAATCGCCCGATAGGTCTGAGACAGGAAAGGTATCACCTTTTTAAATTCATCAGACGAAGTTACCCCGGCGTGCAGCAATAAGACAGGCTCTCCGCTACCTTCAAACCGGTAAAAAATTTGGCCCTCCGGGATATCCGCATAAGCTCTTTTCATTTCTTCTCCCCCTGTTAAGCTGCTAAAAATAAATCACGTTATTGCATCCATTCTAGCAAAAACTGCTGATACTTTCTAATCGCGATACTTATCACTCTTAGCGAGATTAGATTAAAAATGTGTTACTCTAATAGTTAAAATAGCTGTGTCTGTGGTCCGGCCGGCTTTGCAATCTGATTACCCCGGGTATATTATCAATGTTAAATTTATCCATAATTTTCAATAAGACGGTACCGGAACTGAAGGAATGCCCGTTACAGCCCATTTTTCAACATACCGCCAAAATAATGAGGCAGCTCATCGGAGTGTAAAGATGAAGATAAGAGATGTCAGACCGATAATAATTAACATGCCCTTCGTCAGAACGGGTGTCCCTCTGCCGGCACCCGGTTCAAGTACGATATTGATTGTTCAGGTGATTACCGATGAGGGGATTACGGGGATCGGTCAATCCTTCGCAACGTTGTCCTCTAATAGCGCCCCTGCGGTGGCAAAAGCCATTGAAACAATGATTAAGCCGCGGGCAATCGGTAGAGACCCGATGGCAATCGCGGCACTTTGGGATGAGATGTATTACGCTTTTTACTCTGTTGGGCGCTCGGGAATTACCATCGCCGCCTTGAGTGGGTTTGAGATTGCATTATGGGACATCAAAGGCAAGGCCCTGCATACTCCGGTGTACCAGTTGCTGGGCGGGCCGGCTCATGACAGGCTGAGGGCTTTTGCGAGTCTATCGCAGTATAGCAGGCCGGCAGAGGCAGGAACAGCTGCGCAGTTTGCGGCCGGGAAAGGATTTACCGCGCTCAAATTGCATATGGGCAATGTGGATTCCCTGGCAGCGGTACGGAGCTCAGTCGGGGACGGGGTGGACATTATGGTAGATCTGACCGCTGACTGCCGCTGGGATCCGGCAACCGCCGTCAGAAGAGGAAAGGAATTTGAGAAGTATAACCCCTACTGGTACGAACAACCGGTCTTCCCCCATGATGACTACGCCGGCTTAGCCTATGTAAAATCTAAGGTCAACATCCCGCTTGCCACCGGGGAAGACGAGTATACCGCACGTGGTTTTAACCGACTGATTGAAACAAGAGCCGTGGATTACCTGCAGCCGAGCGTCGTCAAGATCGGCGGCATCCTGCAGGAGAAGAAAGTATTTACCATGGCAGGGGCGTTTAACCTTCGGGTGGCGCCTAACTGCTGGTCCACCGGTCCGGCGATGGCAGCTACACTGCATGTTTGCTTCTCCGAACCTGATGCTTTTATTATTGAGACGCCGGTTGACTTACCGGAAGCTCCAATTTTAGCCACATCTATCAGTCCGCCGGAGAAAGGCTATTGGAAACTGCCTGAAAGTCCGGGGTTAGGCATTGAGTTTGATGAGAAGGCATTACAGAAATATATTATTAAGTAACCGCTGGATTAACTTTAATCCGTTCAATTATCCCGACAGGATAAAACTATTTTGATGATCGGGTCGAATAGATCAGTGAAATAAATTTGAACAGTGAATTAAATTCCCCCGGGGGTATTTCCATTCTTTTTTTTCTATCTGTCCGGCAATGCGTATTCTAAAGGGGCGTTGTTTTAGAGCACGCGCGCAATTTGAAAAACAATGATAGCCATCGTGAAAGACAGTACCAGTTGATATGCCACGGTAAAAAGCGGCCAGCGCCAGGATTTGGTTTCATGATGGATTGCGGCGACCGTGGCAACACAGGGGATAAAAAGCACCTGGACGACCAGAAAAGCTAATGCCGCGGCCGGTGTGAGCAGCGTCTTCAATTGCGCGGTCAGCGCCGCGCCCTGTCCGCCGGTCAACGTTCCCAGCGTCGCGATCGTATTCTCCTTGGCGATGAAGCTGGATAACAGCGCCACCATCATTTGCCAGTTCAATCCCATCAGTTTTCCCATTGGTGTTAAAAATTTGCCGATGTCTGAAAGGAAGCTGGTATTGATATTCCCGTGGGGAATATACGATAATATCCAGATCACGATGGAAACGGCCAGAATAATCGTGCCGGCGCGTTTGATAAAAGCGACGGTGTTCTGCCATGTTACCATGCCGATTATTTTCGGATTGGGTAAATGATATAGCGGCAGTTCCATCAGCAAGGCGCTGTCTTCGCCGCCGACGACAAACCGGTTCAAAATCAGTCCCGTGATAATCATCATAATCAGGCTGAAGATGACAATGCCAATCGATACAAAGATCGCGGCGTTGCCGAAGAATGCGGCGGCAATCAAAGTGATGACGGCCATCCGGGCAGTGCAGGGCACCAGCGGCGCCACGAGAATGGTCAGCAGACGGGACCGCGGTGAATCGATAATACGTGTCCCCAGAATCGCCGGGACATTACAGCCGAACCCTAAAACCAGCGGCAAAACGGATTTACCGTGCAGACCGAGTGAATGCATGAATTTATCGGTGACAAAAGCAGCCCGGGCCGTATAGCCGACATCTTCCATAAATGCCCAGGCGGCAAAAAACAGCATCAGTATCGGGATAAAAGTCAGCACCGTGCCGACGCCGCTAATAATGCCGTTCGCCAGCAAACCTTTGATCCAGGCCGGTGCACTCAAATGCGCATTCACCAAAGTATGTCCGGACTCGATTAAATGCACTTCCAGCAATTTTTGCAATGGGATGCCGATGCTGTAAACCAGCCCGAAAATGAGACATAATACCAGCAGAAGAATGAAGAGACCTGATACCGGGTGAGTGGCCACCCGGTCGATTCTCTCAGTCAAAGAAACCCGCCCCAACGGCGGCTTTTCCTGTGTCGCCGCCATCATTTTTTCGACCCAGGCGTAGCGGAGAGTAGCAATGGTCACTGCCGCAGATTCATGCTCCCGGAGATAAGATTCCAGTGATGCTGATTGCCCGTCTGCCGCGCGTCCCATAATCAATTTATTTATCTGGGTGTCGCCTTCGAGTAATTTCATGGCCGTCCAGTGTTTCGGATAAGGGGCGGTCATGGAGTCATCCAGTAAGCCCGCCACATGGTCGATGACCTTCTGGATTTCGCTGCCGTACTCAATATGTTTTAATTCACGTGAGCCTAACGGCAGGCTGTACTCCTGTTCTATCGCTGCCAGCAGTTCGTCGAGTCCCTGATTCTTGCTGGCAATAAGGGGAATTACCGGGATATTCAATTCGTTGGCCAGCGATTTGGCGTCGATTTTCATCCCCTGCTGTTGGGCAACATCCATCATGTTCAGCGCAATGACGAGCCGTGGGGATAATTCGATGAGTTCGGCGACCAGATATAAATTCCGTTCTAAACCGGCGGCATTCAGCACCGCCACGACGAGGTCGGGACTTTCCTTGACCAGATAGTCCCGGGCAATCTGTTCTTCTGCGGAATTTGCCGTCAGACTGTAGGTACCCGGTAAATCAACGATATTCATCGTCAGATTACCGCGGTGCACTGTGCCGGTTTTTTGTTCAATCGTTTTGCCGGGCCAGTTCCCCACATGCTGTGAAAGCCCGGTCAGGAGATTAAAAACAGTACTTTTGCCTGTATTTGGCGCGCCGGCAAGCGCCACCACAATTGTTTTATTGTCAAATTTTGTTGTCATGCCGTTTCATTTTGGGTAACTGTAATATGGTCGGCCAAATCACGCCCCAGAGCGACGGCCGTGTCATGTACTTTGACCAAAACCGGGCCGCTGTTGTAATTCTCCAGCATTTTTATCACACTGCCTGGGGTAAAACCCAGCGATAGACAGCGTCCGAGCAGATTACGTTCACCCGTATATTCTTTCAAGATTCCGGAATGTCCGGCCCCGAGTTTACTGAGAGTTGTTTCTGCTTTTGCAATATTCGATTTATTAGCAAGAACCGGTTCTGCCAGCAGAATTGCCGCCAATTGTGATTTTAATGAAATCCTTTTGTTGCCGGCTTCTATTTCGAGCGAACCGTCTTCGTTTTTCTTTTTAATGGTGACGACAACCTGGGGCTTTAAACCTTTTTTTTCGATATCCCGGAGCAGTCCCGGATCTCCCTCGTCGATCGCCACGATATTCACCTTTTGCAGCGGTTGCAACCTGGTAAGCGGTACAGCTTTATCCTGTTTAATATTGCCATTTTTATCCGGAATCGCATGCCCATGGGGACAGGTGTCCGTATCGCCCAGAATCACCGCTAATCTTTCTTCGACTTCCGGGACATCGAGGTGTTCCAATTTACAGGCTACTTCATGTACCTTATCCCATGACATCCCGAGGACGTCGGTCAGGAATCTCTCCCACAACCGGTGCTGTCTGATTACGCCCAGGGCTCTTTCGACGCCGATATCAGTCAATGTGGCGCCCTGGCTTGATTTATACACAATCAAGCCCTTGCTTTCCAGATTTTTCAACATATCCGTCACCGCCGGTTGGGATACTCCCAGATCCCGGGCTAAAAAAGAGGTAGAAGCGGATTCGCCTTTGCTTTGCTCTTTATAAATTGCCTCTAAATATTCTTCGGTTCTCTCGCTGTCCATAAAAACCTCCAGTAATTAAGCAGTCTTAATTAACCTGACTTAATTATTACATGAAAACAGAAATTTTGCAAGATAATTTGACAATCAAAGACGGGGGCTTATAATCTTAAACTTAGGTAATAAG
>JBKQML010000177.1:0-10608 GCA_052326545.1 Dehalococcoidales bacterium
AAACGTGGCAGTCCTTCAAAAGGCGCAACCCTATATTTGTGGAGTTCTTCAGCAATAATATGCAGCGGGTCGGTTTTGTCTTTTCCCCAGACGATTAACTCGCGATATGGCTCGGTGCCGATAAAACTATACCGTGCTAGTCTTTGTCCGCCCTCGACACTTTCCAGCAAAAAAGAGTTGCCGCCGCGGTTGATTTTCAGGAAGGCAGATACCGGTGTTTCCATATCCGCCACGATCTCACGGTAAACCGGAACCAGGTTCCCATCCCATTTTTTGCTTTTTATCTCAGATAAACTAGGGTGGTACATTTCTTGCCTCGCTTCTGCGCAAATTCTAAGCAAACAAAAAGCCCTTCGCTATAGGGGCGAAGGGCTTTGCTTCACGGTGCCACCCTAATTAATTACCACATATGGTAGTAATTATCTCTATCAGGTACGGTCTTTTCAACAGAAAGACGATACCCCGGGCTTCGTTAACGGTGCCCTCTCCGGCAATCCTTACTTGCTCTTAAAAGAGCGTTCATCTGCGGCTCCCGAATCCATTCAATTTTTGCGCTAGCACCGGCTCACACCTTGCCCGGCTCTCTGAGCTCCGCTGGAAACCTACTAGTTTCGTTCGTAGCCTTTATTCTTATTCAATTAGTATTAATATATCAAGTCAGAACGAATGTTGTCAAGTCGGTCAAGTAAAATACGGTTTACCGTAATAACAATTGATCATCTTCTGCCGGTGAGGATTATACGCGCATCTTCGGGTGAGTATTTTTGCAGTAGGACAAGAGATTCATTTTTCAGAATCCCGGGGATATAATTATAGACCCTGGTTTTAAGGTAAGGATTTGATTGAATAAATGTATCTGTGTTCTGATATTTATCTTCAAGGGCGAATACAATGTTGCGAATGTTGGCGAATATGGCGGTAGATAAACACATAACGCAGGGCTCGACAGTGGTATAGAGAATACATTCCCTGCCGTGTTCTTTCAGATAAGACTCACATTTCAGAATAGCCGTGTTTTCGGCATGGGACACATCGCTATTTTGGGTTTTTGACCGGCTTGAGCCTCTGGAGATAATTTGACCATTGTGGACAATAACAGCTCCTATCGGCCGGTCGCCGCGCTTTCCCGCTTCGAGAGCTTCGACTAAAGCTTCCTTCATGAATACGGTATGGTCAATGCGACTTATATCGATCATCTGTTTAATCCGAATACATGATTAACCGTTTGGCTGACTAATTTAATATTCGGTTTTATTATCAATCATACATTCAACCGGCGGGAGGGTTTATAAACCCTCCAGAAAAATAACTTTTTACTTCGCTTTTTTCGTTTGCCGCTTGGGTTTGCTGAGGGTGTCTTCGAGGGCTTTTTGTCGGATGGTCAGGGTGAGGTCGCTGCGGGTTTTTTCGAGTACGCCGCGCATGGCGTCAGTGGTGCGGCGCAAGCCGTGGGTAATGGCATCCGGGAAATCCAGCGTCACCAGCACATTGTAAATATCATCCATGTCGGAGAGGAATTCCTCCCCGCGGGAAAGGTCGCCGGTGCGCATTTTGTCCAGTAAATAGCGTCTTAATTCCCCGACGGCTTCGGCCATACCGAGCAGGAAAGCCACTTCATCGACTCTCATTTCTTCCGGAGTCGGGAGTTGGTTGCCCCTGACCAGTGCCAGCGTAATACTACCTTCGGCATATTCTTTCTGGGCATCGATGAGAAAGCCGGTGCGGATTTCAATGCCGTCGGCCAGCGCTTCCTCTGCCTGGTCGAGCAGCTTTCTCGCCGAATTTAAAAGTTCCTGTGATTTGTCCAATTCCTCGCGGTGCAAAGCCCGGATGGAAAGGCTGCTGAAGCGGATAACCTCGCGGCAAATCGGCAGCACTTTTTCCCGCGCGGCATCCTTGGCTTCAAAACTTTGACGGATTTTATCGGTAATCGCGTCCAGATTTTCAGTTAAACGTCCCATTTTACGCCTCAAATTTCTTTATTATTTCACGGGCGGCTTTTTCCGAAGAGTCAGTTCCCAGAATCGCACCGACGATAGCAATCGAATCAGCCCCGGCCTTTTTTACCTCAGTCAAATTGTCCAGGTTGATCCCGCCGATGGCGACCACCGGCACAGATACGGCCTGTTTTACCTGTCGCAAAGGTTCTAAACCCAAAACTACGGCATCTTTGCTGGGAGTGGGGAAGATTGCGCCCACGGCCACATAATCAGCGCCGTCGGCGACTGCCTGCTGCGCCTGTTCCGCGTTGAAAACAGAACAGCCGATAATCATATCCATCGGCGCCAGTTTGCGGGCGGCGTTGACCGCCAGGTCTTCCTGTCCGATGTGCAAACCGTCTGCCCCGACTGCCAGCGCAATATCCAGGTTATCGTTGATGATGAACAGCACGCCGTTTGCTTTGCACAAATCGGATAGCGCCTGCGCGATGGGCAACAGGTCTTTTTTCCCGGTAGTTTTATCCCGAAATTGAATTAATTTCACGCCGCCGCGGATGACCTGCCCGGTAATTTCCAGGGGGTTGCGCCCTTTTAGCGATTGGGTATCGATAATGGCATAGAGGCCTTTTATCAGTTTCATTTTATCCTGACGTAAAAGCCGTGACAGCAAGTTTTTTTCGATGGTGTACATGGTAAAGCGGGCCTGCTGCAGTTTTTCTGAACTGACAGGCAGAACGCTACCCTCGATTTTCGCAAGCTCTTCAAGAGTGCGCAGCGCTTCCTGAACACGGCGGGAATTAGCCACAATGGCTGAAGAGAGGTTCTTTTTGTCTTTGCTGCCTTCTACTTCAAGAGCAGCCCCGACGTCTCCCTGCGAGTCTCTGGATTGAATCAATAGCTGATGAAACGGCCAATCACCGGTGATGATCTCATGGCGCAGCGCCTTCAGCTGTTCCGTCAGCGCAGCATCATTCAAAATAAAACGTGCTGCATCTTCCAGAAAACGCAGGCCTTCGGCGGCCCGGTTCAGACTGGCATCAATAATCCGCAGTGTTTGGGGTGAACCTGATTCTGAATTAGACATTGTTCTCTATTCGTGGACAATTCTAACATGGCAGCCTGCTCAAGACAAGTTCCGGGCGGTATTTGGTTTGGTTCTTTTGGGTTGTTTTTAACTGCTGAGAAATAACCCTTCTCCAACAGTTTGAGCTTCACCGGGGTTTTCTATGGGGCTTTGAATCTAACTATCCATTCAATAGCGCTGATAACCTTTTATCAAGTTTCTGGAGATGATATACCTCATGACTTCAGAAGGACCTTCCCCTATTCTCCTAACTCTAGCCTCTCTGTACCACCTTTCCAAAGGAAATTCTCTGGATACACCATATCCTCCATATATCTGTATAGCCCGGTCCAGAACATTACCCAGTATTTCACTGGAATAGAGCTTAGCGATGGAGACTTCGTGCCTGAAGTCCTCACCCCGGTCTGCTTTCCAGGCTGTTTCCCAAACGAGCCATCTGGCCGCCCGAATCTCAACATCAGAATCAGCGAGCATCCATTGTATTGCTTCCTTATTGGCCAGAGGTTCGCCAAATACTACTCTTTGCTTCGAATATTCTATGGCCATTCGCAAAGCAGCCTGGGCCACCCCGACATTTCCGATGGAATAGAGTATTCTATTCCTGGACAATAGCTGGCTGCTCAACTCAAGTCCTTTACCCACCGCTCCCAGAAGATTCTCCTGAGGCACCCTGCAGTTATCAAAGCTTACCTCGTAGGGGTCCCGGGACGTACATATTACAGGGATCTTCCTGTAACTGATACCCTTCATCCCCTTATCGATGATAAAACAACTGACGCCAGCTCTTTTGTCTGCAGGGTCAGTGCGTGCAAATGTTACGCCCCAGGCAGCCTGAGCAAACCTGCTGGCAAAAGTTTTCGTACCGTTGAGAATCCAATCATTGCCATCTTTTACCGCTCTCAATTGCATAGTCTCGCCAGGGTTGGAACCACCGCTAGGCTCGGTAATGGCAAAAAAGGTACGCTGGGAATCACGAATACAAGGTATCGCATATTTTTCAATCTGCTCTTTCGTGCCCTCATAAATCACCGGGGGTGGGGTGGCATCATAACCAAAAACGTTATATGCGGGAAAATACAATCCGGCGCGACACTGTGCCAATTCCTCCGCAACTATTACGGAGGCAAACGTACTTAAGCCGCCGCCGCCATATTCTTTAGGCTCTCCGAAACACCATAGTCCCATATCTCTTGTCATTTTAGAAAGCCTGTCAAAATCCTCCTGGGGGAGGTCAGCGGCATCAAAATCCAGCTTTCTTTCCAGCGGTAATACCTGATCACGCATAAATTTTCTTACCGAGTCCCGGAGCATCTTTAACTCAGTAGACAGTTGAAAATTATCATCACTCATGGGGATCATGTCCCTCCTTTCGAATTTCCCTAGAGGTTATGGATTCACTCACTTCCTCTATTTTTAAAACTCTTAAACGCTTGATTCTTTTTGGCTCATCTTTGCCATCAAGAGAAAACAACATCACAACTAACTATCTAAGGGAAAGCTCTGCTTTTCTCTGGATGGGTGTAATAATCGGCCAGCCAGGCAGCACTTCTTCCCTTTCTGTTCTCTGCTTACTGCTTCCCATCTATAATGGTATATTGCCATATTTTTTCTGAGTTTGGAAGGCCACCTTATTTTTGAGCATCTTCAACGCTTTGATGATTATAATCCGGGTTTCAGCGGGCTCAATAACATCATTACATTGTTCCCATGCAGCCATATCGTAAACGTCACCCAACTCTCTTGCAACTTGCTCAATCTTAAGCTTTCTGGCCTCTACGGGATTTTCAGATGCTGCTATTTGTTTTCTGTAGATGACGTCGGTCACAATTTCCGGTCCAAACCCGGTTACCTCTTTCGCCGGCCAGAAAAACACAAGGTCACCGCCGATGGGTAAGGCACCGAGAGAATATGAGGCGGCGGTGGTGGTTCTACGGATACAAACTGCGATCTTCGGGACGGTCGCTTCGGCGGTAGCAAATACCATGGATGACCCTCGAGCGATCATTCCATTTCTTTCCTGATTACTGCCCACCATATAGGCCGGGCTGTCGCCGATAAAGACTAATGGAATATTAAAGCAGTCACAGAACCGGATAAATCTAGCCCCTTTCTCAGCCGCATCCCAGGTTATCGCTCCGGAATTGTACTTGGTATTTGTCGCCACCAACCCAACAGTCTGACCGTCAAATCTGGTAAAGCCGATGATTAAATTTTTGCAATAATCTCTTTGTATTTCAAAAAAATAGCCGCTATCTACTATTCGCTTGATCACTTCGTGTACATCAAAGGGTCTGCGCGGAACGTCAGGAACGATCCTGGCCAGCTCGGGACACAAACGATTCGGGTCGTCTCCTGTCTTAAGAATCGGCAACGCCTCGCGGCAACTCACGGGTAGAAAACTCAGTAACTCCCGGCATTTCTTCAGACAATCCTCATCATCTTCGGCAAGGACATGAACCACTCCGCTAACCTTAGCATGCATTTCAGCGCCGCCTAACTCCTCGGCGCTAATCTCTTCAGATATAGCGCTTTTCACTGTGGGTGGACCGGCGATGAACATGTTGGTCCGCTTAGTAGCGATAATGAAATCACACATTCCGGGACCATACACTCCTCCTCCTCCGTTATCACCCATCATCAGTGCAATTTGGGGAATTGCCCCGGAGTAACGGGCAATTCTGTTAAATTGCATGCCGAAAGCGACACCACCCCCGGTATTGCCCCAGGCAGCTTCCTGCAACCTGGCACCGGTTCCATGACATATTGCAATAACAGGGGCACCTTTGGCGTAAGCCAGGTCATACATTCTTACCAACTTTGAACCACCCCATCTACCCACAGCGCCGCTCATTACGGAATAATCCTGTGAATAAAGGTAGACGCCCCGTCCGCCTATTTCTCCATATCCTGTAATTATTCCGTCGGCAGGTACCTCTTTTTCTTCCATTCCCAGGCCGACGGCATGGTGGGTAACAAACATATCAAGTTCGACAAATGTGCCCGGATCCAATAACCTGTCTATTCTCTCCCGGGCGGTTAACATTCCCTCTTTGTGCATTTTCTCTTGTACTTTCGGATCCCCACCCTTCTTCAAATACTGCTTGCGTCCCCTGAGATCCTCTATCATCTCATCCATGGTCATTTCATTTATTGGTTTCTTCGGTTGGTAAGGCATAAATTCCTCCACAAATTGATTTCCGGACTTTAATTTTTATCGTTAATTGTTTATCCCATCGGTTTCGGTGAAATAAATCATTCCATTATAGCTGGAGAAAGTGGAGCAACCCTGGCCCTTATCCGTAGAATCGGGGTGTCCACATTTTAAATACTGTTCTTAATGAGAGATTTCCTGCTTTGTACACCGGCTGTTTAATCTCGATTATTTGACTCTTTTTGCAGCACCGCTTTGTAAATTCTGACATTATGAAGTTGCCCGGCAAGTTACACACTCGCCATATTATACTTGAATTTATAGGATTATACAATAATCTTGAGTCTCTTTCAATACAAACGGAGCAGACTAAACTTGAATACGTGAGTAGAATTCAGGCATACCTTTGATGCCGAGTCTCAACCGGAACAACGCTCCTGCTCCCGGACCATTCTCTGCCTTATTGTCACCGCCGGCAGTAGTGACATAAATATCCATGAGGTCTTCACCGCCAAAGGTCACACTCGATACCTGCCTGGCGGGAAAACGGATTCGCCGTTCCTCAACCCCCTGCGGTGTATATCTTACCAGTGCCCAACCGTCCCAGCTTGCCGACCAAACACAACCTTCAGCATCCACTGTCATGCCGTCAGGACCACCGTCAGCGGGCGGCACTTTCACGAACAACCGCTGATTGGTGATGTTTCCGGTTTTCCGATTGTAGTCGAAGAGGTATATCGTTTTGGCAGGGACTGTATCAGTGAAATACATTTGCTTGCCGTCAGGCGTGAAACCCATACCGTTGGGACAACCAATATTTTTCAAAACCCCGGTTATTGAACCATCGACATCCAGACGGTAGAGGCTACCGGGTTTGAACTGCTCGGAAAGAATACCGCAGAAGACACGACCGGCCGGGTCAGCAATGACATCGTTATAGCGGTTTTCGAGTTCTTCGGGGAGTTCCTTAACGACAGTAGTTATTTTCCCGTTTTTCCAGATAACAACATTTCCTTTTGTCCGGAAAAGGAGCAATGACCCATCATTCTGGATGGTAAATCCGCCCACTTTTTCGCCTTCGTAGCACATTTCATGCTTTCCGGTGGCCGGGTCGTAACGGAAGATCCGACCCTTCGAGATATCAACCCAATAGAGTCGTTTTTCCATCGGATGCCATAAGGGGCCTTCTCCCGTTACACATTGATAATCGGCAATAAGTTCGGGTTCCATGTTTCACATCCTTCACAATAGTATAAAAAAAGCCTGATTTACTCTTAACTTTTTGACACTCACAGGCTATACTTATTTCCAAAGATCGTTAACCAGATGAATTATTTTATCCGAAATATAACCCGTGTACGATTAGTAAATCATAAGAAAAATAGCCGCAGATGTCAAGGAAGGAAGCCGGGAGAAAGAGCATAATAGAGAATCAAGCGGGTCATTGACGTGACTCCAGTAGAGACAGGAAAATAGTAGCCCAGGTAGCGCACATTGTGAATTATGCCGGCGTCTCTCTGCTGAAAAAGCGATCATGCCGGTAATTATTCCCTGTGAGACTACCATAAAAGCTGATATAATTCATTTAGGTAGATCTTATCAGTTTAATATTTGTGAGAAAACCGGAGATGGCAGAACAAAAAGTAGCTGAATCGGACTATATCAGGCTGAATGAGAAAGAATGTTCCGGATGCAGCCGGTGTTTGATGGCTTGCGCCGCATATCACTGGGGTGCGGTTGCGATGCAATTGTCAGCGATCAAATGGGATGAGGGCAAGTTTATGACTGTTTTCAATGGCCACCATCCTTTATTTTGTTTACAGTGTAAAAAACCTAAATGTTATTATGCCTGTCCGTTGCAAGATACGGCTCTATGTATCGATAAAGAAACCGGAGCGAGATATATTAACAAAGATGAGTGTACCGGTTGTGGTAAATGTGTCGAAAGCTGCCCGTTTGAACCGAAGAGAATTAACTTTGACGCGGAAAATAATATTGCCATTAAGTGCGACCTTTGCCGGGGTAGGGCCGGTGGCCCCGTTTGTGTGGAGGTATGTGACCGTAAAGCGCTGACTCTGGTAAAGAGAAAGCAGGAGTAAAGCAAATGTTAGGCGGCTATGTCGGCAAAATATTAAGAGTAGATTTAACAACCGGTACCGTCACTAAGCTGAATACAATGAATTATGTGCCGCAGTTTATCGGTGGTATCGGATTAGGCTATAAGTTGTTATGGGATGAAGTTAAAGAAGGTACTACGGAATGGAGCCCGGAAAATGCTGTCATTTTTACATCCGGACCTTGCTGTGGAACGCCGGTACCCACGTCCGGTAGAGCCGAGGTGGTCGGTCTCGCGCCGCAAGGATACCCCATACCATGGGCAGCCGTCTCCGGTTTTGGCGGTGATTTCGGGCCTAAAATGAAGTTCGCCGGTTATGACGCAATAATTGTGACCGGTAAGACTACCTCTCCAAAATACCTGCTGGTCAGCGAAAAAGAAATTCAACTGGTGGATGCTAATTTCCTGTGGGGTTTAAATATCTATAGCGCCCAGGACGCATTATTATCCAGGCACGGTAGTGACGCTGCTACTGCCTGCATCGGGCCGGCAGGAGAAAACCGCGTGAGATGGGCTACAATAATGTCCAAAACGAGAAGTGCCGCCGGCCAAGGTGGATTTGGCGCGGTGATGGGAGACAAAAAGTTAAAAGCCATTGTGGTCAAGCCCGGTTCGGTACGGGTCCCGATTGCCCACCCGGAGAAGTTGATAGAAGAGGTAGGAAAGGTCTCCGGCGAACTGTCGCCGAAAGGCCAAAACAGGACGCCGCTTTTCACGGATAAGGGCCGGTTTTCGATCCGTTGCGCCAGTTGTGCCTATTCCAGTTGCACCGGTGGTGTCAACGGGTGCTTGCAGCCATATTACAATAATGTTCCTTTAAAGAATACCGGTACCGGTAGTTTGTCAGGTGGTTTATATTGTGCCGCATTCGCGGCGGACTACTTTTTGCTGAAGAAGGGAGTGACCGAGGAAGAAAATTTTGAGATGGGTAAATTCATCGACCAGCTAGGGTTAAATTGCTGGGAAATCTATGAGGGTACAAATTGGTTTCTTCAGAACTGCCAGAACGACGGGAAGCTATCTACCCTGATGGGTGAAAAGGTGGCACTTAATCCCAACGGTCCGGCGGTTTATCCCAAAACAGATTGGAATACGGGGATGCCGACTGATTTAGCGGTGAAGTGGATAAAGGGAATAACTTATCGTGAAGGTGAGGGGAATATATGGGCAGAGGGAACCCCGAGGGCCGCCGCGATAATGGGTTTATCGGATGAGGTATGGAAAACGCATAAGCACGGTTATGGACCTCATTGGGATGGAAGATATGTACAATTTTCTCACTACCCGGTTTGGGTATATGCGGCGCTCGCCTGGGCAACACAGGGTAGAGACCCCTTTAACCAGGAACACGGTTATCCGGAACGGTACGCATCTTTCGTAAAAGAATGGAGAGAAATGGTGGGTGGAGTGGTATCCATTCCTCCGAAGACATTATGGGATACGGAAAAGATACCTTATCGGGAATTATGCAAAGCCGGCGCTAAAATTTACGGTGCGCCGTATGCTAATGAAGGTTGGGATAAACCTGAACTGGGTTACATTGATAAAGAGTATGTTGCACTGTGGCATAATCACCGGGCTATTATCAAATCCAGCGTTCCGGTATGTGACCGTCAGTTTCCGCTGCTCTACGACCCGAGTAAGGAAGATAAAATCGGCGATCTGGACGCCGAAGTAAGGTTGTTCAATGCTGTTGTGGGGACCGATTGGTCGATGGATGAGATGAACAAAGCGGCGGAAAAAGTCTTTAACGTGATGCGCGCTATTCATATCAGACAGGGAAGAACCAGGAAGCATGATGAGAGTGTCATTCCCTACTTTGAACAACCGGCAATGTGGCCGGATGAACCGGTGCCGCAAACGATTGATGCTAATAAATTTCTCGATTTACTGGGAAGATTCTATAAGGTACGTGGCTGGGATAGCAATGGCTGTCCAACAAGAGCCAAACTTGAAGCGCTTGATCTTAAAGATATCGCCGATGGATTAAAAATATAAACTTCGATCTATTTACAAAACTAATTGTTCGATATAACTCTCAACATCTCAAGATAAAGTAATTGCTTTGGCAACAAAACTATTATTTTATTTGAAAAGAGTAATGATTGATTATTTTCACGATACAATCATGTAACTGGCACGTGAAGGTAAAGGTGAAATTTACGCTCGGAAGAATGGTCTGGACGGTGTGGCTTGACATCAACACATAATTGGGATATTATCTCTGTTAAAATTAAAACTAAAGGAGGGTAGGAATGACGGAAAAGATTCTTTGCGGTAAATGTAATATGTTGCTGTATTTTGGGGAGGAGATAAA
>JBKQML010000178.1:0-8540 GCA_052326545.1 Dehalococcoidales bacterium
GCGCTTGTCGTGGTTGACGAAGAACAGGATGCCAATACCAGTGATGTTACCATGAGAACAGTGAGTACAATCCAGATAACTCCTCTTTTCATTTGACCTCCCTTGTTTATTTAAGACTCCGAGGAAATAGTTTGTAAATCAACTGTGAGCATATCATCACATATAATTTTTGTCAATAGGCACGCAGGGTAAAATAATAATATCTCGCTCTTCCTGGTGCCGGAAGAGGTTTAGAGGATGTGTAAACGGGAGAGCATCACTTTATAACACTGATTGGATAATCAATAATTTGTATTTTAAATTTATTCAGGATTTCGATATTAGATTTTAGGATTTATTTGATTATTGTTTATTGAAACTTGATTATTTATTAAGCAGTTCGCTGATATGCATTACCTTCACCGGTAAATTATTGCGGCGCACCCCGTCTTTTAGCTGAATCAGACATCCCGGGCAGGATGTCACCACAATTTGAGCCCCGGTATTTTTAATGTTTTGTATCTTCTTGTCCTGAATCGCCAGGCTGATATCCCGGTGTGCCAAAGTAAAAGCCCCGCCCAGTCCGCAGCAGTCGTCCGCCCCTTCCATTTCCACAAATTTTACACCTTCAATCGATCGTAGAAGCTCGCGCGGCTGACTGCTGATACCCTGGTGCCATTTCATGTGGCAGGGGTCATGATAGGTTACAATTACCGGCTCTGCGACCGGTGACTTAACTCCCTCTTTCGCCAGGAATTCGGAAAAATCACTGACTTTTACCGCAAAGGCCTGCGCCTGTTTCTGGAACGGGTCGTCATCTGTAAACCACTTCCCGTAATCTTTTAATGCTGAGCCGCAGGTGGCGCAGCCCGTAATAATCCGGTCGAACTGAGCCAGCTTTTCGATATTGTGTTTTGCCATCAATTGTGCGGTCTTCAAATCGCCGGCGCTGCGCACGGCCAATCCGCAACAGGTCAGGTCTTTGATGTAAACCACTTCATAACCCGCTTTGGCTAAAACCTGTGCGATTCCTTCCCCGATATCCGCGAAGAAAAACTCAAAAGCGCAGCCCGGGAAAATAGCTACCTGTCCTTTCGTTTGTATCCCCGGCGGCGGTAATATCTTCGCCGGCAGTCTGGAGGAAAGGAAGGGACGTGAAAGCCTGGGGAGGAACAACCCTTTCGTAAATATCGAAGTAAAATCAGCCATGTGCCGCAGCGGTTTCCCATCCCTGGTAGAAATCCCCGGCACAATTGCCGCCGCACCCAGCAGATTGGCCATCAGCTTGCGGTTTTTCAGGATGCCGCGGTAAACAGCCCGCTTCGGTAAAGAGAGGCCTTTCTGATTGACTACATCCGTCCGAGCCGCCACGTTGATATCCGGCGACTGCACCTTGGCCGGGCAAATTGCCGCGCAGCGGCCGCACAACAGGCAGTAGGATAAACGCTCGGCGTATTCCGCATCGGTGGGAATTGTTTTCTCGTTGGCCTGACGGATCAGCACGTTCCGGCCGCGGGCTACGTGGCTTTCAATATGGTCGACTTTATAAATGGGGCAGTTGTACATGCAAAAGCCGCATTTCATGCATTTGTTGGCATCATCTGAAGTATCTCCCTCCCTTCCAGGGAGGGTTTGAAGTGAGAGTTTCTCATTTTTCTTTGAATTATTCAACCTTTTTGCTCCGGGATTGTTACATCTCCCTCCCTCTCAGGGAGGGATTAAAGGAGAGTGACAAATTTCAACTTTTTCCCTCAAAATTTACCCTGGCTATTGATGATGAGAAATTCCACTCTCTCCTAACCTCTCCTTACTATGGAGAGAGCATATTAATCATTATTTCTCCTCCCAGATTTTACCTGGATTCAGGATATTGTCCGGGTCGAACACTTTTTTAATCCCCCGCAGCAGGTCGATGGCTTCCGGCTGCATGGCCAGTTTCATAAACCGTTTTTTCTCCAGGCCGATACCGTGCTCGCCGGAAATCGCCCCGCCGTACTCCAGCGCCGCCATGAAAATTTCGTCCACCGCTTTTTCGGCACGGGCATAGTGTTCTGCATTTTTCTTATCGGTCAAGACACTGGGATGCAGGTTGCCGTCGCCGGCATGTCCGATCATCACAATCGTCAGGTCGTATTTTTGCGCGATCTGCTGCACTTTGCCAATTAAATCCGCAATATGGCTGATAGGTACGGTGACATCTTCGGCGAAAATATTCGGGGAGGCGCCGTATACCGCCGAAAAACCGGCGCGTCTGGCCGTCCAGAAATTAGCCGCTTCGCCGGTGTCTTTGGCCGCGCGCACATTTAGCGCCCCCGCCTGCTGACAGTTTTTAATCACGCTCTCAACATCTTTATCCACAGCGGATTGCGTGCCATCCAGTTCGAAAAGCAGCATCGAACCGGCATCCAGCGGTAAGCCTAAGGGTGTCGTTTCTTCGATGCGCCGGATGACCCAGTTATCCATCATTTCGATTTTGGCCGGTAGAATGCCCGTCGTTAAAACCTTGTGCACCGCCTGCCCGGAAGTGACAACCTTGTCGAAAACTGCCACCACCGTCTGATGTGCCGGCGGCAGCGGTAAAAGTCGGAGAGTAACCTGAGTTATCACCGCCAGTGTTCCCTCCGAACCACACAGAATTTGCGGCAGGTCGTAGCCGGTGACATTTTTCACGGTATTCCCGCCCAGTTTGACGATTGTCCCGTTGGGCAGCACCGCCGTCAATCCCAGTAAATAATGCTTAAAAACGCCGTATTTCACGGCATAAGGGCCGCCGGCATTTTCGGAGACGCAGCCGCCAATCGTGGCCGCCAGAAAACTTTGCGGGTCGGGCGGAAAGAAAAGATTGTGTTTCGCCAGTTCCTGGTTGAGGTCGTTCAGGACTACCCCGACCTCGGTCGTCACGGTGAAACTGTCCGCATCGATTTTTAATATTTTGTTCATGCGGGTCATGCAGAGCACAATGCCGTTGGCAATCGGCACCGAACCACCGCTGAGGTTGCTGCCCGCGCCGCGCGGCGTGACCGGGATTTTCTGCACCGTTGCCAGCTTCATGATTTGGGAAACCTGTTCGGCGGTGGTGGGGAAAACGACGACATCGGGCCGGCTCTGCCAGCTCGTCGTGCCGTCAAAAGCATAAGAAGCCAAATCCAGGGGAGCCGTTAAAACACCTTTCTCCCCGACAATGCTACGCAGCTTTTCAAGGATGCTGTTTTCAATATTGATTTTAAGCCTCCCTGCGACGCCGTGGTTAGTCCCCTTTGAGTCCGCCTCAGGCGGACGACTGCATCCCGCTACGCCGGATTGCATAATCTCTTAATCATATTATAGGCGGAAAATGAAAATGATTGCTACAGGTTTATGTTTTCTTTTTCAACTTCTACAACGGAAACAATAGCACATGCAAAAGCAAACCGGCTCCTGCAAAGAGTGTTATCATCAAATTTACGGTACTGAACGCGGAACTGGCAGTGGTCATGTATAAAGTATGAAAATGTCCTTCAACAATGCCATTCCCAACCTCATCTCCTACCATCCCGAACGTGATTAACCCCATAATCCAGACTAGTAACGAAGGTTTAACCCGATATCTCCTGTATAAAACTACAAAATAAAATATCGCTGAAACGACTGCGGCAAAAAAACCGCCGGCATAGTCGATAAATAGCAGAGAACCGCTACTCAGACCGTCAGGCAACTTCAACCCCGGATTGATTCCGGTAAAAATAATCCCTATTTTATTAATCGGTACACCCGAAAATAAAGCAGCTAACAAATGTCCAATTTCATGAATCACTATATCCGCTATAACGATCCCTATCAGATAAGCTACAGAATAGATTGCTATGCGGTTATTTTGGATAAAAGCTCTGAATGATTTCATGTTGCATGTATTATACAACACAAACTCCACAATTCAAGGATTAACCATTGACATATGTGACATTTTCCATAATAATTACTTACTATGAAGATTAACTTTAAAAGTTGTCTCAAGACAATTGTTTTTGTATTGATATTTGGATTCATCGGTTATTATGTTTTACCGACTCTGTTCAGTCCTTCTGGATATGATACCACATCAACTTTAGAATCGACAACGACTATTCCTGAGAATGAAACAACTTCTCTTCCAACATCTGTTCCTGTTTCGAATACTTCCTCTGCGTTAATAGTGACAACGCCTTTGGCAACAATAGTATCCACACCTCTAGAACCGAATATTGACTCAACAGAATTAATTAGTAAAGAATATAAATTCGAATATGATAATTTCGAATGGACTTGGGATATACAGATACCAAAGTCATTGTACGATTACTATAAAGCGTTACCTCGGTCCCAAACTCAAAACTATTCTGTCTATGTTACTCATCCATTAGCGGATGAATATATTCAAGCACTGAGTGAGAAAATTTCACAAGCCGCCAGTGATAATAACTATGACTCCTTTCAAACCATTTCACTTGCTGCCGCTTTTGTTCAATCTCTTCCTTATACTAGCGATTTAGTAAGTACGGGATATGATGAATACCCAAGATACCCAATCGAGACACTTGTAGATAATGGGGGAGACTGCGAAGATACCGCAATTCTTGCTGCGGACCTGATTAGGCATCTGGGCTACGACGCTGTTTTGATAATATTTTCTGGTACACCTCAATCTCCAGGTCACTGTGCTGTTGGCGTCAAAGGAGACGACAGCATTAACGGTTCTTACTACAACTATAACAATAATAAATATTACTATCTTGAAACAACGGGCTCTGGCTGGGAACTTGGAGAAATGCCTGACGATTATCAAGGAGTAAAAGCAAATATCTATCCTATGATACCTGTCCCTATTCTTTCCCATAATTGGACAACTAAAGTAAAAGGCTCAACTTTAGAGCTGAAAGTTACAATTCAAAATCTTGGTTCTGCCATGGCAAAAAATGTCTATGTTTATGCCGGTTTCGATGCTGGGAATAATCAATGTTGGAACCATCAAGAATCCCCTTTATTTAATTTGGATGTTGACGGTACTATGATTGCAACCTTATATCTAACTCCACCATCAGATAAATATACCAGATTACTGGTGCAAACTGTGTATGACGGCTATGCCGTCTATGAGAGTTACTCCGATTGGTATCAAACCAATTAATACTTTCATTCCTCAAGATCGGGACGGCTTCATTTGTTTAAATTTTAGTATAAATATCGTTGAGAGGGTTGAGTCTCGGCTTAACCCACCACGCTAATATCCATACTGGCGGAAGCCGGTATCCAGCCCATCGTACCCCAATATCATTGCCTGTATGGTCGGGTTTCGAACCCCACAGCCCCAATGCGTGAGATTGAAGTACCTTCATCTGTTTGTGCTGTCTTTGCTTTTGAATTCGTATTTTATTTTTTGAATTTGCTGAAGGTCCTTCACTGAAGGATAAGGATTTCGAGATTCGGATTTATTTGATTATTGCTTATTGTTATTTGATTATTTTATTGTCAACTGACCGCTGATAGCTGATATCCCCAATCCTTAGTGCCCCATCGACTTCTTCAGGTCATGGTCTATCCAGAATCGTGCCGGATAGAAGGAAAGGAGTTGGGGACTGCCGGCCGCCGAACAGACCGCGCCGAATTGGCCGTGGAAGCCCTTCAGCCATGGTTGATAAACGGTGAATGAACCGGGGGAAAGCAGAGATATCGCAAAGTGCTGTCGTGCGATGTATTCATTCGCGTTTTGCAGAATTTGCTTTACCTCTTCTTCGCTCTCGGCGGCAATAGCTTTAGGCTGAAATGCATCTAAAATGGGATCGTTAATCATCAGGTAGTTAGAAGAAGAACCGGTACGCAGACGGCCGAGCTGCCTGATTGGGTCATGTCGGTGGCCGTATGGCGCAATTGGGCGCTGCGCCAACTGGTCGTGCTGATGACCGTTCAGCACAAAAGCAATCCATTCGGTAGAATCCATCGGCCTGATTTCCATATCGATACCGACATCGGCAAAGTAAGACTTCACCACTTGCAGTAAATCCAGGTCGCCGGTTGTATCGGCGATAATATTGGTTTTAAACCCGTGGGGATAACCGGCATCCGCCAGCAATTTTTTGGCCAGCATCGGGTTATAGGCATATTCGTTCCTCAGGTCTTGCGGCCATTCTTCGTAGGGGAATCCCCACCCCTTCAGAGCTCTTGAGGTTAAAGATGAAGGGTACGGTTCGACACTGCCCTTGTAGTAGTTCTTCGCAATACCAGATAGGTCGATTGCCAGCTGCATGGCCTGACGGACACGAATATCATTAAAGGGCGGCCGGTCATTTCTCGGGTCGATGGTGACCGCCGTGTTGGCCGGGTCATATATCTGTAAGATTTCAGGATTCGTTTTCTTCAATTCGTGGGCCAGCGCCGGCGAAATCTGGTCGGCAGCATCGATTCTGCCGGCCATCATCTCCGCCAGAGTTGTTTCCTGTTCCGGTATTATCATTAACTTTAGTTTATCGATGTAGGGGAGCTTGTTCTGCGGGTACCGTTCGTCATATCCCCAATAATCGGTATTTTTTATCAGTGTGGCTGAAACATCGGGAATAAATTCCTTCAAGATAAAGGGACCGGTGCCGACGGCATGATGCCAGTCCCGCAAGTCTCCCCATTTCCTGACTGCTTCCGGGTTCTCGATACAGAGCGAGGTGCCGACTTCCTGCAGTGAATCAATAATGAATTCCCGGCTGGCTGTTTTCCATTTAAAGACAACAGTGTAATTATCAGTTGCCGTTACGGAGATCAGTTCTTTAAGCGCCGCTGCAACGGCCATGGCCGGGCTTGGCTTCGTATAGCCGCTGCCGAGACCGTACATCCGGTGGAAGTGAAACACCACGTCATCGGCCACAAATTCACGTCCGTTTACCGGCGGGATATTTTGCCAGTGGACTCCCCGGCGCAGATGGACAACATAAGTGTACGGGTCGGTAAATTCCCAGCTTTCGGCCAGATAACCTTTACCGCGGGCCGGATACCGTCCTTTGCTATCGATGGCTATTGACGGGTCTAAAGTCCAATCGACGGCATGTAATCTTTCCATCCAGGCCGTGTGTATCTGTGTAAGATGCACGCCGTAATAAGGGTCAAAATTCACAATTTTCCGGTTGAGACGGAAAACCATTTCGCCGCCATACTGCGGCTTTCCAAGTTTATCCCACCAGTTACCGCCGGTTGCTGCTTGCCTTTCCAATATAACTCCTTCATCCTCCAGGGGAAATCCTGCGTTTTGTATTGCAATGCAACAATTATCATCGCCAATAATATGTCTATCGTATCATAATTGCCTGTCCCGATATAAACAAGATCTAAAATCACTAAACAAATAAAGTCAGAAATTGCAGTCTAAATCAGACCCATGATACCTCCGGCTCATAGAAGTGAACCCCGCGGTCAATAACAACTGTCCCTTTATGCCTTACACCGAATGTAATCTTACGTCAGAATGGAATGAGAAATAAACTTCCCACGACCTTACGGTCGGGGTATTAAGTAAGGAACAATAAATTACATTCATCGAAATTATAGGAGGTGTCTGATGACAACGGAATTGAAGGAACGAAACAATTATAGAACTGCCAAAACATGTGTCCGGGCGGTGGCCAATCATTTTGAGAAACATCGTTCATGGATACGTTGTCCCCGTTGTATCGGTGGAAACATGTATCTGGATACCAACGGCGAGTTTGTCTTTCACTGTTACCCTGACTGCCACTACCTTTGACCAAACCGCATCTAAATAACACACCGACGCTTCCGCCGGAAGACCAACCGCTCTCAAATCGTGGCTATTTTGAAAGGGATAGTCTGGCATTCATTGCGGATGCCAAAATTGTGTAATGAAAAAAGAAGGATGAATCTTCGGTTCGGCTTGTGATATCCTATGTGTAGAAAAAGAAGTGGTAGCGGGTGGAATCGAACCGCCGACCGGAGGCTTATGAGTCCTCTGCTCTACCTACTGAGCTACGCTACCAACTCCAGAAATATAACACAATTTGACTCTAATCGTCAATTCTGCCGATGCACCCTGTAATTATACTTACCGGCGATGTCTGTTTGTTTTTTCAAAACCTTTATAATAGAGTTAACGAAAATAGGAGGAGTAAGAAATGGCAAATTCAATCAAAGGAACAAAAACCGAACAGAACCTGTTAAAAGCTTTCGCCGGAGAATCCCAGGCCAGGAACCGCTACACCTATTTCGCCAGTAAAGCCCGCAAAGAAGGATTCGAACAAATTGCCAACATTTTCACCGAAACCGCCGAAAATGAAAAGGAACATGCTAAAGTATTTTTCAACTATCTCGTAGGCGGCGATGTCGAGATTGTGGCCGCTTATCCCGCCGGCATGATCCAGGATACACAATCCAACCTGGCAGCAGCTGCCGCCGGCGAAAACATGGAATGGACTGCACTTTATGCCAATTTCGCAAAAATTGCCAGAGAAGAAGGTTTCACGGAAATTGCCGTGTCTTTCGAGCAGATTTCCAAAGTAGAGAAATTCCACGAATCTCGCTACCGCAAGCTGATTGCCAATATTGTCAAT
>JBKQML010000179.1:0-4073 GCA_052326545.1 Dehalococcoidales bacterium
GCGCTTGTCGTGGTTGACGAAGAACAGGATGCCAATACCAGTGATGTTACCATGAGAACAGTGAGTACAATCCAGATAACTCCTCTTTTCATTTGACCTCCCTTGTTTATTTAAGACTCCGAGGAAACAGACCGTATCCTTATTTACAGAATATTCTTGATTTAAGTAAAGCTGGTCAAGTCAATAAACCCGATTAATCCCAGGGCTCCATCACGGGAGGGGGCAAATTACTCCACTTAGCTGTAAGTCCAACCACAAACTAACAGTACCCTGGACTCCCCCTGGCAAGACCAGCCTTACTTTAGATAAAAAATCGACCTTTAATAATTTATTGGTAGATTCTATTATTTTCCAATACGAAATTCGCTATAGAATATTGTAAATTAAACGAAAGCATAACATCATTTTAGGGTTTTGTCAAGCATATTTTGGGAAACAGCATATTTTGGGAAATAACAGTTAGTAACAAATTATTCAGGAAAATAGCAACGCAGGAAGGAGTCGAGTAATTCAGCTTCATAGCAACCAACATGGAAGTCATCTGAATCAAAATAAAACATTGATTAATACCGACAGCCTAAGTTATACTGAACAATACAGCTATTTGGAATTCTAAATCAGAAGTAATCAGGTGTGTGAAAAATAAATTATGATTACCGATATGAATAAGGGAAGTAGTGTGATGATGGAGGAAATAATATCACGAAATAGCAGTAAGTATTCGCGATATTTAATAGGCAAAGTAAGACACTACATGAATAGAGCCCAACAAAAAGAGCTGAATCCATACAGTATTTCTCCGCGGCAGGCAACGATTTTATTCATCCTTAGCAGTATTGGACACAAGACAACACTTACTGAACTGTCCAAACATACTGACAGGAAAATCAATACACTTTCCCAGCAAATAACCAGGATGGAAAAGAATGGACTGGTGCGGAAGGTGCGAGAAACACCGAAATCAGCCCTGATAAGTTTTGAATTAACCGAAAAGGGTATCGAGACTTATGAAAATAGCAATAAAATGAACGCAGTCGAGAAAATAATGGCGATCTTAACCGAGGACGAACGCCAGCAATTGATATCTTTGCTTAAAAAAGTGGCAAACGCTGCAGAAAAATATTAAATTTAATTTATTTATCATTCACCGACAAATCAGATGGAAAACTTTTAACCGAGCGGATTAGTTCTCAGTAAAGCATTCAAGTTTTTTATCCCTATTTTGAACAACCTGATAGAATGTCTGCCGGGTATTGGATACAGTAGATCGGACAATCTCAGATTCAAGTTCCGGTCGCATTTGAAAGCTAGCTTACCATATCGTTAATCATTACAAAGAATTTATCCGCATCTGTCTTAGATTTAACGATTGCCTGCATTGTCCACTGCTCAGGTTTATCATGCAAATATATACCATATGTTTTATTTTTGTGATTGAACCAGAGTTCAACCTGGCCATTTCGTTTCTCTAATGTCCATCCGTTTTTTATTTTACCGATTGTAAAATCCAAGACCTTATTCTCCTTGAATAATTGTTTTATCACCAAGTATCAAAAGACACTGGAATATTGAAAGTGTAACTTTTTCGACAAGGCCAAGAACAAATTCTACCCGGGTGGCAATACGTTTTTAAGTTTTTCTGAAGCCGGCTCACCACCAATGCCCCAGTGCGTTTTGGGAATCTCATAAACGATCACTTCAATAGCCTGTTCGGGAACGCCCAAATCCGCGATAACTTTTGTGATGCCCTTGATCATCGTTTTAACTTTTTCCTCTCCAACACCTTCCCAAAAATCTACATGAACGATAGGCATTTTTTACCTCCTCATCAGATTTTTCCGCTGAATTCAGTGATAAGTATAACCATATCAAATTGAAACGTCAAAGTTTGGATGCAAAGGGTTAAATCTTCTCAGGTCGGAACAACACAGACTGCGCAGGTTAAAACCTAAATCATAAACCGATAACGGTCACTCTACATTTACCTGGCAAAGTAGATATTTACGAAACTATTCAGCTATTCAGGCCGCCGGCCTGAGGTTGGTTTGGTGACCAGCCATTTGCCGGTAAGCTCCAATATCGGCAATTTAAATTCCAGGTTCTGACGGTTAACCGGAATCATATCCACCACATCAAATCCGCATTCCGGGAGCATTCTTTCCAGCATCACGCAACACCATGGGGCGCCACGACCGCCACCACCAGCGAGACACAGCCCAATAGCAGGTGCAGCACCCGCGGGCGGCATCACCGGGGAGACACCCGGTAGAGTCTGAATACGGCGGGATGGAGTGCCCGGACCCGGTCTGGGGGTGATACGGCGAAGCCGGTCAAGAAAAGAGCGCATACTCTCACTCAGGTCGAAAAAATACACAGGACTGGCAAAAACGGCGACGTCGGCTGTTTTCAGCTTAATGACCACGGAGTCAAAATCGTCTTTGATAATACAGCTGTGCTCAGTTCGACAAATTCCCCAACCATCTTTTTCACACTGGCGGCACCTTTCGAAGTTAAGTTCAGGCAGGAAAATTGATTCAGAATTGCCCCCGGCTGCAGCAACTCCTTTGCCGATAGCCGCCATTGCCCGGGCGGTGCGTCCTTCCCGGTTTCTACTGCCGGATATCATTAAGATTTGCATATGATCTCCTTTACATAAAACATCTTATTTAAATTGAGTTAACGCAGAGGGTCTAGAATAAACATTTGCGTCGGCGCGGGTAAGCTCTTCGATGTAACACAAATTTCACCGGCACCAATTATTGTAGCGATTGGCACAAGACGAAACAGGTCTTCGGCCCGGTATTTTTGGGACAGACAATGCACCGTCATAAAGTGCATGGGGATAACGATGCGTGGTTTTAATTGTTCCCACAGGTTGATGACGTCCTGAAAATCCCGTGGATTTCCGCCACCGGCGGGAACAAATAAAATATCCGTACCTTTTAATTCCGCGATTTGCGCCGGTGCGAGCGGGTGTCCGAGGTCACCCAGATGGGTCAGCCGGATGCCATCCATCTGAAACGTGAAAACAATATTGACGCCGAGTCGGGCACCGTTGACCCTGTCATGAAAGGTCAAGAGACCCTTGATTTCGATGCCTTTCAGGCCGGTGATTCCGGGATTGCGGACAACAACAGGATTTCCCGAGACAGCGGATACATTATCATGGTCGCCGTGGTTGTGGCTGACCGTGACGATATCAGCCGATGCGTTGACCGGGGCATAGAGAAACCGGGGACTGGAACCGGTCTGATAAGGGTCGGTAATCAGCTTTAAACCTGTTTCTGAAGCGATACAGAAACAGGCCTGGCCAAACCATTGAATTTTCAATTAAATTTTTCTCCAAATTCAGAGATTTTCGATTTTTACTGGCAGTGATTGCACTATCCGGTTGAATGAAGGTATTTATGGTAATAAATTAACTCAAACGGCGGCATTAATCCCCGACGTACTTCGGTAAAGCCGTTTTTCCGGTACATTTTTTGCGCCGCAATTTGCAGCGTGGTGGTGTCCAGACACAATTCCGTATATCCCAGTTGGGAAGCTTTCTCTTCCAACTGATTCAAGACCGTTTGACCGAATCCTCTTCTCTGATATTCAGGAAGGACTCTCATTCTTTTAATTTCTGCCAGAGTAGCGGACTTTTTTCTAAAGGCACCCATGCAAACAATTTTATGATCCAAAATACCAACTAAAAATTCGCCGCCATTATTCAGGTAGTGATTCCGGATGTCGTGCAGGTCGGCATCCCATTTCCCGCTGCGGAAGTAAGCGCCGGTAGGCCCGAGCGCCAGATGGTGAAGTTCCCAAACGGCGGGATGATCGGCATCCTGATAACGCCTGATTTCCAACATGACGGGTTCTCCTGAAATATTTACTGAACGTTATCAATTTTAGCACAAAAGAACGATGATTTTTGTGGAAAGAGCTAAGTTTTGTTCGGGTTGAAATTTAAAACAGGATGTTAAGTAAACACAGTCGAATATTCCCCCAGCGACCCACCCCATTATCCCCCCCCACAGGAAAAGTGTTATAAATATATTATATTGTTATATAACAACAAATTTAGATTT
>JBKQML010000180.1:0-11653 GCA_052326545.1 Dehalococcoidales bacterium
TCACCGCTGGACCACGGCCCGATGATTCCGGAAATCGCCGGGTATTATTCGGGTTGCGCCCGCGAGTGGTTCAAACCCATCTGCGTCGAGGACAAATTTACCTATCGGGTGATGTGCCCCTCCGATAATAAGGAAATGCATAGCGCCTGGGCCGGACGCAAATTGCTCTCTTACGAACAGTGCGATTATTACCGCCAGGGCGGCGATTTAGTCGCCGGTTACATGGCTTACGACCAATGGGCGGATGTCAACGAAGTGGCTAAGCGGAATATCCAGGCAAATACCGAAATCGAACAAGTCCCTGTCTATACTAAAAAGGAAATCGAAGATATTTATAACGCGCAGGATGCGGAAGAAATCCGCGGTGCGAAACCCCGCTACTGGGAAGACGTTAAAGTCGGCGATGAGCTGCAGCCGGTAGTGCGCGGGCCGTTAAGCCAGGTTGAAATGAATGCCTGGCATGCCGGCGGACATGCGCATAACCTGTCAGACCGTTTGAATCGCATCATCTGGAAGAAAATCCCCTGGGCCGAAACCAGAATGGAATACGGTGTAACAATAGTAAAGAGAAGTTTCGCCGTCGGACAGCAATTAGAGGCATGGCGCTTCATTTGTCTCACCAACTGGATGGGCGATGACGGCTTCCTGTGGAAGTTCGACGCGCAAATCCGCCGATTCGTAATGGAAGGCGATACCACCTGGGTAAAAGGCAAAGTCACCAGGAAATACGTTGATGACGGCAAATACTGCGTGGATATCGATATGCAGAACGTGATGCAGACCGGCGCAGTTTCTGTAACCGGCGGTGCAACCGTAATTCTGCCGTCACGGGAACACGGTCCCGTAATTTATCCGCGGCCTTACAATCGCGTACCGGTAGAAAAATAAGAAAGTTATCAGTTATCAGTTAAAAGGGGGTGTTCCAAAAGGAACTCCCCCCTTTATTTTATTGTATCTGGATTCCCAATCAGGTCGGTACATTACGGCTGCTGTCGTAAGTATTTCGGCTTTAAAAGCCTCAAGAATGACAATGGATGCAGTATTTAAATCGATTACCCAGTTTTGCAGACAAGGATTGGGAACGGTGGGCTGCGCCCACCCTACAGTAATAAATTCTCAAATACCAAAATCCAAAAGCCAAATAATAAAGAAATAAGAAATAGCGGTTAGTTATCCGCGGTCAGCTATTCCTATGAATTGTATTTCGGGGATATAGTAAGGCAAGGTTGGTTTGATAGATTCCCGCGTTCGCGGGAACGATAAGTAGGGTAAGGGCTGCAGGTGATTTTATCTAACCGACCTGTGGATACCGGCTTTCGCCGGTATGGAGAGGGAGATCTTGCACTTTACCAAGATGTGTTGGCCGCTAGGCCGGTAATTGAATCAGGACATGCGTGCCCTGATTCGCCTCCGAAGTGATGGTAATTTCACCACCGAGCAAATTTACCCGTTCTTTCATGCCCATCAAACCCAGACGACCTTCTCGCGGTAAATCACCCACTTCTCCGGCCAGCTTGAACCCTTTGCCGTTATCCACCACAGAAATATTAATTTTCTTTTCCTCATATTCGATACTAACTTCAACCTGTGTCGCGGAGGCATGTTTTTCGACGTTACGCAGGGCTTCCTGAATGATGCGGAAAATTGCCAATTCGACGTGCGCCGCCAAACGCCGCTCTGTACCCGAGACCGTCAATTTCACTGTAATATGAGTCCGGTGTTCCATGTCGCCGGTCAGCCAGCGGATTGTGGATAACAGGCCGAGGTCATCCAGCAGCGGCGGGCGTAAATCCTGGCTGAAGCGACGCACCTCCTGAGAGATGGTTTTAGTCTGTTCCACCAGACCTTTGAGGAAAGAAGACGTCTCTGCCGGTAAGTTCGGGGAGCTGCGGATAAAATTGTCCAGCTGCCGGGTCAGGGCGTAAAGGGCCTGGGCTGTCTCGTCATGAAGGTCACGGGCGATGCGGTTTCTTTCTTCCTCCTGAATACGTGTAACCTGCTGCACATATTGCCTGAGATTATCCTGCATGCGCCGTTCTTCGGTGACATCACGCGCGACATGTTCGAAAACAGGCGGTTCATCACCATGTTTGATAAGGTTTGAAGATAACATCAGGATTACTTCCGATTTGTCATTTCTAATCAACTTTTGCTCATAGGGTTGGGGGAACGGCTGCCCCAATAACAGAGCCCTGCGCACGCGGCGTGCTGTTTCCAGTTCTTCTGGGGAGAGGTATCGTCGGATATCGTTGCCGATAACATCTTCCACCGTGTCGCCCATCAGTTCCGCGGAAGCACGATTTATCTCAATTAATTTACCGTCTAAATCGGTGACAAAGATAGCATCGCTGGCCAGTTCAAAGAGACGGCGGTATTTCCCTTCGGATAGCCTCAATTGTTCCGTAATCCGGCGTTGAATTCCATAGAGACGGGCATTCTCGATAGCGACGGCAATTTCCCGACCGACGGATATCATCAAATCCCGATCATAGCTGGTAAACTGTTTCGAGGGACGCACCCCGATACAAAGAACACCGCTGACGCGCTCCTGAAAAACCAGCGGAATAACCATTTGGGTATGGATATTCTTTTGAAAAAAGAAGCGGCTAAACTCCGGCGGACTACCGGTATTATGCTCAATTATCAGGCCTTTTCCGGTTTTTACTACATCCCCGTATATTCCCTGACCGGTCTTCAGACGTTGGATTTCAGGCACTAATTCAGGGGAAATGCCTTGAGACGCTACTAATTCCAATACCTGAGCAGCTTCATTAACACTGTAAAGCAAAGTAATATCAGCGGACATGAGTTCACTGACCATGCGGACTGCTTTGTCGAAAACGCCGGGCAACTCCAGCGAATCATAGAGAGTGGCGGAGATGGCGTTCAGCATGCCGAGCCGTTTTTCGCTGACGGTCAGAGCATCCAATTTCTGCTGGAGAATTTTACACTGATTTTCCAGCTCGGCAGCGTTTGGAGCGATTAGTTTTTGTTCCTTGTTCATCTGACCTTTCAGGAGATATCTTCCAGGCTAAACCAGCCTTTCTTCAGGCCGCAGACAATCGCTTCAGAACGGGAGCCAACCCCGATTTTATTAAAAATACTCCGCATGTGCGCCTGGACGGTACGTAAACTGATGTTGAGCGTTTCAGCGATGTCTTTATTGCTTTTCCCGCTCACGGCCAGTTTTAATACTTCCATTTCACGCTTACTCAGCACGCCGACCGGGGTTTCCGTCTGCCTGGGACTCATGGTTTTGCAACGGTCCATCAACTTACGCATCACCGTGGGATGGAGAACGGGTTCGCCCATATATACCGCGCGTATCGCGCCGACCAGTTCATCACCGCTGACATCTTTCAAGAGATAACCGGCGGCGCCAATCTCAAGGAGGCTAAAGATGTACTCATCGTAATCATAACCGGTTAACACCAGTATTTTGGTGCCCGGTAAAATTTCTTTGATTTTTTTTGTGGCTTCAATGCCATTCATGCCGGGCATCGCGACATCAATAATAACGACATCAGGTTTTTGTTTACTCACCAGTTCGACCGCTTCAGCGCCGTCACTCGCCTCACCGACTACATCCATATCGGACTCGTGTTCCAGCAGCTGCCGTGTCCCCTGGCGTAAAATTACATGGTCATCGGCCAAAATAATTCTTATTTTAGACATATCTCACCCGTAATTATTTTAACTCTTCATACCTAACTTCACAAGTAAGTTGAATTCACCTGGAGATTTTATGTTGTTTGGAAGAACTCAATCCCTCGACCTCACGGTCGGGGTATTAAGTAAAGTAGAATAAAAACAAATTCAATTAATTTTAAGCTCTATATAGATGTTTTATGTCAACTATTTTGAAGATAGAAAATAAATAATAGATTAGGCATTTATACCTAATCCGATACGCAGAGCGATTTACGCTTTATCCAACCGACGTAATGAAAAATGCAAACAGTATTACCCTGAATACGGATGCAGCCGTAAACCCAATATGGTTTAATAAAGATAGGTGAAAAGAAAAACTCCCGGCTTTTTTGTGAACTTTGGAAATACAGGCCGATTAAAATTACAATTATTAATGGGGTATTTCATCCAACCTCCGCGCAACGAGCTAAAGAAAAAATTTCCAGGGTAGGTTAATGAAGACAAAAGTTCAACGGGTTGAAGAAGTAATCAAAAGTGGCACCACCAAAGAAGAACTGGCGGAAATTTATCGTGTTATCAATCAATTTGAAGGAGTAATCAAGCACGACGTCACTCCGGCCGAAATTACGGAAATCGAAAAGCTGGTCAAAGGTAACAGCGGCAAACTGTTCGATGATATCCAAAAGATTGTAGACGATAACAAAGAAAAGGCAGGGGCTTTGATACGCGTCCTGCAGCAGGCACAGGGAATTGTCGGTTATCTGCCGAAACCGGTGATGGCCGCAGTTTCGTATGATTTAAAAGTCCCCTTCAGTGAAGTTTACGGCGTCGCCAGTTTCTATCACTTTTTCTCGATGAAACCAAAGGGAAAATATGTCCTCCAGGTATGTTTGGGTACCAGCTGCTATGTGAAAGGCGGAGATAAAATCCTGGAAAGACTAAAGAAAGACTGGAATCTGGAACCGGGCGGGATTACGCCTGACGGCCGTTTCTCACTGGAAATCGTCCGTTGTCTCGGGGCTTGCGGCCTGTCTCCGGTAATGGCCGTAGGAACCGATATTCACGGCAGAGTAAAACCAGGTAAACTGAATGAAATCCTGGATTCATACAACTAGGTGAAAGCAATGATAAAACAATTGAAATCGGTAGCTGAACTGAATATTATTTATGAGTCTGCTAAATCGAAACAGGCAGCATTAGACGGACAGACTCAGGTAAAAGTACATCTGGGGAGCTGCGGCATTGCTTCCGGCGCGGATAAAGTGCTCGAGGCTTTTAACCGGGAACTGGCAGCGCTGAAAACCGGCGGCGAAAATTCGGGACAACTTGAACATATCGTCGTTGAGAAAGCAGCCTGTATCGGACTTTGCGGTGTCGAGCCGACCGTAACCGTGCTGATCCCCGGTGAGGAAAAGGTTATCTATTACAGTGTCGATGGTGAAAAAGTAAAACGGATTATTACACAGCATTTACTACGGGGCAAACCTGTAAAAGAATGGATGATGGACCTAAAAGCGCCGCGTATGGCGATGCAAGAGACGAGAGTCCTGCACAACCAGGACCTGGACCCGATGGATATCGAGCAATATATATCCCGCGGTGGTTACCTGGCGTTGGCCAGAGCACTGACGCAGATGAAACCGGAAGAAGTCCTCGACGAGGTAAGAAAGGCCACATTACGGGGACGCGGCGGTGCCGGTTTTGCCACGGCCACCAAATGGGGTTTTGTGCGCAGCGCCGTCAGCGATGAAAAATATGTCGTCTGCAACGGCGATGAGGGTGACCCCGGGGCTTATATGAACAGAGCCGAACTCGAAGGTAACCCCCATGCCGTCCTGGAAGGGATGGCCATCGGGGCTTATGCCATCGGCAACGTGAAACAGGGTTATGCTTACATCCGCGCCGAATACCCGTTAGCGATTGAAACTTTACAACATGCCCTAAAAGAAGCAGAAGCCTACGGTCTGCTGGGTAAAGATATACTGGGAACAGGCTTTAATTTTGATATCGATATTTTCCCCGGCGCCGGCGCTTTTGTCTGCGGTGAGGAAACAGCTTTGCTGATTTCCATCGAGGGCAAACGCGGTAACCCGCACCAGAGACCGCCTTTCCCGGCGAACGTCGGCGGCGGTCTGTTCGGGAAACCCACTACGATTAATAATGTCGAGACATGGTCGGACGTGCCGACGATTATTTTAAACGGCTCGAGCTGGTTTACCGGAGTCGGCAGCGAAAAAAGCAAAGGCACCAAGACGCTGTGCCTGGTCGGGAAAATTAATAATCCAGGACTGGTAGAGGTGCCGCTGGGCACGACATTAGGCAAACTGGTTTTTGACATTGGCGGCGGTATCCCCAACGGCAAGAAATTTAAAGGCGCCTTACTCGGAGGGCCTTCGGGCGGCGTCATTCCGATTGAAGCGATTAATACCCCCATCGATTACGAATCAGTGCCGGCACAGGGAGCAATTATGGGCTCCGGCGGCGTGGTCGTGATGGATGAAAATAACTGCATGATCGATATCGTGAAAAACAGCTTCCTGCAATTTACTTCTGAGGAGTCCTGCGGTAAATGTACCCCCTGCCGCGCCGGTATTCCCCAAATGCTGGTAATACTGGACAAAATCAGCCGCGGCGAAGCGGAGATGGAAGACCTGGACGCGCTGAACCAATTGGCGGATATGATTACCTCGACTTCGCTGTGCGGTTTGGGGCAAACCAGTCCGAACCCGGTATTAAGCACATTACGCCACTACAAAGCGGAATATGAAGCCCACATTATCGATAAACATTGTCCGGCGGCGGTTTGTCGTCATCTGTTCAAATCGCCCTGTCAGCATACCTGCCCGGTGGAACTGGACATTCCCGGTTATGTCAGCCTGATTAAAGAAGGAAAATTTGTCGAAGCTTACGCTTTGATTAAACAAAGGAACCCGCTACCGGCAATTTGCGGGCGCGTTTGTCACCATCCCTGCGAATTAAAATGCAACCGCGCACAGGTTGACGAATCGGTGGCCATCCGCGACCTGAAAAGGTTTGCGGCCGATTATGTATACAATACCGGCGCCAGGATTACACAGAAATGCCAACCTGCCAAAACCGAGAAGGTCGCTATTATCGGCGCCGGACCGGCCGGTTTATCCGCCGCCTGGGACCTGGCGATGGACGGTTACCCGGTGACGATTTTTGAAGCCCTGCCGGTGGCCGGCGGGATGCTGGCAGTCGGTATTCCGGAATATCGTCTGCCCAAGGACATATTACAGAAAGAAATCGATGAAATCAAAGACATCGGTGTTGAGATAAAGCTGAAAACGCCGGTGAAAGATACAAGCGCCTTACTGAATGACGGCTATAAAGCAGTCTTCATTGCGACCGGCGCGCATCTGGGCATGAAGATGAATATACCGGGAGAAGATTTACCCGGCGTTTACGATGCCATTGAATTTTTGCGGAAAATCAGTCTGGGCGACAAAGTGGACGTGGGCAAACGGGTCGCCGTCGTTGGCGGCGGCAATTCGGCAGTGGATTCCGCCCGGGTGGCACTCCGGAAGGGTGCCGAGGTCCATTTAATCTACCGCCGCGAACGGGCTGATATGCCGGCCATGGCCGAAGAAGTCAAGGCCGCGGAAGAAGAGGGAGTTATCTTCCATTTCCTGACCAATCCGGTAAAAATTGCGGATAAGGGGAATGCCAAAAGCCTGGTTCTGACGAAAATGGATTTGGGTGATTACGATCATTCCGGCCGCAAAGTCGCCAAACCCATCGCCGGTTCTGAGTTTGAACTGGAAGTGGATACAGTTATTGAAGCAATCGGGCAAAGACCGGACACTTCCTTCATCAAGAATAACAGTATTGAAGTCAAAGATACCTTAATTGCGGCGGACAGCCGGACGCTGGCGACGGCACATCCCGGTATTTTCGCCGGCGGTGATGCTGTTTTAGGCCCGCGGACGGTTATCGAAGCCATTGCTCACGGTCAGCGTGCCGCTTCTTCCATTAAACGCTATCTGCAAGGCAAAAACCCCGGACCGCGGGTAGAGAGATACAGCTATGAGCCGATTCCCACTCCGCAGACAGTGCCGACCGATGATGAAACGAAAGAACGAGCCCGCGCGGTTGAAAATGAAATACCGTTGAAAAAAAGAAAAACTTCATTCAAAGAAGTGGCCTTAGCTTTCACCCCGGAGCAGGCCAAGAACGAAGCCTCACGGTGTTTGCGATGCGACCTGGATATCGGAGGATAAATTTATGCAAGAAATAACCCTGACCGTTAACGGTCAGTCCGTGAAAGGAAAAAGTGGAGATACCGTCCTGACAATTTGCCGGGCTAACGGTATCGATATACCGACACTTTGTCACCTCGATGGTTTAAGTGATGTAGGGGCCTGCCGTCTCTGCGTGGTAGAAATACAAACTGAGAAAAAACCCGTCCCGGCCTGCAATTATCCGGCGCGTGACGGACTGGTAATCAAAACAAATACACCGCAAATTGAAAGATACCGCAAACAGGTATTGGAGTTGCTGTTCGCAGAGAGGAATCATTTCTGCATGTTCTGCGAATCGAGCGGCGATTGCGAATTACAGAAAATGGCTTACCGCTACCAGATGGATAACAACCGATTCCAGAGCCTTTTCCCGAAATTGCCGGTAGATACTCTGAGCAAATTCCTGGCCATCGACCACAACCGCTGCATCCTGTGCGGACGTTGTGTCCGTGTTTGCAAAGAAGTAGCCGCCTTACGCACGCTGGATTTTGGGGGCCGCGGCCGGGAGACGATGATCGCGGCCGATATCAATCAGCCGCTGGGGGAGTCCTCATGCACTCTGTGCGGCTCGTGTTTGCAGGCTTGCCCGACCGGCGCCATCATTAATAAAGCCAGCCTGTATAAAGGCCGTTCGACAGAATGCACTACCGCGGACACGATCTGCCAGGGCTGCGACATCGGCTGTGAAATCAAAGCGGAGATCAAAGATCAAAACCTGGTACGTATTGAAACAACCGATAGGACTTCACCCAGAGGAGCGCTGTGCAAAATCGGCAGGTTCGAACAATTAGCGGAGCCAAGGACCCGCATTACATCACCGATGATGCGCAATGCCCAGGGCGAACTGGTCAATTGCACAATTGATGAAGCCCTGAACACAGTAGCACAGAAATTTCACGAGCTGGGTAATAATTGCGGCGGTCTGATGTCATCACGAATCACCAACGAAACCATTAACCAATTCCAGAAACTGATTACCGGTACATTGAAAAGTAAAATAATCGATACCCTGGACGGTAAGGAATACCGGCTGATTTCATCCGGTATCCGCCAGTATGCCAACGGCGGAACCACACCCGAAGTTGACCCCGGCATCGAGGGTTTATTAAAAGCAGACTGTATCCTGGCGGTCGGCGCAGATGTGGACCGAACGAATCCGGTCATCGGTAACCTGATACGGCGTGCCGTTAACCAGAACCAGGCCAAACTGATCATAGTTGATGCCAACCAGGATATGCTGCCGCTCTGGTCCGAACTCTGGCTGAAACCGTCAGCCGGTACGGAACGCGTACTGATCAATGGGCTGGCCAAAATGGTAATCAGTAATAATAAATCTCTGGCCGAATTAAAGCCGGAGCGTTCCCGTGTGTTGAGTCTTTATGAAGCCGATAAAGTGACGGCGAAAACTTCTGTAACCGAGAAACAGTTACAGGCAGCGGCGAAAATACTAAGTCAGAGTAAAAATGTCTATGTTATTTACGGAAATAAACTGACCGCCCAGAATGACACCGAACTGGTCACCGGTTTGTTAAACCTGACATACCTGGTACAGAACGGCAGCGGCGACCGTTTGAATTTGATATTCCTCAAACCGAGTATTAACAGCCAGGGAGCCTGGGATTTGGGTGCGGCAACCAAAGATATCAAAACGCAGCAGCCGCGCGGACTTTATTTGCTGCTCAGTGATGATAACACCGATAAAGAATGGCTGGAATGGATAAAAACCATCGATTATCTGGTGGTGCAGGCCGGTTATCATTCTCCCGTCGTCGACATCGCGGATGTTGTCCTGCCGTCCCGTATCTGGGATGAACGCGGCGGCTCGTATATTACCGCAGGGAAACGGGCGGTACAATCCAACCCGGTAATTCAGCGGTACGGGATAATCCCCGATGAAGAAATTTTACAGCGGCTGACGCAAAAATTATACGCGTCGCCGAGTTGGAGTTAGAGGTGCAATAATGGCAAAGGTTAAAGTTGCGACTGCCTGGCTGGATAGTTGTTCCGGCTGTCACATGTCTTTTCTGGACCTCGATGAGGCCCTGATTGGTCTGGCGGATAAACTGGAATTCGGGGAAAGTCCCATCACAGACATTAAAAAATTTACACCTTGCGATGTGGGAATCCTGGAAGGTTCGATCAGCAATAAGCACGACGAGGAAGTGGCCAAAGACCTGAGGGCAAACTGTAAAATCCTGATGGTCATGGGGGATTGCGCCTGTTTCGGCGGAATCAATAACATGCGTAATCTGTTTACGAACGAAGAAATTACTTCCCGGTATTATGCCACGGAAAGCACGACTCCGGGCAGCGCCACTCCACATTCAAAGGAATTACCTCTTTTAACCAAGGTCAGACCGGTAAATCAGGTCGTAAAAGTCGATTGTTATGTACCGGGCTGTCCCCCTACGCCCAAAATGATTCTATACGCTTTAACGGAACTGCTCGAAGGCAGACTGCCGGTCTTGCCGGGCGAGATTATGCGTTTTGATTAACCCGGAATAATCAGTACAAAGAGAGAAAAGATGGGTAATAAAATTACGATCGAACCGGTTAGCCGGGTTGAAGGCCACGGAAAAGTAACCGTTTATCTTAACGACCAGGGACAGGTGGACAAAACCTACCTGCACATCACCCAGGTCAGAGGTTTTGAAAAGTTCTGTGAAGGCCGTCTCTTTAACGAAATGGGTATCATCACGCCGCGAATTTGCGGTATATGTCCGGTCAGCCACCATTTAGCGGCCGCCAAAGCCGGCGATGCGATTCTTGGCGTACAACTGACACCGACAGCGGTGATGCTGCGCCGGTTACTGCATTATTCACAACTTTTACAATCCCACGCACTGCATTTCTTCTATCTGGCCAGCCCGGACCTCCTTTTCGGGATGGAATCCGACCCTGCGACGAGGAATATTATCGGCCTGATCGGCGCGGATCCGGAACTGGCGAAGAGAGGTGTTTTCCTGCGTTCTTTCGGGCAAAAAATTATCGAATATCTCGGGGAGAAAAGGGTTCACCCCAACGCCGCGATTCCGGGCGGGATGAATAAAGCCCTGTCGCAAACGGAGCGGGAGATAATAACAAGCCAGATCGACCGGGTGATTGCCGATTCTTTACTGGCAGTCGAAATGGTAAAAGAATACATCAAAGAGAACAAAACGCTGGCAGATACTTTTGCCAGCTTCGACAGCAGTTACATGGGTCTGGTAGACGCGAATAATAACGTCGAATACTATGACGGCAACCTCCGGCTAAAAGACAAGAACGGCGCGGTGCTGGAAGAGAAATTTGCGCCGAAGAATTACCTGAATTACATCGAAGAAAAAGTTGAAGATTGGTCTTACTTGAAATTCCCCTTCTACAAAAAGTTAGGCTATCCGGGCGGAATGTACAGAGTGGGTCCGCTGGGACGTTTCAACGCGGCGGAAGGGCACAGCACGCCTTTAGCAAACAACGAATTCCAGGAAGCCCGCAAGATGGGTAAAAACGGGGTTTTAAGCGGCTCGTTATATTATCACCTGGCCAGGATGATTGAAATGCTGAACGCCGCCGAACAGATTAAGGCATTAATCCAGGACGACCGGATTTGCGGCAAAGATATCTGGGTGAACGGCACGGTGACCAACGAAGAAGGCGTGGGCGTCATCGAAGCGCCGCGCGGCACATTGATTCACCATTATAAAGTGGATAAAACCGGCCAGATAAAACAGGTCAATTTGATTGTTTCCACCGGCCATAAC
>JBKQML010000181.1:0-4791 GCA_052326545.1 Dehalococcoidales bacterium
TCTACCACTGAATTACTTCCGCCCGCTGGTGCCGAGGCCCGGAATCGGACCGGGGACACGTAGATTTTCAGTCTACTGCTCTACCGACTGAGCTACCTCGGCAACAAACTTTATTGTATCTGTTGACAATAAAGAGTGTCAAGCCGCAGACACGTGAAAGCTATAAATATCAATCATCAATATGCAAAAAATTCGAATAATTATTAGAAACACCTGGTATTTTGTTTATTGAACATTGCTTGGAATTTCGTATTTCGGATTTTGAGTTTTTCTTTTTGATCACGGGGTATATAATATTCTCAAATTTCAACGCTGATGGAGAGACTGTGAAATGACCGCAACGGCGCCGGTTTGGCATTACCGGCAATGATTGGTTTAGTGTTCTTAGTAAAAAATCGGATTTAGGATTTCAAACCTTACTTCGGCCGCTCTCCTCAGCACGGGATTAGGGCGCCAGGCCGAAGGCCGGCAGGACTTTGCCGAAGCCAAATGTACAAGGGGGTACAAAAACTATTGATTCGTTTTTTTAAGGAAGAATTTACCGGACTTGGAAAATTCCTGAAAAATAATGCCAGCGAGACAATTGTTATACTCACCGCTGCCCTTTTTATCAGTTTAGACCGCTATCATATTATCGGGAACGGCGACATCAGCACTTTTCTTTTTTATGCGGTCTTCCCGTTACTGGTGATTATCCTTATTTTGCGGAAAAATCCCCTGAATTTCGGGCTGGGTATCGGCAACTTTCGTATCTGGTGGAAGTATGTCCTGGTAACTTGGCTCATCGCCGCCGTTGTTTTATATGCGGTTTCATTCATGCCATCATTGCAAAAATACTACAAGCAGGAACACTTAAATTTCCTGCACTACTTTTTGATCAATTGTCTTGGTCTGGCAGCAATTGAATATATGTACCGCGGTTTTTTGCTGTTTGGTTTGAAGGAAAAGTTTAAAGAAGGCAGCATTCTTATCCAAACGATCCCGTTTGTTCTGATGCACCTCGGCAAGCCGGAAATTGAGACCATCAGCTGTTTGTTTACCGGGATATTCTTCGGCTATATGGCCTACCGCGGCAAGTCTTTCTGGCCGGCCTTTTTCATCCACCTGTTTATCAACGTCTATTTTGTGTGGCTGGTTAACCGGTAATTGATTCCTCTAAATTGGGGAAAATACCCTACTTCGGAATCAAAGAAAACATCACCGCATCGTGGATCTTGCCGTGTAACAGCAGCCGGTTCCTTAAGATTCCTTCCCGCACGGCGCCGACTTTCACGGCCACCCGCTGCGAGGCCGGATTATCAGCTGCGACCAGAATCTCGATGCGGTTCAACTTGAGTTCTTTAAAACCAAAATCGGCCAATAATAACGTCGCGGCAGTGGCAATACCCTGTTTCGTCCGGCTGGTCCTGACCCAATAGCCCAGATTGGCGGTCTTGTCTGTCTTCTTGATATCATTCAGTCCGCAATCGCCTAAAATCGTGCCGTCCCGGGCATCGGTAATCGCAAAATCATAAATCGTACCGTCTTTCCGTCCCTTTTGACACGTCTTTATCCAGTTTTTAGTTTCCCCGGGAGTATAGTTCGCATGGCACCACGGCATCCAGACACCGACTTCTTTCCTGGATTCCTGCACGGCAGCAAACATCTGCTTCACATCCTTCATTTCCGCCGGACGCAGCAATATTTTCCCGTCCGTAAGCTGCACTTTGTTCATGTCCTGTCCTCCGGTTCTAATCAAACGAATAAGGCACATTTTACCGAAATAATAATCTATCGTCAAGATTCATATGGAATAGATTGAAAAAGCGGAATATAATAACTTAATTAAGTAGTTTTTTTATGATATACAAATATCTTTTCCCGGGGTCATAATCCGGTTGCTTCCGGTAATTCAGGTCGGTGAATGATTCGGCCATCAGGTTTTTCCACACAAATGTATTGCCCTCCGCGGCAAAAGCCTGCTCCAGTTCCTTTGCGACCCGGTGTTTCAACAGCATGTGGTTTACATGCTCCTGACTTAAATCATAAACCTCGTAAGTCAGACTGTTTACAGTTAAGGCATTTAAAAAGTCTTTTTCCTGATAATTTCCGTTAAAAACCGCCATTTTACCGCCGGGTTGGAGAATCCGGTTTACTCCGGCAATGGAGGCCTCCATTTTACGGCCGAAAAAGATCGTGTCGACGGAAATGATTGTATCAAAGGATTCAGACGCAAAATCCAATAACTCCAGATTCGAGACTTTGAAATCCAGATGGTTCCGCTTATTTCGGGTACGCCTGATTGCCTGCTCGATCGCCTCAGGAATATAATCGATGCCGGTCACGAAAGCCTGAGTTAAATCGGAAACGTATTCGGCCATTTTCCCGTTGCCGCAGCCGATGTCCAGAACCTTTGATGACTTGTTCAATTTCAATAAATCTAGCATCTTTTGAATCTGATTGATGTCGCTGAAACCGTGCTGCCCGAAATTTGCCCCGAAAACACGACTACTGTATTCATCAAACGCCCGGCTGGTCTCGACGGCGGAATAAAAATCACGGTACCAGTAATAAATCGGCGGCCTTAATCTCCGCATTTCATCGGCGATTTCCCTGCCTGTTTGAGTTAAAGGCAATTGGCCCTTTGTTTCCTGAACAATCCCTTTCTTTTTTAATATGAGGAACGCGGATGTAGTGTCCAGCGCAAACCGGCGGAAATAGGTTTGGGCTTCGGTAATGTTTTTCGGCGCGCGCACGTGCGGCGCATCGTTCGGATTATTGAATGGCGAGGCAATTTCGTTAAGCGCGATTAGTGCCTGGATTTCAGCTTCATTATAATTATCGGTCAACATACCGATTCATCTTATATTATTAAGATATAAATTACAAATATGCCTGAGAATTACTAGTTTACTGCCGCCAGCTTTTTCGCATTTTTAATGGTGATTGTAGGATTGGCATTTGTTTGGGGGATGGGAAGTTTGTGTTCTTTCAGTAATGCGATGTGTTCTTCAATGCCCCACTTTGCTTTATAAAGACAATCTTCTACAGAATTACCGACGCCGGTAAAACCCTCAAGGTCCGGGGAATAAAAAGTAAAAAATGTTGGGTCTTCAGTCGCTTCGATCACCAGAGAATATTTTAAATCTATCATTTTATTTCCCTCCTCGTCCCTTCAAACCGGCGGCTTTTAAAATGGCATCACATGTACCTGTGGGGATTTCCTTAGCACCATGATAATCAATTCGAATCAGTTTATCCCAACCATCTTTCCGGTAATAACGAATTGAACCTTTCTCTTTCAATAACTCAAATCCATTATGTTCCAGGAGCCTGACTAATTCGCTGAACTTCATTTATGCTCCATCGTTCACATTCACGATGTAATTAAGACACCATGATTATAACATGACCAAATTAATGTATCTAATCAAACGTAACAAGTTGAAGGAAAATAGGATGATTGTTTTATCTCACCGCGTCGTTGGCCAGTTTATCGGCTGCGGCGTTGAGTTCGCGGGGAATGTGCTTTAAAGACACGGTTTCGAACTTCATCAGTAACTGTGTCGCTTCGATGTAGAGAGGTTTGAGGCCTGCGGACTTGATTTTATAACGGCCGTTGAGCTGCCGGATCATCAGTTCGGAATCGGCGCGGATTTCCACCTCCGTCCCGCCCATTTTATTAGCCTGCTGCAGGGCGGCAATCAGGGCTTTGTATTCCTCCACGTTGTTGGTCGTAATCCCGATGCGTTTCGAGATTGTCGCCAGCGTTTTGCCCCGTTCGTCTTTGATCGTCGCGCCGATGGCCGCGGTGCCGGGGTTGCCTTTGGATAAACCGTCGGTATTAATGATTAATTTCATGGTTTTTCAGGCGAGAAAGATAATCCGGCCGCAGCTGCTGCAGCGCACCACGCCGCCGCCCTTCGCCCGCTGCAGGTCGGTATTCGGCAAAGTAATCCGGCATCCCTGGCAGATGCCCTGCTCTACTTTCGCCACCGCCAATCCTTTCCTTTTTCTGAGTTCCTGATACATTGCCAGAGCGTCGGCGTCAATTATTACCGTAATTTGTTTGCGATTGTCTTCGAGCGCAGTTTGCGCAGCTTTCAATTGCTCTAATTCGGCGGTGAGCTGTTTTTGCTGCGCCTGCCATTGGAGTTCCATTTTGGCCAGTTCATCCTTACTGTTTTCGATTGCTTTTTTGATAATCTCAAGCTGGTCCATCAATTCCAGTGATTTATCTTCAAAGGCGGAACGCCGTTTTTTCAGGTCGTCCGTCTCCTGCTGTAAATTACCCAACTCTTTGGAATTAAAGATTTTACCGCCGTAGAGTTTTTTCTCGGTGTCTTTGATTTTGGCCGTCAGGTCGTCGATTTCCCAATCGGTGGATTTTTGCTGCGCGGCCAGTCTTTCCAGATTTTTCATTTCCTCATCCAGTTTGGCTCTGGCTTTGAGGACAATCTGGCTTTCCCCGATTTGCGCGGACACCTTTTTCTGCGCTTGAAGGTTGGCTTCAAGCGCCGTGTCGATTTCCTGGAGCTGGTATAAATCTCTGGCGATACTCATTTCAGAGCCTTATTGTATACTGTCCGGACGAAGTTAGCAACGATTCCACTCAAATAATCAAGATTCAAGAAACAATAATCAAGTACCAAGTGTCAATAATCAAGAATCAATAACAGCCGGGAATATTGGAATGTTTTATGTTCTCAGTCCTCTCGCCCCAGCGTGGGAGAGAGCTAGAGAGAGGGGCGTCACTTTTGTTTATCCGTACCGCTCACACCCCATCCGTCGTTGCGGGTTTACTTCACTACC
>JBKQML010000182.1:0-3651 GCA_052326545.1 Dehalococcoidales bacterium
GAGGAGCCGGGAAGAAAATCCCAGCCCCTCGCATGTTTGGTATTAACCGGGAATCAGATGCTTTAAAGATTAACCGCGGACCAGATACCTTCTTCAAGGGCTTCGCGGATTTTACGCGGTTTGACGCAGTCGCCGATTTCGGCATAATCCAGGTATTTACCGCGCAGCGATTTGGCCAAACCGGTATCGGGGGTTGAACCGGTGGACAGGACGACGGTATCGCATTTGAGGAACATGGTCACGCCGTCTTCGGTGATAATTTCGACGCCTTCCGGAGTAATCTGTTTGTACTGGCAATGTCCATAGATTTTAACATTGTCTTTGGCCAGTTTATCAAGGAAGTATTTCTTGAACATCCAGAATTTGGCTTCGATAGCCGGTTCCGGGAAGGTCATAACGACATTAGCGCCTTTTTTCTCGGACAGGAAGAAACAGGTCTCGCAGCCGACGTGTCCGGCGCCGATTTCCACGACATTTTTCCCGACTTCTTTCTCGCCCGACAAAACCTGGCGGCAGTTGATAACATTTTTCCCTTCGATGCCGGGGATGGGCGGAACCCACGGAGTCGAACCGACCGCGACGATAACGGAATCCGGCGCGAATGCTTTCACAGCTTTAGGAGTCGCTTTTTTATTGAGAACAACCTTGACGCCGGCTTTGGCGACCTGAAGTCGCAAATAATCGAGCAAATTGCCCAAATCCTGCTTGTCAGGAGGGATAGCGGCTAAAATCAACTGTCCGCCGAGAGCGCTGCCTTTTTCCCAAATTGTGACCTTGTGGCCTCTTTGGGCGGCAATGATCGCGGCCTGCATACCGCCGGGGCCGCCGCCGACAATCAGGACTTTCTTCTTTTTAGTGAGACGCGGCAGTTTGGATTGATATTCCTGTTCTTTGCCGACCATCGGATTGACGGAACAGGACATCGGCTGGAAATCTACCATGACATCTTCCAGACAGCGGTCGTCACAGATACAGGGGCAAATATCTTCCACCCGGCCTTCTTTGGCTTTGGTAGGCCAGTACGGGTCGGCAATTAAACCTCTGGCGAGGCAAACGAAATCGGCATCGCCATCATGCAGGATTTGTTCGGCCAGAGTCGGCGTCATGATTTTACCGGAAACCCAGATGGGCATTTTAACGCCCGCTTTTTTCACAGCGGAGGTAATATCAACATTGCAGCCATTAGGCATGAAATAAGGAGGACACGACCATTCGGGGGTTTCCTGTGAGCCGCTGGTGATGTTAATGGCGGTGATGCCATTGGCTTCCATTAATTTACAGAGTTCAACCGTATCTTCCCGGTCCCAACCTTCATCGCCCGGTTTCGAGACGCGGTCAGAACCCATCAATCGCATAAGGACGGCAAAATCGGGAGAAGTCTTTTGCCGGGTTAACCGTGCCAGGTCAAGAAGGAATTTGGCGCGGCCTTTGAGGTCGCCGCCATAGGCATCGGTCCTTTTATTAAAACGGCGGGAAAGCAGTTCGCAGGGGAGATAGCCGTTAGCGCCGTGAATGACGACACCATCGAAGCCGGCTTCCATGATTCTGCGGGCCGCCTCGCCGTATTCCACGGCCAGTTCTTCCAGGTCAGCGACGGTAATCATTCTGGTTTTCTTGGGGATAGAGGTAGACCAGCCGGCAAAGGGATGCGGGAGCCCGGATGGAGAAGCGGAATCGACTTCATCCATGCTGCCCTGGTGGCTGCTCATCTGCATCACAACTTTGGCGCCGTTATCATGGACGATTTTTGCCAGTTTGGCCATACCGGGGATAAATTTATCGTCGTTAACTAGAATACGTCCCGGTTTGCCGCGTTTCCGGCAACTGGCGCCCTCAATAATTAGCAGGCCGGTGCCGCCTTTGGCACGTTCGGCATAATAATTCAATTGCTGATCGGATATCGCCCCGTAATGGGTGGAATAGTGTGTGCCGCAGGGGGCAAAAATGATTCTATTTTTAAGTTCGACTTTGCCCATTTTCCCCGGCTCAAAAAGTTTGGTAAACGCTGCCATGCTGTTATCTCCTTACGCCATAATTAATTAATAAAAAAATCAAAGGGTGAACGATTGCAGATAAGCGGATATGGCTTTCAGAATCGTTTCTTCAATGATAGCACAGAGTTAAATTTTCTTTCAAGAAAACCGACGGACAAAGGGCAGACGAATAATATTCAATAGACAGGATAAGCCCTAAATTCGAAATACTAATAGCGAAATACGAAACAAGCGCCAAATACAAAATACTAAATCCTGAATTAAGATAAAGATATGCTCGAAAGTATTTCGTCTGCGGACTCAAGATTCCCGATCAGGCTTGTATATATTCACTCGTTAAATATGGGACGATAGGTTATGTCTCCTCGCAATGGGAATACATTAGTTTTCGTTGACGGTCAGAGACAAATTGTGCTAATATTGGCACCAATACCGACGATTGGTAAAATCAATTATTCGATGTGATTTATCGATAAAAATCAATTTTCAGGAGTGAGAGATGATAATCGATGATTTAGTACGCGGTTCAATAGATATGCATTGTCACCATGCCCCGGATGCGCTGATCGAGGGACGCATGGATGCGCTGGAGACCGTCAAACGTGCGCGTGATATGGGAATGCGGGCAGTGGTGCTGAAGAGCACCTATTTCCCGACGATAGCGATGGCGGATATTATCGGGAAATTAGTCCCGGAGGTAAAAGTCTTCGGCGGTGTGTGCCTGGATAATGAAATCGGGGGACTGAACCACGAGGCACTGGAACCTTTAGCCAAATTCGGCACGAAGGTAGTCTGGATGCCGACGCATTCCTCGACAAATTCCCGGGCGAACATGAGAAGATTGCCCGGGGTAGTTCTTGAGGGTGAGGGATTTTCCCTGATAGATGCGGCGGGCAAGCTGGTACCGGAAGTGGGCAGAATCCTGGCGATCGTGAAAAAATACAATATGGTGCTGGCGAACGGCCATGTCTCGCCGCGTGAGACATTCGCTTTATTTGAGGCGGCGCAGGCAATGGGAATAACGAAGCTGGTGGTAACTCACGGATTGTGGGTAAACGGCAGTGTCAAGTTTACCGTGGATGAATTGAAAAAGTTAGGGCAGGTGGGGGCGTATATCGAGCACTGCTACGTTGGATTTTTGCCGACCGATTTCCGGTATGACCCGAAGCCGATGATGGACGCGATTAAATATATCGGCGCCGAGCATTGCATCATGGGTTCAGATTTGGGGCAGTATTACAATCCGCCGCCGGCAGAAGGAATGAGGATGTTCATCGCATTGATGTACAAGAATGGTATCACAGCACCGGAGATTGAGCTGATGGCGAAAAAGAATCCGGCGAAATTGCTGGATTTAGATTAAAATACGAATCATCAAGATTCAATAGTCAATAATCAAGGAGAGGGCGCAAGCCCTCTCTGCTTTTGTTTAGTTGGGGATACCGTATGGCAAAAGGATGGTCGCTGGTATGGATACCGGAAATGGTGGGCGCTGCCCACCCTACAATTCTTGTGGGAACGACAGCAAGCAAAGAGAGGACATTCCGCACTCTCTTTTCTTTTATCAAGAACGATGTTATCAATGACTGGATACCGATTTCCATCGGTATGGATACCGAAAATGGGCTCTGCTCACCCTACAGTACGAAAAACCCGG
>JBKQML010000183.1:0-9342 GCA_052326545.1 Dehalococcoidales bacterium
CGAAAATATTGCAGTATCTCATCGGTTGTAACGTAAGCCGCTAACACAAGGTCATTTTTGTTTAAGTTTTCAAGATCCGGCAACTTCTTTGTGCAAACCTGTTTTAGGCGGTCTGTTGAAAATAAGACTTCAACATCTTCCCAATCCAAACCTTTAACGTAATTTTCAATATCCAATATCTTTTTTTTCCCTAGGTGTAGAATTTCTGCTACTTCTTCAACAGACTTTTTTATCGTGCGAAGCAAAGCCACTGATTGAATTTCTTCAAATGAACCAGGTTTTTCGTTCATCAGTCTCATTGGGTGGGAACTTTTGGGAACCGTTTGCCCCTTCCCCATCCCATCTCCCTGTGGGAAAATTTACACTGATGGCAAATAAAAGTCAAACAAATCGACGATTATTAGTCTAATGGCTGGCGTTTATGGCGAAAAAGATACATAGGTATCGTATTACGGTACGAGGGACTCTTCCTTCTACATTGAATGAGCGTGTGGCATCTATCCATGCATCAGCTATATTGGCTTTAGGACAAAGAACAGAGCGCAAAATTGCAGAGAAAATGATTAATATCGTCCGGGAGCCGCTCTTAAAGTGATAGTTCTACAAAATAAATTGACTTACGAGAAGCGCCAGTCTAAAATGTCTTTTGGAGAGCAATAGCTTTCTGGAGGGCAAACGAACTGTTAATGATAATTGGTCGGGGCGGGCAGGTTTGAACTGCCGGCCTCTTGGTCCCGAACCAAGCGCGCTACCAGACTGCGCTACGCCCCGAATTTTATGCACTTATATCAATGTCAGCGTCCCGAACGCTGCGCGCTACCAAACTGCGCTACGCCCCGCAACCTTTTTATTATAGGCTTAAAGACTCCTAATAAGCAAGGGAAACAAGTGAAATACTGTGTTTTAATCATGGACGGCTCCGCCGGTTTACCGATACCGGAACGCGGCGGTAAGACCTCGCTGGAACTGGCCCGCACCCCCAATCTGGATGCGTTGGCCGCCACCGGTTTAGTCGGACAGGCATATAATGTTCCGCCGGATTTAGACCCGGACAGTGCGGTGGCCTGCATGTCCATTTTCGGTTACGACCCCAAGGTTTATTACACCGGCCGTGCCCCCATCGAAGCCATAAGCCTGGGCATCGATATTAAGCCGGGAGAAGTTGTTTTCCGCTGCAACCCGGTGACCATCCAGAACGGTATCATGGTCAGTCACAGCGCCGGTTCCATCAGTAACGAAGAAGGGCACCGATTGATCGCTGCTTTGAATGAAAAACTGGGCAATGATAAAATTCACTTTTACCCCGGTGTCGCCTACCGCAATATTTTAAAACTAAAAGGAGCGGAAGACACGGCGCTGGCTTTCACAACACCGCCACACGATATCCCCGGGAAACCAATCGCGGGCTTTCTCCCGAGCGGGAAGGGCAGTGAAACGCTGCTGGACCTGATGAAACGTTCGGAAACAATATTTAATGACCATCCGGTCAACCAAAAACGCATCGCCCGGGGTAAATTGCCGGCGACCGGTATCTGGTTGTTCTGGGGCAGCGCGCAGATGCCTGTTTTACCACCGTTCAATGAGTTTTACGGCCTGCGGGCAGCGGTGACCACCGGCGTCGACCTGCTGCGCGGTCTTGGTTTACTCGCCGATATGGCATTGTTGGAAATACCCGGCGTCACCGACGGCCCGGACAACGATTACGCGGCGCAGGCTGTCGGCGGGCTTGAAGCCTTGGAAGACTATGATATAGTAATAATACATATCGAAGCTCCCGATGAGGCGGGTCACGCCGGCCTTGTCGATAAGAAAATTGAGGCAATCGAGAAAATCGATGCGGAAGTTGTCAGCCGGATACGAAACCGGGGTAAGGACAAAATCCGGCTCCTGGTAATGTCCGACCATCCGACCCCGGTAAAACAGAGGGTGCACACCCGCGACCCGGTGCCTTTATTACTCTGGGGGCATGGTTTCAAAGCCTACGGCGCGAAAAGATTCACCGAGGCAGAGGCCGGGAAAACGGGTCTAAATGTCGACCAGGGACACAAAATCATGAATACATTGATTAGAGGATAAACGATGGCACTAATTGTACAAAAATATGGCGGCTCATCAGTTGCCACCGCCGAAAAAATTAAGAATGTCGCCAAAAGGATTGCCGGGACTTTTGACCACGGCGACCAGGTGGTAGTGGTCGTCTCCGCAATGGGCGATACTACCGACGACCTGATTAAACTGGCAGGGCAGATTACCCAACAACCGCATCCCCGTGAGATGGATGTCCTCGTATCTACCGGCGAGCTTGTCTCCAGTGCCTTATTGACCATGGCGCTGCATGACATGGGATATCCGGCCATCAGTCTCAGCGGCGCGCAAGCGGGCATTAAAACAAATGGGGACTACCGTATGGCGAGAATCCTGAAAGTAGAAACCAAACGGATTCTGGAAGAGCTGGCCGAAAAGCAGATTGTTATTGTTGCCGGTTTTCAGGGCGCGACCGAGGAAATGGACGTCACCACGCTCGGCAGAGGCGCCTCGGATATTTCCGCGGTCGCATTAGCGGCGGCATTGAAGGCTGATGTCTGTGCCCGTTACACGGATACCGACGGTATTTATACTGCCGACCCGCGCGTCGTGCCGGAAGCCAAACGCCTGGCGGAAATCGGTTACGAGGAAATGCTGGAACTGGCGACCTACGGCAACAAGGTAATGCAGCCGCGCGCCATCGAACTGGCGGAATTGTATCATATCCCGATTCTCGTGGCATCCAGTTTCAATAACAATCCCGGTACATTAATTCACGGAGGAGTCTCGATGGAAGTCAGAAATAAAGTTAGAAGTGTTGCTTATGATTTGGATGTGGCAAAAATCAGTGTGGTGGGCATTCCGGACAAACCCGGCATCGCCGCCTCGATATTTGTCCCGCTGGCCAAAGCCGGTATCAGCGTTGATACTATTGTCCAGAACTCCAGTGTGAATAAAATCGCCGACCTGACCTTCACAGTCACTAAAGCCCAGATCAATGATGCCATGAAAGTGGCCAAACCGATTGCGAAAAAACTTGGCGCCAGCGATATTGTCAGCGATTCCGAATTGGGTAAAGTCAGCATCGTCGGCACCGGCATGCAGAATACACCCGGTTTTGCGGCCAAGATGTTCGATACCCTCAGCAGTAACGGCATCAACATTGAGTTGATATCGACATCTGAAATCAGAATTACCTGTATCATCAAAGAGTCGAAAGTAAAAGAAGCAGTGCGCGCTCTGCATAAAGCGTTTGAAACAGAAGAATAACGGTAATAATTTGGGGATAATTTGAAATTTCTTTTTCTGTATGCTCAGAGCGGATGCATATCACTATTGACATTTCAGGATTTTTTCACTAAAGTACGGTAATGTCTTTTAGGTTGTTTTTGGGGTGAAATAGTATGACGTATCAGGAAGAAGAACAGTCCCGGCTCAGACGGCAAGCCAGCAAGGAAGCCATTACCCTCGCTTTGCAGGGGCAGTGGAAAGAAGCAATTGCCATCAATTTGAGCCTGATAGAAAAGTTTCCCGGCGATGTTGAGGCGTTGAATCGTCTCGGCCGGGCTTACATGGAGTTGGGTGAATACCGGGATGCGGAAGCTGCTTACCGGAAAACGATGGCCATCGACCAGTATAATGCCATTGCCCAGAAAAACCTGCAGCGGCTTTCCTATTTGAAAAAGACAAAAACTGCCGCCGACACCAATACACATAAGCTGGAACCGCAGCAATTTATCGAGGAAATCGGCAAAGCCGGTGTCGTACAGTTAAATAATCTGGCCAAACCGTCAGTCCTGGCCCGCATGGCGGCGGGAGATGTGGTTACCCTGAAAGTCAGCGAAAACAATCTGGATGTGGTCACCACCCGGGGCGAATACCTGGGACGTGTGGACCCGCGCCACGGTCAGCGTCTCGTACGTTTGATCCGCGGCGGCAACCGCTATTCGGCGGCAATTGTCGCCTCGACCGATAAAGCGGTAACCGCCATTATCCGCGAAATATATCAGGACCCTGGACAGTCGGGTCAGCTTTCATTCCCCACCCGGGGTATTGAGGCTGCCCGTCCCGATATCAGCGACCGTGTTATCCGCCGCGAACTGGAGCAGGAAGATGCTTTAAACGGCGACCCCGGCTATACGATTGTCGGCGGGGAAGAGCCGGAAGCGCTGGCAGAATCGCCGGCTGAAGACGATTTTGACGAAGAATCGGGGGATGAATAGCGAATAATCCCCTTGCTTTTAACAATGATTTTGAAGGGTCGGGTTTTCTTTGATACTCAACTTCTTAGTTGATGTAAGAACCCGACCGCCTTTTTTAGGTCTACCGCCAGTAATTCTTTCCTTGAGAGACGATATATTCTGCGCTGGCAGACGTACGGTTATTTTTCCTTTTTAGTGTATCGGCAGCAGCCCTAAATGTGGTATTATTGTTTAGGTTCCCTGCACTCACAAATTACTGCAAAGATAACTTAACTATATGAGCTTTTGATGCAGAATCGGAGTCTTTAAAAAATGGTAACTGAAAGAATTAAGAATGTAAATATCGAAGAGGAAATGAAAAGTTCCTATCTCGATTATGCCATGAGTGTCATCGTCGCCCGCGCTCTGCCTGATGTCCGGGATGGCCTGAAGCCGGTGCACAGACGCATTTTATATGCCATGTCTGAGATGGGATTGACGCATAATACCGCTTTCAAGAAAAGTGTCCGCATCGTCGGTGAAGTGCTGGGTAAATATCATCCGCACGGCGATGCCCCGGTTTATGATGCGATGGTCCGTATGGCACAGGACTTTTCCATGCGCTACCAGCTGGTGGACGGGCAGGGCAACTTCGGCAGTATCGATGATGACCCGCCGGCTGCCATGCGTTATACCGAGGCCCGCCTCACGGAAATCGCCGAGCAGATGCTGCTGGATATTGACAAAGACACAGTCGACTTTCAGGCAAATTTTGATGACAGTTTGAAAGAGCCCACTGTTTTGCCGTCCCGTTTGCCGAATCTGCTGGTTAACGGCAGCTCCGGTATTGCCGTCGGTATGGCCACGAATATCCCGCCGCACAACCTCACCGAGGTCTGTGAAGGCATCGACCATCTGATCGATAATCCGAATGCGACCATCGAAGAACTGAACCAGTTTATCAAAGGACCGGATTTTCCGACCGGCGGCGTCATTCTGGGCGAAGATGGGATTCAGAGTGCCTATGCAACGGGGCGCGGCCGGATGATTGTGCGCGCTAAAGCTTATATCAGCGATATGCACGACGGCACGCGCCGCCAGATTATCGTCAATGAACTGCCGTATCAGGTAAATAAGGCCGCGTTAATCGAGAAAATCGCCGAACTGGTGAGCGATAAGAAAATCACCGGCATCGGGGATTTGCGTGATGAGTCCGACCGTCAGGGCATGCGCATCGTTATCGAATTAAAGAGAGATGTCCAGCCGGAACTGGTACTGAACAACCTCTACAAATACACCGCCATGCAGAGCACCTTCGCGGCCAACATGCTGGTGCTTATCGACGGGCAACCCAAGGTGATTAATATCCGGGAAGCCCTGCAGGCCTACATCGATTTCCGTCGTGAAGTAATTACCCGCCGCACGAAATTTGAGTTAAAGGGTGCCCGTGCCCGCGCCCATATCCTCGAAGGCCTGCGCATTGCGCTGGATAACATCGATAAAGTGATTGCGATTATCCGCAAATCCGATACGACCGATGTTGCCCGGCAAAACCTGATGAGCAGCTTCAGCTTGAGTAAAGCTCAGGCCGATGCGATTCTGGAAATGCCGCTGCGCCGTCTGGCAGGACTGGAAAGAAAGAAGGTCCTGGATGAACTGGCGGAGCTTTTAAAGACCATCTCCTATCTGGAAGATTTACTCGGTAACAATAGCCGTGTCCTCGCCCTGATTAAACAGGAAACCAACGAACTGAAAGATAAGTTCGGCGATGAACGCCGCACTGAAATTAACCAGGAAGGCATTAAGGAATTCCGCGAGGAAGACCTGATTCCCCATGCGGAGATGGCGGTGATTCTCAGCAACCGCGGGTTCATTAAGCGAGTACCGGCGCATATTTATAAAGCGCAGCACCGCGGCGGCAAGGGCATCATCGGTATGGTTACCCGGGAAGAAGATGCCGTCAGACTGCTGGCCATCGCCGATACGCACGATTATCTGCTGTTATGCACCACGCGGGGCCGGGTTTTCAGCCTGAAATGCTATGAAGTCCCGCCGGATACTTCCCGTGTCGCCAAGGGATTGGCCGTTGTCAATCTCTTCTCCATCCCGCCGGAAGAAAAAGTTTCCGATATGGTGGTCATTACCAATTTCGACCCGAACCTGTATTTATTAATGGGTACCCGTAACGGGGAAATTAAAAAGACCTCGCTGGACCATTTTACCGCCGTCCGCAGCAGCGGCCTGATCGGCATGGACGTGGAAAAAGATGATGAACTGACATCGGCGCGCATTGCCACGGAACAGGATGATGTGGTCATGGTCACGCAGAAAGGGCAGTCCATCCGCTTCTCCGTGGAAAGTGTCCGCACCAGTCAAAGGACCAGCGGCGGGGTGAAAGGCATCAAGCTCTTTGACGGCGATACTGTGGTCGGCATGGGCATTGCTTCGCCGGGTTCCTATGTGTTGGTCGTTTCCACGCAGGGTTACGGCAAACTGACCCAGATTGACCGCTATCCCAAACAGCACCGTGCCGGCAGCGGCGTCCGCACCATTAAGCTGGTAGAAAAGACCGGGGAACTGGCAGATGCTAGGATTGTCTCCCCGTCGCAGCAGGTCATGTTCATCTCGGCCAACGGCATCGTGACCCGCACCCCGGTAAAAGAAATCAGTATCCTGGACCGGAGCACACAGGGTGTGCGCCTGATGCGTATGGATGAAGGCGACACGGTGGTCGCCGTGGCCCATATGGAAACAACTTAGCCGATTGATTGAGCAGAATCTAATCCCCTCTCCTGTAAAGGAGAGGGGATTCTTATTTAATATCAATAGTTATGGATCTGAAAACAACAACAATTCTTCTTTTGGTAGCTTGTTAAATTCTTTTTTCCTGCACCAAATCAGTTGATTGTTTTCAATACCACGAAGCGCAATAGATTTTAGAGAATACGTTGACAAGGCTTCTTTAATCATATATTTTTCAAAGTTAAAACCTTTGCGAGAAACACAAAAATTAAATGAATTAAGTTTTTGCAATCTTGAAGCAATATTAATACATAGGCCAACATAATCCTCAGCATTTCCTACGGAGTATACACTACCTCGAGCTATACCACACCTAAGAATAGTAGGTGGTTCCACTACCTCCCTTTTTATTTTTGGATAAAAATTAATTTTGTAATGGGAGCAAATATTGTCCAGAGAAATTACAACATTACACATAGTTAATTCCGCCTAAATTGACGACTTTAGAATATGAATGGGAGGATTAAAGAGGCGGATAGAATAATCCTATTATTATCCAGCGATTAGGGTGGCCATGAATAGTACCGACAAAGAAGTGAGTGTCATTTCTTAATCTCATATCGGTATCATATCTTTCTCTAAACTTGGCTTCCCAATCCCTTCCATATTTTAACTTCCAAGCTCGATATGATGCTCCCATTTCCCAGTCAGTACAAGACAGTTGGTGAGTATTACAGTTTGGGTCATCGCATCGAAATGTATAGCTGAATTCAAAAGGTATTTTTTCTAGTTCAGTTTTAGGTATGTTACTGAACATCGGATATTGACGAAGGCTCATTAGTTGAGATTCAGTCCATTCTGTAGAATCAGGTTTTATATCAAGACTAATTATACTTTTAGGCTTGATGAATCCTAACGTAGGATAACCATTTAAATTTCTTAATGTTTCTAGTTCACACAAAGAACGTGTTTTAAGTGGGAACAACTTTTGTTTGCGCATTTCCCATTTGTTTATGGTTGGAATTGTAGGATGAATTATTTTAATTGTATCTGGATTTACTTTATAACTTTCTGGGCGAGGGTCAGACACAGATTTCATTACATTTGCTTCAATATACTGATATTTAGAGAATCGATTATCGGGATTTAAAAATCTATAAGGTATCGGGTATAACCGAATCCATTTTCCATCATCAGTTATTCCGGCAGTGCAAGAAACTTCAATTTGCTTCCTTGAAGGAACAGGATAGGTACGAACTGTGATTAGTATCCTCTTTTCAACCCATTGCTCAAACATTTAACCCCCTGATGAGCAACTATTCCCTTATAAATCGCAACTAGTAAACCCTAGCCGCTCAAATCCTAAAGCCAATCTATGCCTGTGGCATTCAGTAGGGTCATATTCCATACACATAAAAGCTACTGGGTGCTCCATTGAATTAAAAAATTCGTCGAGATTACTTTTAGCTACTTTTGGTACAATGTAAGTGTCATACCAATCCCAAATATCCTTTCTTGTGTTTTTACCGATACTAAATGCTCTTATTTCTCGCGGTATTCCCCAATCTGGTCTATGAATATAAGTCATCCCATTTTGTTCGATGGCTCTTTTTAAGTTATTTTTACTGAATTCAGGTTTATAACGACTGATTGGAGTAAAGCGTATATCTATAAGAGTTGATATCTTTGCTTCAATCAGAATATCCATAAAATCATTTATTGTTTTTCCAGAATATCCAATAGTATAAAAGTCGGAATATCCATGAGGGCAATGCTCTGCATTCCATAATATTTTACTTTGTTTTTGGTCGTTTAACGTTTTTTCGGGTAACTTAAGAATTGTGGGAGCTGTCATCAAATTTCCTCACTATCGAACAATTCTCCATTTAATTATTCCATTATTATCCTTCTCTCGGACAAGTGCAATGTCTTTCTCCAAACGATGTACCCACAGGTTGTTAGGCCATTTCTGAGGTAGCTTACCTTTGGTTCGGACTTCAGTCCATGTCATCGGTGTTACCGAAGTATTTAATATAGCCTCAACTTGATCTCGAAATTCTTCATAGGTCAACGGTGTTTGTTTTTTAGGAACATTCCAATAAGGGCTTTTACACTTTGGACAAACTTTTGGTTCTTTTTGTTCATTATTTTTAGGTAACCATTCGTGAGTACAACGTTCACATCGGTAACCCAATAAAGTAATAGGAATTCTGCCCATTGTAAGTAATCCTCAAATAATATATTACTTAATAAGTATATACTTTATAATAATATACATCAAAAGTAAGTACGTTAAAAAATAATGAATTGAATAAAAATAAAAAACCTTTTTATTTACTATTTAGCTATTATTCATTAATTTGTGTAATAATATATAAAGAATAATTGGGTAAAA
>JBKQML010000184.1:0-18968 GCA_052326545.1 Dehalococcoidales bacterium
GCCATACCGCTTTACCCCAATCCTGAAAGGTTTATAAGACTGAGGTTACTTAAAATATGAATAACAAATTTGAACTGAAAATATTCAAGGAGCTTTTTAAATGCAGAGTAATTTAGATGATGAAGTGAGCTCAGCTAAGACTCAACTAGAGACACTAACAAACCAGGGAGAACAAATCCGTAAGGATTTTATTTCTGAAACTATTCAATTTATAAATAATTGGTATTGGTTAAAAATTGAAGATATTATTAAAGATAAATTTCAAATCACCAAACAAATTGGAATCCTAAATCTATCTCAAATGAAAAAAGATATAAAACAACTTCAGGGACAGTCTTTCAAAATCGTGAATAATTTGCTCCAGGACCAAAATCTTTGGTGGCATCTTACTCCAGATAAGTTACCGGACCTTTATTCAGGGCGCCAGTTTATTGACCCTTTCGATAAAAAAGTTCGTCTTGCTGCTGGTCAGCTCGCATTAGTTTTAGAAAAATACAACTATTTATCGTCTCCAGAAGGAGAGCCTGAAATATGGCGTGAATATGACAGTTCCGGTATCCATCACGCACCAAACGCAAGACCGATGTACCCTTATCATATGGAATGGTCAGAGAAAATGAAGATATTGGTGAAGCAATATGAAGATATACGAAATAAAGCCTATCCTGTTATTGAATCGATCATAAAATTAGAGCTGGAAAAATCGCGTAAAGAGGCTTTTGACCTTTGGAATATGGCCTGAATATTTTTCTTTATTCGGTATTCTGTGGTTAATTTAAAATAACAACTTTACCGATACCGCTCCTGGATGGTAAACAATCCGACTTTGTCCACGTTCAAGATATCTTTGTCTAGATCTGTAGGATTGCAGCCTAAATCGCGGACACTGCGATTACGAACAGCATAATGATACCGGTAACGACAAGCAAACCTTGAAATGAGAAGAACCGCAAGCTTACACGAGGGTATTTTTTTAACGTGGGCATTAATTAGACAATTTCTTCATTATTTAATATTTGCATCTCGGACGCAGATGTAACATATGGCTTATTCGGACAAAACGACATTGACATTATATTAACAAATCCTTACTATAAAGGCTGCATGACAAGATAAATTTACCTATACTGAAATGTTGGGGAATCTCAAGAAACGTCATGAAACAATTTACCAATATTTTTTAGTGAAATAAATACATGAAAATAGAGACATTGTTTAAACTGACGTTGGAAACCGGAGCATCAGACTTACACTTAAGGGTAGGTCTACCACCAATTTTACGTATTGATGGACGTCTCAGACGTCAAGAAAATTATCCTCCTCTAACAAATAATGATATTACGCAAATGCTGGACCAAATAACGTCACAAGAACAAAGGCAGCGTTTATCCCTGAAGAAAGAACTGGATTTTTCCTATGAGCTTGATCTAAAAGCTCGATTTAGAATAAACGTCATGATACAAAGAAAAACACTCAGTATGGCATGTCGTATGTTGTCGTTTGCAGTACCATCAATCGATGAATTGGAAATTCCTCAGATTTGTAAGGAGTTAATTCTATGCCCAAGGGGACTTATTTTGGTAACCGGACCCACAGGGGTCGGTAAGTCCACTACGATGGCAGCGATGATTCGGCACCTTAATGAGAATAGAGAAAGCAATATTATCATCATTGAGGACCCCATCGAGTATCATCATCAAAATATTAAATCGATTATTGCCCAACGTGAATTAGAAGAAGACACCAATTCATTCCATACCGCTTTAATACATGCACTTCGTCATGACCCTGATGTGATCGTCGTCGGCGAAATGCGCGACCTGGATACTATTTCCGCAGCAATTACCGCTGCAGAAACCGGTCATTTAGTAATGAGTACGTTACATACCACTGATGCCGCCCAAACCATTGACCGAATGATAGACGTATTCCCACCAAATCAACAATCTCAAATAAGATTACAAATATCACAGTCTTTGCTGGCAATATTATCACAGACTTTGCTACCACGCGCTTCCGGAAAAGGGATGATAGCCGCATTTGAGATTGTTTTAGCTAATCCCTCAGTTCGAACGCTGATTCGTGAAGGACGTACTTATGAAATTTCTACCTATATGCGAATTCACTCTGAGGCAGGATCACAAAGTCTCGATGATGCTTTAGCTTACCTGGTGCTATCACGTCAGGTTACTCGAGAAGCGGCGATGCAAAAAACCAGTAACCCTGAACATTTGACAAAATTAATTACCTCCGGATAAAACACAACTGTTTAGCAGAATGAAGAATCCTGCATAGATTCATTCTGAATATAAAAGCATGTCTAATAAAATAAATTTACTATTTTTTTAGTATCGTTCAAGATGTCCTGGAATGGTAATCCTATGCCTTCGATAGAGCATTATACTTTCTCCTCTCTGCTGTGGAGCTAGATCTGCAGCGAAACAGTGACGCCGATGTCTGTCAAACCATAGGTATAGCTATTAGATAACTCTTACATTCGGGATTTGATGCAAGAAGCTAATTAAAAAAGATTGAGATGATGGTTAATCCATAAAAAATAGAATAACAGATACCATCAAGAGATTTTTAGGCTTACCGTGGCCGGGTTTCTAGATTAGGGCATCCAGTATAGCGCTAACGGAATGATTATGTTCGAGATGGTGCCGCATCGGGAGCTCCGGATGTATGGTATAGGTATTACTCCTACCGTTTTTCTTGCGGACAGCGTAACCTTCGGCCACCAGGTCGTAAATAATTTTTTGGACCGCCCGCTCAGTGATGCCGACTTCCCGAGCAATCTCCCGGCAGGTCGCCTGTGGGTGCTTAGCTATGTAAACCAGCACTCTACCGTGATAGGTCAAGAAAGTCCACCGGTGAGTTTTCAAATTTTCTATTCACCAAAAAATAATTTGACTTGGACTGTTAATAATATATATAATATACGAAAATATATTCGTATATTATTGTTCGTGTAAATACGTTGAGACATCTTGAATAAATTATACCATTGCAGTCAAGTAAAGCAATAAAACCACTGGAAAGGATAAATTTAAAAACCATGTCAGACGGAAAAAAGACAAATAACCGTAATCTCGATCACACCCCACTTCATCTGAAATGCCAGTGGCGCAATTACTCCAGCTGTTATAACATTTATGCTTTTTCTAAAGTCGGCGAATGCCCGTGAATATTTATTCGAAAACCAATCGTAGGGAGCAGAAACCAAAAAATAAATAAACGTCTAATTCAAATACCAAATTGACTTAAAAGACCGGCGGGTTATATCTCGAATCAGAACGGCATAAGTAGTGAGGAAAAATAAGGAGGTAGAATGAATAACACCGAGTTTCTCAGAAACAGAATTCTGTCAGAGATGTCCGCGCTCAAACAAGGTTGTGAAGAGTGCATTCGCGAAAATGCGATGGAGTACTGTCAACAAAACCTGGCAAGTTACAAAGGTCAACGTTCGGTGATTTCTTCAGGGGAGTTGCCACGCAGTTCCGGGGGCAGAATATGGCGGAAAACAATAGAAGGAGAATGGACTTTTCTTTGTGTGAAGACCGGAGAATACATGAGGCAAAGTCACACCAAGTAGTCCAAAGAGAGATCGAATCAACTTCTAGTAAAATTTATGACCATAAAGTTATTCAACTTTGATGCTTTCAGAAATGTTTATCGCCAAGTTAAGAGTAAAAGGAAGAGGTATATCAGTCAGTTCCTGATTATCCGATCGAATGATTTGCAATAAAAATAAATTAGAGGAATCCCGCATCTAATTTAATTAAATTATCTTCGGTTCCCCGAAACAAATAAAATGTGTCCCAACATATGTTGTCGCAGTTTATTTATCTGCTGCAAATAGCCATCTGATCGATACTTTGAGCGCTCCAGCCTGTACCACAACATTAAAATCAGTCACCACCCTAGCCTCCGAGGTTTGATCGCTCCTTCTTTCGCATCCAGCCATGTGGGTCTTCAAGATATTCCAGCTCTTCGGGTGATATCATCTTATAGGCTTTTATCACCGGCTTTTCTGTAAGAAGTGGCTCTATTGTCTTTTCTATATCAGCCCGCTTTGCTGAATTCTCCCAACTTTTCCAGTCCTCGATGCTATCCCAAGTGCTTATTATCATTATAGTGGACCTATCTTCAGAACCAATCAGTGTCTCGCTCGAGATATGGCCCCTTTGCGATATGGCGGCGGTTCGTAGCTTCAGAACTAAAGGTCCAATATCTGCACCTTTCTTCAGTTTACGCTCGACAGTTACTCTTATCATAAAAAATTCCCTTGTAAGATGTATACTGCGAATCATACCCTAATTCTTTGTGAAAATCAATACATCAGAAAGCTAAACTTGAATATACAGAGATGTCGCAATAGTCTTGATAGTTAACGAAAATATACCTGGCATCCGGGAAGTGTAATATTAAATCTCGCCAAAAGCCGTTTTTCAGTTTACGCACGACTTAACAGTGACGCCAATGTTCATGTCGTTGTAATAAATTTTAGTTTCTAATAATTAAAAAAAGGTGTCCGGCGATAAGACAGACGCCATTTTTGATAGAATAGCCACGTTAAAAGTCACCATAATTAATAGTTAAATATCGTTTTAAGATATTTGCCTATAATTTTACCGGTCGGGTGATTCACTAAGACTGTTTACCAGGGCTCTTTAAATATTTATCAGCAAGCAAAACCAGATCCTTAGGCTTGACAGGTTTATTCACCCATTCGGTCACTTCGAAAGGTACAGGTTGGTCCAGTGGTGATTCTACATAGGAAGTCAGCGCGATGACCGGGATCTTCGCAATCGTTTTATCCCGATTAAATTCATCCGCAAACAGATAACCATCCATAACCGGCATGGTGATATCGAGGATAATAAGGTCGGGTTTTTCCTTGCGCGCCAGTGCTAATCCTTCTTCCCCATTCGGGGCGACAATGACATTATATCCCTCTCTGGCGAGTATTCCTTTCTCCACTGCGACCAGATCAACATCATCATCGACAATTAGAATTTTGGACATGTAAGAGACCTCCTGCGAATTTATTACGATAATTATTATTTATTCGTTTGTTTGGGTATGGTGAACGTAAATTTACTGCCCCGACCGGTCTCCGGACAAGGACTCTCTACCCAGATCTTGCCACCGTGGGCAATGATAATCCGTCTAGCGATGGAGAGTCCCAGGCCCGACCCTTTAACTTCAACATTACTGCCCCGGTAGAATTCATCGAATAGTCTGGGAAGGTCTTTGGGCGGAATGCCAATCCCGGTATCGATGATATCTACTCTAATTTCATTCTCATTCTCCAGGAGCCTGATATTGATTTCACCTTCTTTAGTATAGTTTATCGCATTATTGGTAAGATTAGTAATCACCTGTTGTAACCGGCGACTGGAACCGTAAATAACGGGCGACTTGTCGGGGAGTTCAACCAAGAATCGCAGACCTTTTTCCCTGGCAATCAGATCCAGACCTTCAAGTGAACGAGTCACTACCTCATTGAGAGATAACTCCGTCATCTCCTGTTTTAGTTGTCCTAATTCGATACGGGGAATATCCAGTAAATCAGCGATTAAAACCAGGAGGCCGTCAATCCGTCTGGAGCCGCGCTGAAGCCAGTCTTTCTGTTGTTCAACGACCTCTCCGGCATAGCCATCCAGAACATAAGAAATACAACTTTGCACCGCAACCAGAGGAGCCTGAAGATCGTGGGTAACCACACTGAGTAACCGGACGAAACGAGTTCTTTCATCTTTTAAGCGGTCGACTTCACCGGAAATCCTTTGTAATTCACGCTCATCTTCTTTCAGTAACTGGTCTCTCAATAAGTCCACTTTAAGGTGCTGCTGCCGTAACTCCCCGGCAACGGCAGTGGTGATGTAGGTACTGGTATAGGCCAAGACAGCCAGGGCGATGATAATGCTGCATACATAGTTAAGTTGCTTATAGATCGTAGAAGGAACAAAACCGACAAGATTTACATGACCGATAACGCTGCCATATTCAAGAAATGCCAACAGTGCCGCCATGCCAACCGCAATAGTGGTCAATTCATAAGCCCTGCGTTTGGTAAGCAGGATACTGGCGGCGGTGGTATGGATAACATAAACAAAAATAAAGGGATTGGTAATTCCACCGGTAAAGTGGAGAAGAACAGTTAATACACCCAAATCAAGCAGAACCTGAATATAGCCGTTGGTTTGAGCGCGCTTGATAACGCCCTCAGTATCGTCCCTGGCTAATCTCCTGTTCCATAAATACATCCAGAAATTATAAACCAGAAGGAAAAGACAGATGATAAAAACCGGTAACATCTGGAAGCTGATGTGGAAAAGGTATTCAGCAGATAGAGTAACGGCAATAATCCCAAGAACCACGAGCCATCTCATTTTAATGAACACGTTAAGACGCACTTTGAGAGCTTTAAGTTCAGGAAGATATCCGGCAGTTGGTTCTACCTGTGACAAAGTACCGCCTCCGATTGGTTTCGGAATAAAATTCTACAATTCTCCGGTTTAATTTACAACCATACCCTGATAAATCAGTTTTCCAATTCCTCTGTTCTCAGGGCTGTACCGAGATAACCGCAATTAAATTATGACAAAATGGAAATTGTTTCCGATTGCTTAGTTTTCCCTGGAGGAGTATAGTGTACATCCTGACTTATTGCCTGCTCACAACAAGTTTGCACGCAGGTCGCACAGTAGATACATTTGAAGGGGTCATATTTTATCTGTTTATTTTTCTCATCAACTTCTATCGCTTTAGCGGGACATACCCGACCACAGTCACCACACAGGTCACATTTTTTATTATCAAAAGAAATTTTACCCCTGTACCCCGGTGGAGGCTCCCTGATATCTTTAAAGGGATAACGTCTGGTAGCCGGTCGGGAAAACAGGTTTTTCCAGATTGTCGGAAACATTGAAGCCATAGCTATTACCTCTCAGTGCAAGAAATACAAGGGTCTATCGAAAGTGCGATTACCGGGACATCAGCCATTTCAGAACCAGGCAACATGACCAGTAAGGTAGGGATGTTGGCAAAGGATGGCGTCCTGATTTTCATCCTCTCCAAATGATCTGTTCCATTACCTTTCAGGTAGTAAATAACTTCTCCCCGGGGCTGTTCGCATCTGGCGATAGTCTCACCTTGGGGATAGCCATCAACCCTGATCAGGATATCACCATCGGGCATCATCGCCAGGGATTGATGCACGAATTCCAAACTCTGGTAGGTCTCTCTAAGTCTAACCAGGGTCCTGGCGTAACTGTCGCCGGCAGTTTCGATTATCGGTTCAAAGCCCAATTCCTTAAAAGCAGCGTAGCCTGTTTGCCTGATGTCTACGGCAACGCCACTCCCCCTGGCTGTGGGGCCAACTGCTCCCAGAAGTTCTGCCTGTGATTTGGTTAATATGCCCTTACCGACGGTGCGGCGTTTGAAGGTGAGGTCATGAAGTACGGTCGGAGCGATAGTGTTATCCATCATTTCCTTCACTTTAAGGAGTTTTTTCTCGACTATATCAGCCATGTTTTTATCTACATCTCTTCTCACGCCGCCAATACTGCAGGTAGACGTTATGATACGATGTCCAGCGGTCATTTCAAGAATATCAAGGACGATCTCTCTAACACGCCAGCATTGCATAAACAGACTTTCATACCCCATGCCGTCAGCGAAAAGCCCCAGCCAGAGTAAATGGCTATGTATTCTGGAGAGCTCGCTCCAAAATACCCGGAGGAATTTCGCTTTTGGAGGGACTTCAACATTCATCATTGTCTCTATTCCCTGGCAATAGGTCTGGGCATGAATGAAACTACAAATACCGCATATCCGCTCGCAGAGGAAGATATTCTGGCGAATACTATTAAGTTCAGCAGCCTTCTCAATTCCGCGATGGACATAACCAATGACCGGCATTACACCAACAACCTTCTCATCTTCCAATTCCAACTTCAGGTTGACCGGCTCAGGCAAGACGGGATGTTGCGGACCAAATGGAATTACAGTTCTTGCCATCTCATTCCTCCAAATCGCATCGCCAGCAGCGTTGACCCTCAGCCACCGCCATTGCCTCAGTCAATCCAAGTTCAACTTCGGCAAATCCCGGCATTCGATCCTGAACAGAGAGTGTCGGCATAACGACCCGTTTGCGTTCATTCGCCAGTCTCTCCAGGAAGGTATTGCGCGAAGTAAGCTCTTTTATCTTGATTTCTTTCACCGGTAAAATACCATTACCACCAAGGTATTTGTCGATAGAGATAGCTGCCTTCTTTCCCTGCGCTACTGCCTCGACGACTGAGGCCGGTCCGAGGACAACGTCTCCAGCGGCAAAGACACCGGCTTTAGAAGTAGTCAAGGTATCAGCATCAGTCTCAATAATGTTTCCTCTTCGAATCTTAAGTCCAAACTGCTCCTGGAACGGAGATATCTGTCCAACAGCAGCAATAATCGAATCAAGTTCTGTAATAAACTCGCTGCCCGGTATCGGTTCAGGACGGGGTCTACCACTGGCATCCGGCGTTCCGAGTTTCATGCGGATGTTCTCCAGAGCCACTGTTCCATCCCTGCTGAGTATCTTCTGCGGCGCCGCGAGAAATTCAATTTTTATCCCCTCGTGAAGAGCTTCCTCAACCTCAGCATGGTTAGCCGGCATCTCAGCCCTGGTGCGGCGATAGAAGATGGTCACCGCTTCAGCCCCAAGGCGGCGAGCAGTACGGGCAGCATCAATGGCAGCATTTCCGCCGCCAATCACTGCCACCCGATTACCCAAATTAATCGTTTTACCTAAACTTACATCTCTTAACAAATCGATGCATTCCATGACTTTAGGATGGTCTTCTCCTGCAATCCCCAACTTTATCCCCTGGTGAGCCCCGGTGGCAACCAGGACTGCCTGGTAACCATCACTGAACAGAGCTTCTAAAGACTGAACTCTGGTATTAGTCTTTATTGCCACATCTAAATTTCTAACCATAGCCACTTCGTCATCTAAAATCTGCCTGGGCAGGCGATAGGCGGGAATTCCGACCCGCATCATCCCACCAGCTTGAGGTAGAGTCTCAAAAATGGTTACTTCATGTCCTATTTTGGCCAGATAATAAGCTGCCGCCAGTCCGGCCGGCCCCGAACCGATAATAGCGACACGTTTTCCGGTTCGCTGATCAGATTTTTCCTCTTCATAAGCGGCGTGGTCAAAAGCAAACCTTTTCAGCATTCTGTTGGCGATCGGTTCCCATTGTTTTCCCTGACGGCACTTTTCTTCGCAGGGAGCGAAGCAGACCCTGCCCAGAATCCCGGGGAAGGGCATCGCCTCCTTGATAACTGCTAATGAATCGTCGTATCTGCCTTCGCCAATCAGCCTAACGTAGCGCGGAATGTCAATGCCGGCAGGACAAGCCGCCTGGCATCTCGACAGAATGCTGGTTGGCGGCTGGGGGGCATCGCCCGCAGATTTAATAAGTTCAAATTCGGGGCTTTCGCTAGTGCGGATAAATTTGTTCTGGAAGTCGAAGGCTGAACCGCTGATCTGGATTTTAAAGAGGTCCTTTAACTCGTTTTCAATCAGGGTGGCGCAAAGGTAAATGCCGGAAATGCTGGGAAGCACATCTCCTTTGGCGATTTTAACCCGAATATGTTTTAGAGGCTCCGGCTTATCCTGCGGTTCGAAGTGGTAAATAATTTCAAATTTGTCCCCCTCGTCAAGACAGGTAGCCGTGCCAAATCTAGCTTTTTCAGCCAGCATTTTTTGCACCGCCGGAACAAGGTCGTCCTTGCCGATTAAAATTTCATTTTCCATATTCTTTAAGCTTCCCCAGAGCTAATACTACGGCATCAATAATCGCTTCAGGCCGGACCGCACAACCGGGAACATAAATATCTACGGGTATAACTTTATCTACGCCACCTAAAATGTTGGGGCAGTTATGGAATACTCCCCCGGTACAACCGCAGGTCCCGACGACGATCACCAGCTTGGGGTCAGGCATCTGTTCATAAAGGTTACGCAGCACCCGATGATTACGATAATTGGCCGGGCCGGTGACTAAAAGGACATCAGCATGTTTGGGATTACCCATATTAACGATACCGAATCTTTCCACATCATAAAGAGGGGTCAGCGAGGCAAGTATTTCGATGTCGCAGCCATTGCAGCTGCCACAATCAAAGTGCAATAGCCAGGGTGATTTTATTCTTGCTGTGGTCAAAATGCCCATTTTTACATCCAGCCAAATTTAATAAATAATATATTTAGAGCTACCAGACTGATTCCGATGCCCCAGGCAAATTTCACCATCCAGGACCAGGTGAGACGGGCAGTGATGTTGTCGACGATTAACATGATAAACCAACTGGCTAAAGCGATGATAATAGATAACCACCATAAACCACCGCCCACCCAGAAAAGCGCTAAAACGGCTAAAAGCAAGATAACCTCGTACCAGTGACCTAACTCGATGATGGCTAAATAAGGACCGGAATATTCGGTCACCACGCCGCTGACTATCTCCTGGTGAGCATGCTCAGAACCGGAGATATCAAAAGGAGATTTCCTCATAACTATCGCTAAGACGATAAGCAGGGCGATAAAGGTCAGCCACAGATTGGGAAGTAAAGCTTGACCATATTTGTAGATACCGGCTACCGGGAAAGAACCGGTCTTCAGCGCGATCGGTATTACTGCCAATAGCAGAATCGGCTCATAAGCCAGAAACTGAAGCAATTGGCGGTTACCGCCTAACTGACTGTACGGTGATTTCACACTCAGGGCGCCGAGAGCAAGGCAGAGGGTGCCGAAGGAAAGGATGAACAACAGCATCAGCAAATCCTGCTGCAAACCGAAAAGTACGACCGCAGCGATAATTAACGCAAGATAAATGTAGGCGAACACTAATTGAGCATTTCCAGCTACCATCGGTTTTTTACCGAAAAGTTTAATAATGTCATAGAAAGGCTGAATTATCGGCGGCCCAATCCTCCCTTGCATATGAGCGGTGAGCTTACGATCGATACCAACAAGCAGCCCGCCGAGGAAGGGAGCCACTATGACCGCAATGATGGTACTTCCAACTAACCAGCCTGTACTCATATCATCACCAAAACGAATAGAATGATAAGAAAAACAATACCAATAGGCACGATAAATCTCAGTAATTTCTTCTCTCCTAAAATACCTTCGGCATAGAATCCGCCGGTTTTAAGCTGAGTTCTTTCATCACCTAAACCAATAAATTCATCAGTGCCTATTTCTACATTTTCTCCGCTCATATAAGCAGAGCGACTGGTCTCCGGTTTTGCCCTGGCGGTCAAAGACGCTAACACCCAGGCTAAAGCGATCACCACGAAAACCGGCCAGGTAATAAAGACGCCAAGCGAGGACTTTAAGAACCAATAATCAGTAGTAAAGGCGGCAGTATAGCCAGCTTCAGTCAGGCTGGGCGCCACAATACTGTGATACACCGGAACGATCAGGATGCTAAATACTACAGCAAAACCAATCAATATCAGCAGGATACCATGATACAGTGGAATAAGAGGTTCTCTCCTGGCACCTCCCGGAACGGGAGCATGACACAATAGACGGCCGATCCATTTGGCCCAAAAAACGGTAGTAGCACCAGAACCGATCATTAACATTATCAGTACCAGAGTCGACCACACTCCAGTTTGAGTTACAGCTTCCATCGCTCCCCACTTACAAATCAGGACGCCGAAGGGAGCTACCAGCATCGAAAGCGCGCCGATGATAGTGATACCGCCGAGAACAGGGAAATTCCTGGCTATGCCCTCCATATCTTCGATATTCCGGCTCCAAATATAATGTTCAATAGTACCGGTACACAAAAAGAGTAAACATTTAGAGATAGCATGGAAGAACAGAAGCATGATGCCCACGGCGATGGAGATAGGGGTATTAATGCCGGCACAAAGTATAATCAATCCGAGATTGCCAACGGTGGAGTAAGCCAAAACTTTTTTACCTTCACTCTGGGCTATTGCCAGTAAGGCGGTGACCAGGAAAACCATTGCACCATATACGGCAACAAAGGTGGAAATGGTCGTTCCCTGAAAACCCGGAGCGATACGCAGCAAAAGATAGACCCCGGCAGCAACCATAGTGCTGGAGTGGAGTAAGGCAGAGACCGGGGTAGGGGCAACCATAGCCCCGACCAACCAGCTCTGGAAGGGAACCTGAGCTGCCTTAGTAAAGCCAATCAGACAAAGTAAAGCAAAAGGTATGAGAAGGACGGAATGTGCAGCTGCGCCACTTCTGATGAGGTCATTCAGCAAGATACTATTCAACGAGCTATGCCAAGCAAGAATAATGACCACTGCAAAGCTGACGCTACCGATAAGACACATCCATAAGGCGCGGAAGGCATTAGTGATGGCAATATCGGTCTCATCGTGGCGAATCAGTCCCCAGCAGCACATGGTAGTCATTGTCCAAAAGAACCCCAACCATAAGATATTATTGGCAAAGACCAAGCCGTTCATGGCGCCCAGAAAGATAAGCATAAAGAAGAAAAATCTCGGTTGTTTGGTGGCCTTAAGCTGCCCCAGGTGCATCAGATGCTCTTCGTGGTCTTTCATATATCTGATGGCGTAAAGACAGATAAGTGAACCGATGATAGAAATGATCAGGCACATCATGACAGATAAATGATCGATATAGAGAGTTGGCTGGACTTTCAGTGGAATTTGAGGTGCCTGGAAAAATTCGAATATGGCTAAAGGAACCGCTACACCGAGGATTAATATGACAGAAAGGATGTTATGGAGGGATTTACCACGCCGCACTATATCTCTGATACCGGCAAAAAGAAGGGATGCAAGGACGGCATATTCCGAAACCATGATGACCCAATCCCAGACCGGGCCCGGCGAATAATATAGCGGGAAAGGACCTTGACTCAATAAAAGAAGAGAACTAATGATGAGAACGAGGGCGGTAAGGATAACAACAATGGCTCTGGCTTTGTAATTCTTGATGGTTAAACAAAATAAACCGGCAACAACAGGAAAGAGGATAAGTAACCCTACCAATGCATCTATCATCAGTCTATATTCACCTCGTTGGTGTAATTGGAGACCTAGTTTTAGATGTCAGTTTTCCACTGGTTGCCCAGGACCAAGTGTGTTGGTGTCGGGAATTATGATGTGATTTTAAAAAAAGTGAGTTAGAAGTAATTAGCTATAACCGTATCTCCTACCGCATTTAATAATTGTCTGTATAAAGCGAAAAAGCACCGAACCAATGCAATTTTAGATATTAAAGACAGCACTATTTTTAATGACATTTGCCGCTTATACAAACATTTTCAAATTTTCATAAAGGCTTTCTCCAATTATAAACTAATATTGGTTGTTGTCAATACCCACAAAATAGAACCCCAAAATAGAGGGGAAGAATCAGGCACAGTAGATTTTAACATGTTCCTTAAATTAATAGCGATTTTTTGATGAGCGCGATAATATACTTATCATAACGGCGGCAAAACAACCGGACCAAGTTGTGTATTGCATCAAAATAAAGCGTTACCGAAAGAGTAAACGTTGCATCATAAATAGTGTTACTATAGGCCTCTTTTTTTGTTGCCGTTAAAAGACAGCTGATTAAGCTGCCTTGTTCCAGAGAAGGTTCAGGTTATCGTTTATCTGTTTCAGTAGCCTGACCGGACTCAGATTTTGGAAAGTGTCTTTCAATTATCTCTTTTCCTTCGCTGTGAGAAGACCTGATTTAAGCAGACGGTAGAAGGAAGACTGCGCAAACCGTGTATCAGGTATAAGTGGACGCTTCCCCGTCTCACAACAACCATATAATTTTACCTTTGTAAATTACAATTTGGTTACCGAAAAAATGATGGCAGAAATAATCGCAGCCGCGGGGATGGTAAGAACCCAGGCCACGACAATATTGAGAGTAACGCTCCAGCGTACGGCCGATAATCGATTCGCGGACCCGACCCCGGATATCGCACCGGTGATAACATGGGTCGTTGATACCGGAACACCCAGATAAGTTGCCAGAAAAATACTCGAAGCTGCCGCGGTCTCAGCGCAAAAACCGTCAATCGGGGCCAGTTTTGTGATTTTTTGTCCCATTGTCTTGATAATGCGCCAACCGCCACTGATTGTTCCCAGTGCAATGGAAGAATAGGCAATCAGCACAACCCAAATAGGAATTTTAAAAACGGAGATGAGTCCGCCGGCAAAAAGAAGGCTGGTAATGATACCCATCGTTTTTTGGGCGTCATTACTGCCGTGTGCCAGACTATACAAAGCCGCCGAAAAAAGCTGTAAAATGCGCGACCACTTATTGACGCCAGCCATACTTTGTTTACGTATTATCCAGGAAGTTACCACTTTTAAGACATAACCCATAATCATTCCGAGCAAAGGCGCCAGGGCAATAAATATCAATGTTTCGTACCAACCCTTGGTAATAATCACGCCGAAACCGGCATGTGCAATGGCGGCGCCGGCATAGCCGCCAATCAACGCATGCGAAGAACTGCTGGGTAACCCCAAGTACCAGGTAATTAAATTCCAGCTTATTGCTCCTAGAAGTGCTGCAAAGATTACCGTTGGGGTAACAGTGTCGATCTTAATCATCCCATTACCGATGGTTTTAGCCACTGTCGTGCCAAAGACGAAAAATGCTGCAAAATTAAAAAAGGCCGCCCAGATGACAGCCTGTTTTGGTGATAAAACCCTGGTTGAAACAATGGTAGCAACGGAATTGGCGGCATCATGCATGCCGTTGGTAAAATCAAATATTAGAGCAATCGCAATAATAATGACAATAAATATCATGGTTCCGGACACTATCTGACCTCCGATGAGGCTGGATAGTGCAGAGTCATACTTATTTGTAAACGCGATTGCATCGTTTAACCTCTCAAAAAAATAAAAATGTCCTGTCTGCAGGACATTTTTAAAGTAAACATTGATTTCTCTGGGGTATCAGATAAAGCTAGCTTTAATTTTAACGTTGCGATGGGAGTTAAACTCATTTCTCGATATGCTCACGATAAAATCATCAAGATTTATCAGCGATTAAGAATATTTAAGAGCCACTCCTTCCAGAACATTTGCCACATCCTCACATCTATCGGTAACCGTTTCCATATGTTCATAAATTTCACGCCATTTGATGATAAGTTTTACATCGGTGTTGTTCGCGAATAGCTCAACGAGTGCGGCACGATAGATTCTATCCGCTACGTTTTCCATACGGTTAACTTCAACACAGTGCTTGAGCATTTGTGTCTGGTCGATATGTTTGGTCAACTGGGCAACGGCTTTTTGCATTTCCAAAGTGGTCTCGCCGATGACCTGGGCAAGTTCTTTTGCCCGCTGCGTAGGCTGTTCTACGTTATATAGAAACATAAAATCAGCTGCCGAATGAATAAAATCAGTAACATCGTCTAATGATTGTGCTAATAATGTAATATCCTCACGGTCGAATGGGGTTACAAAAGTGCGGTGTAGTTCTGTAGCGATCTGATGGGTAATATTATCGCCTTTATGCTCCAAGTCTGCGATTACTGCGACTCTATCTGCGATGTTATCCCATTTATCTAACAGTTCTCCTAATTTATACGCAACATCAACAGCATTTTGGGCGCTTTCCTCGAATAATTTGAAAAATTTTCCTTCCTTAGGCATCAGAGAAAAATTTGGCATTTCTTTTTATTTATTCTCCCTAGTTCAACTCTTTAGCAGCCTGTTAATATTCGCTACTACACGGTTGGCAAGAAACAAAGTTTTCTCCGAAAAACTAATTTTTCATCGGACGTTGTACCCCGTTGAAGATAAACGGTACGGTTCTGCTGACACAATAGGAGTTTCTCAATATGAACTCATCTGTAACTGAAACAAGAGTTGGGATTTTTATGTTCAGCGGACTGATTCCCCCGCTCTAAACTTAGTATTGATGATAAACTTCTTTTATTTAATTGTCAAAGCTCAGATAACCAACATTATCCCGATCGTTCCGGCATCACTTTCACCATAGCTCATTAGCATTGTTTAAATCATTACCGCAACGCCTTACTACCTCAGTAAAATGCAATTGAATAATCCGTTGGGCAGAAAAGTTAGAGATTGTTTGACAATCACATGTAATGAGCATATCATGCTTATTGATATAAAAGAGCGATGGAGACTACCACAAAATTGAAAAGTGGATAAATAACGAGGAAAAGAGATGCCCAAATTTTCAATAATGCCCAAGGAAGGCAAGTTTTTCAAACTTTTTGCGGAAAGTGCAGAGAACGCCGTTGAAATATCGCAGAAATTAAAAGATCTTATATATATGTGGGACAATATTGAAGATAGAGTTGCGGGCATTACTGATTTGGAACATAAAGGTGATAACATAACACATGAAATTATCACTGAAGCGCGCCGCACTTTTCTGATGGTTTTTGACCGAGAGGATACTAAACAACTGGCTCATGCGCTAGATGACGTGACGGATTTTATTCACTCGGCTGCCGATTTTATGTTGATATACAAAGTAGAACAACCCACTGAACGCGCTAAAGAACTGGTCAATATTATTGTTGATATAACTCAAGAAACGCAGAAAGCCATCGACCTATTAACAAACAATATCAACCAACCGCAGTTGTTAAAACATTGTATCGAAATTCATCGCATGGAAAATGAGGCGGATAGAGTCTATCGTGCTGCGTTAGTAGAGTTATTCGCAAACACAAAAGATGAACTGCTTCTAATAAAATGGCGTGAGATTTATGAGAATTTGGAGACTGTTACCGATAAATGTGAAGATGTAGCGAATGTTCTCGAAGTGTGGTCTATTAAGTATACTTAATCTGACAATTTATAACTTATGTGGCGATTACCTTAAATCGTCTAAGGAATATTTTAGTTCGCCAGATTCAAACACTATATCGCCTTACAACGCAGGACTTTTCGGTAATACAGGTGTCTGATATTGATGTCGGAATATTGGTAATGAATTGGTAACCAGACCGCATTGAACTTCACCAGATGTTCGTTTTGCCAGATTATTAGAGTCAAGGAATTTTTGAAGCATTATTAACAAATCAAATAACGTTAAGTTGTCAATTACCCGTGGAAAGATATGCCAGCCAAGGGTATTTGCCATCTAAACAAGCACAGGATAGAGTCCCGCTGAAAATGTTGAACGTTTTGCCTCAACCCTACTCCGGCTGGCGATATCCACGTATTTATACGCTATCCGGGATAAGTCACTTTGGCTTCGTTAAATCGACATGTACCCGCTTAAGATTGGTATATTCGAGTAAGCCGTATAAAGAATTTTCTTCTCCGATGCCACTCTCTTTATAGCCGGTCCAGGGTAATTCAGGCGCCAGCGTAAGAGCATTACTTAGCCACACCGTTCCCACGGCTATTTCGTTGGCGAACCTCATTCCTCTGGCCATATCCTTTGTCCAGATATAGGAACAAAGTCCGAAGGTGCTGTCATTGGCCATTTCAATAACTTTATCATCCGAATTAAATTTCTCCATGAAGACAGCTACCGGGCCAAAAATTTCTTCTCTGGCTATTTTCATTTTCCGGGTGGCATCGGTGAATATCGTCGGTACTACAAAGTAGCCCCTGTTCATTGGCGCAGTCGTCGGTCTTTTACCGCCAAGAATGACCTTGGCACCCTCAGCTATGCCTGATTGGATATAGCCCTCTACCCGGTCACGGTGTTCGGCACTAACAAGAGGGCCCATATCGGTATTTGCATCGTTGGGGTCGCCAACGATCAATTTATTCGTGGCCGCGAGAAACTTTTCGAGGAATTCATCATAGACCTGCTCGTGGACATAAAATCTGCCCGGACAGGCACAAATCTGGCCGGAGTTTGAGAACTGGCGGGCTGCCATCGCGGCGGCGGCGGCGGTTACATCGGCGTCATCCAGAACAATAACCGGGTTCTTGCCGCCCAGTTCCAGGTGAAGACGTTTTACAGTTTGACTGGCCAGAGCCATTATCTGCTTACCGGTTTCACAACTCCCCGTAAATGAAACCATATCAACGCCGCGGTGCGATGCCAATGCTTCACCGACGGTACTACCGGGGCCGGTAACGACATTGATTGTTCCTGCCGGCAGTTCTAATTTTTCCAGCAGCTCGGCCAGTTTGAGAGCAGCGAGTGAATCAATGCTCGGCGGTTTGATAATGCAGGTGTTGCCCAATGTGAGAGCCGGAGCCAATTTGACAAGAATCATGGAAAGAGGAAAGTTCCACGGTGTAATCAGAGCAACAACCCCGATGGGTTCGTGCTGGAGATATGCAAGCTCGTTGGGACTTTGGGGTACAGTATGACCCATCAGGGACCTGGCGTTATAGGCGGCCCATTCAAAATTCACGGCTTTCCCGGTAACCGTGATAGCCGCCGTTTTCACAGGAGTGCCGTGGTCGATAGTATCAATCATGCCTAGTTCTTTAGCGTTTTCCCTGAGTATGGCGGCTATTTTCATAGCAATCTGCGAGCGTTCTGCCTGCGGCTTTTTCGACCAGACAGGGAAAGCTTTTCGAGCAGCATCGACAGCTTGATCAACATCGGTCTTCCCGCCAAGGGGAAGTTGGGCGATTTCCATCCCGGTGGCCGGATTGAAGACCGGATAGGTTTTTCCGGATTCGGCATCAACCCACTTTCCACCAATCCACATTTCATATGCTGACATATTATTAGCCTCCTTATTCGCTGAGCTAATTCCTCTATGATTTTAATCTGATAATATACCCAAGATATTACGTTGTAAAGTTTATCAAGGCCCGCCTGAATCAGCTTAAGAACTCAAATTTATAACCATCGAAAATGAGTGCTGTTAAGATTGCCGGCATGATTGATTGATTGACAAAAAGTACTGAATAAGTTAGAATCGCTGCTATTAGCGAATATTAATGCAATAAAAATATAAATACAAAGTAGAAGATCTACTTTGTAG
>JBKQML010000185.1:0-8481 GCA_052326545.1 Dehalococcoidales bacterium
GTAACATGGCGTTTGCTGCAGATAAGAGATGAAACCCCTGATTTCATTGCGGGTGACATCGGTCAGATTCATGCCTTTTTGGTGAATGCTGAGGAATCGCTGAAAACATTTTAAGCTGGTCAGGACGATCTCGATGGAGTAATGACTTTTTCCTTCAGTTGAGGCACAGAGTTGGTAGCCTGCGATTAGCCGTTGTGGATCTGTAGTTGTTGCGCTGTTCATATTGCCCTCCCCAGATTTTTGACGAAGCAGGCGCCATTTTCGGCAAAAGTATCGTGGCATCCGCCCGGGTAAGGCAATAAATTGAAGCTAAATTCAGGTTTTAGGCGGTTTTTTGCTTCACCGTTGTGCGTGTAAAGCAGACGCTCTAACCAACTGAGCTAACCGCCCCTTTTGTTTCACTCTTCTTGGAAATTATACCTTCTCTGCCTGCGATAGGTCAACCTTCTGCCAGCCGTGCCGTGCTTGACAAACATGGATGCACGGAATAAACTGACAATACTAAACCTGCATATATTTGAATCAATTCAAATAGCCATTCGGACTCCCGGGATGGGTGAGCATGAACAAAAGGCATTGGGATTACTGTTAGCGAGGGGTTTGCCAACTGGTAATTTCCGGTGTTTTTTTATCAATAAAGCTGAATCTAAGTAATCGGCTTGTGAGACCAGGGTTGGGGGAGGTCGTCATGGCGGTAAATAGTAACGGAGCATCGAAAAGGCAACGCGTAACGGGTAAATTGCGCACCATCGGCAAAACTGCGCTGCGTTATAACATCGGTGTTCGTTTTTTCAGTTTTGTGGTCCTGGTGGCGTTGCTATCCGGTGGGGTTGTCGGTCTGGTGATGGTCAAGAACAGCCGTGATTATCTGCGTCAGCAGGCCCTCCAGAACAATCTCAACCAGGCTAACCTGGCTGCCTCATATGCTTCAAACTACATCGGGGCTATTGAAGCGCATGCTCAGGTATTTGCGACGCGGCCGGATATCGTCCAGGCAGTATTGAACGGCCAGGCATCGCAGCTCCAGCCAACCCTTGCCGAATTCGTCCAAATCCAGACAGCTTTGAATGCTGTGACTATCGTGGATACCAACGGCATACAAACGGCTAGCAGTGTTGCCGGCGCAGCGACAATCGGTCAGTCATTTGCCGACCGTGAATGGTTTCAAGAAGTTATGACTACCGGACAACCCTATCTGGGTGAGCCGGTAATGGCGAGAACAAATAACTTGCCGGTCTCACCCTACGCAGTACCCATACTCGATGACAACGGCCAAATTCGGGCAATTTTAAGCGTGGGGATATCATTACAGCAACTGAGTAGCGCAATGGTGAATATCGGCTATAACTCTGATACGCAGGCCGTAATGCTCGATCTGCGTAATGGCGGCTCAATTATTGCCGATCAAAATCCCACCCTTCTATTAACGGCGCCAAAGGGAGATAGCGAAGCTGTCAATCAATTAATGGCCGGAAATAGCGGTTCCCTCGAAACTACCGGCAGTAATGGCAAAATGGATTTGACCGGGTTCGCCGCGGTGGCCGGTTTACCGTGGGGTATCATCGTCATTACCCCCAGCAGTGCTGCATTAGCGGTTCTAAATTCCTTGACACAAAGAGCCTCCATTTATGCGGGTCTTATTGTTATTTTAGCGGGTATTTTCGGTGTCTTCCTGGTGCTGGGTATTACCAGACCGTTGCATCGTTTGGTGGAAGATACTAAAGAAATCGGCAGCGGCAATCTGGACGTGAAATTGGAGACCGTCGGGAAAGACGAAATCGGCGACCTGTCCCGTGCGTTTGGTGAGATGACGGTAAAATTGAAGAATACCATGGTCTCCCGTGACGACCTGATTAAAGAGGTAACGGAGCGCAAGCACACCGAGGAAGCTTTACAGAACATGACTAAACGCTTGGAAGAACTCTTAGTTGCTATCCCGGATATCGTCATGGAAGTAGATAACAAGAAAACTTATACCTGGGCCAACAAGGCCGGACTCGAATTCTTTGGTGATGACGTTGTTGGAAAAGAAGCCGCATTTTTTTTTGAAGGCGAGCAGGATACCTATGATATAGTGCAACCGCTCTTTAATGGCGAAGAAAATACTTTCTATGTCGAAAGTTGGCAGCGGCGTAAGGATGGGCAAAAACGTTTGCTCGCCTGGTGCTGCCGGGTATTGAAAGACGACAGTGGGAATGTTAAGGGTGCACTATCTTCGGCATTGGATATCACCGAGCGTAAGCGCGTAGAGAATGCATTACAAGCCTCGGAAGTCAGGTATCGCCGTCTCTTCGAAGCGGCTCGTGATGGTATCTTAATTCTTGATGTGGACACGGGCGCCGTTGTTGATGTGAATCCATTTATGGTCGAGATGTTAGGCTTCTCCCGTGAGGAATTCCTGGGTAAGAAAATCTGGGAACTCGGTTATTTTAAGGATATCATTGCCAACCGGGATAATTTTGAAGAATTGAAACGTAAACAATATATCACCTATGAAAATATGCCGCTGGAAACTGCCTCAGGGAAGAGAATACAGGTGGAGTTTGTTAGCCATCTTTATGAGGTAGATAATCAAAAAGTAATCCAGTGCAATATCCGTGACATCACCGAACGCAGACAGTTGGAACAGGAAAAGGAAAAATATACCAAAGAACTCGCGGAAAAAAATACCGAACTGGAACGTTTCACTTATACTGTTTCTCACGATCTGAAAAGTCCGCTGGTTACCATTAAAACTTTTCTGGGCTATTTGGAAAATGATATCGATACGTCCGATACCGGGCGCATCGATAAAGATATGCTCTTCATGAACAGTGCGGCCGATAAGATGGGATTATTACTGCAGGAGCTGCTGGAGATGTCCCGTATCGGTCGGATCATTAATCCGCCGGTAAAAATTACCTCCGGCGAGCTGATTAAAGAAGCCATCGGGATAGTGGCCGGCCCGATTTCGGACCGGAATGTAAAAGTACAGGCCAGCGGGGAATCTGTTCCTTTATTCGGCGACCGCTCACGCCTGCTCGAAGTCTGGCAGAACCTGCTGGAAAATGCCGTCAAGTTCATGGGCGAACAGCCCTCCCCGCAGATCGATATCGGGGTTGAACATCAAGATAACGAAACGGTCTTTTTCGTGCGCGATAACGGTATCGGCATCGAATCTCAATATCAATCGAAGATCTTTAATTTATTTGAGAAAATCGATGCTAAAACCGATGGTACCGGCATGGGATTAGCCATCGCCAAAAGAATCGTGGAGTTATATCAGGGTAGAATCTGGGTGGAGTCTATTGGGCTGGGACAGGGGACAACTTTCTTCTTCACCTTACCAGGCGCTTTGACGGACAAAAACAAAGGAGAATGAACATGAAAGGCGAACCGATTGTTATCTTACTGGTTGAGGATGACCCGGCGCATATTGAGATCATCAAAAGAACGTTTGAAGAATCGCGTTTGGCCAACCGGCTGATATCGGTGGAAGACGGGCAGGTTGCGTTAGATTATCTCCACCGTAAAGGCAAATACAACGACGAAGCTAAATTCCCCATGCCGAATCTCATTCTGCTCGACCTGCGGTTGCCGAAAATAGATGGACTTGAGGTCTTGAAAATCATTAAAACAGACACAAAATTGAGCGCCATTCCGGTAGTGATTTTGACCACCTCTTCTACTGAGTCTGACATGGTCAAAGCCTATGAGTGGCATGCCAATAGTTATCTGGTCAAGCCGGTAGATTTTACCCAGTTTAACAAATTGATGAATACTTTCGGCTATTACTGGGTGGTCTGGAACCAGTATCCCATCGATCCTTGAGCCAGGGAGGCCGGTTATGAATCGTAAACAAATCAGGGTACTGCTGCTGGAAGATGAGGCGGCTCATGCCGAAGCTATCCGCCGCGTTCTGGAATCATCGGATGGCGCTTTTAAGCTGCAGATTGTTGGCACTATCAAAAAATATCGTGAGCAGGTAGCGGCCAATCCACCGGATATCGCTTTGCTGGATATGGTCTTACCGGATGGCAACGGTATTGATTTACTAGCTTCACCGCCGGAATCCAACGCTTTTCCGATGCTGATTCTCACTAGTCACGGTAATGAAAAGGCGGCCGTGGATGCTTTGAAAGCCGGTGCTTTAGATTATATTATCAAATCGCCGGAGACCTTTGCGGAAATGTCCCGTATTTTAGCCCGCAGTTTAAATCAATGGCGTTTAATCCAGGAAAATAAAAAAGCCGGGCAAAATCTCCTGGCATCTGAAGCTAACTTCCGTAACTCGATGGAGAATTCTCCGCTGGGAATCAGGATTGTCAGTGAAGACGGCGAAACACTTTATACCAACCGCGCCTTCCTGAATATTTACGGCTACAAAAGTCTGGAAGAATTTAACGCCGCACCGGTCAAAGAACGTTATACTCCGGATAGCTATCAGGAATTTCGTGCGCGGCGCGAGAAGCGCCGCCGCCGTGAACTGTTGCCGGATAATTATGAAGTCAGTATCGTGCGTAAAAACGGTGAAGTGCGCCATCTTCAGGTGATGCGGAAGGGAATTCTCTGGGGCGGTAAACCGCAATACCAGACGATTTATCAGGATATCACCGAACAAAAACAGGCGGCAGAAGCGCTGAAACTCAGCGAGGAGCGGTGGAAAACCACTGTCGATCATGCCCCCGTCGGTATTGCGACCACTAATCCGGAAAGGCACTTCGTCACCGCCAACGAGACATTTTGCCGGATTTTGGGCTATACGGAAAGCGAACTAAAGAAATTAACCTTTAAAGATATCACCCATCCGGAAGACGTTGCTGAGAGCATGACTCTAATGCAGGCTCTTGATAATGACAAAGTGCCTTTGTTTCATCAGGAAAAACGCTATATCAAAAAAGACGGCACTGTTATCTATGGAAAAGTGGGAGTCAACGCTTTACATGACAATGCGGGTAAGGTGCGGATGTATATCGCGGAACTTGAAGATATCACCGAACGGAAGCAGGCGGAAGAAGCGCTGCGCACCAGTGAAGAAAAATATCGTCTGATTGTGGAAAAGAGTAATGATGTTATCTACACCTTTAACCCTCAGGGGGAGTTTACTTATATCTCCCCTTCCGTCAAAAATATGCTCGGTTATAATCCTTCCGACCTTATCGGCCGCACTTTTAGTTCGCTGCTGCACCCCGACGATGTGCAGCGCCTCCGGCAGGTGGTTCAGCTTAATATCAAAGATGGTACTCAAACTCCCGGCGGTAATGAATACCGTGTCCGCAGCGCTGCGGGTGAATGGCGCTGGCAAAATTCTTCCGGTAATGCGGTCTTTGATGCTCAGGGCCGGTATATCAATTTCGTGGGTGTGACCAGGGATATCACCGAACGCAAACTCATGGCAATGAGACTTGATGAACTCCACCGGACATTACAATTGGTGACCGATATCAATCAACTCATTGTCAAGATCGACAATGAAGCGGAATTACTTCAGCAGGCATGTAACGAGTTCGTAAAAAGCAAACAGTATCCGCTGGCCTGGATTGGTTTTAAAGAGGAAGGTTCTTATGACATCTTACCTTCAGTCATGTGCGGTGAAAGAGCAGATTATTTATCTAAAATAAAAATCACCTGGGATGACTCCCGTTTTGGTCAAGGCCCCACCGGTACTGCCATTAGGACCGGTAAATTCGATGTCGAAAGGGATATGGCCCCTGACCCGCGTTATGCACCCTGGCGGAACGAAGCGCTCAAGAGTGGTTTTAAAACGTCGGTGGCTTTCCCCTTAGTCATTCAGGACGAAGTGGTTGGCGCCCTGACCATTTACTCTGCGTCGGCGGAGGCTTTCAATAAGGATGAGCTTGACTTACTGGAAGAATTGGCCGGGGACTTATCTCTCGGTATCGAGAAAATAAGGCGCAGAGAAACACAAATCAAGCTGGAAGAGGCATTAAGGTTATCGGAGCAAAACTTCCGTAACTCGATGGAAAATTCAATAATGGGCATTCGCATCGTCGATGCCGAATGGCATACTCTATATGCGAATCATATTTTTATGGATATGTTTGGTTACAAGAATATTAATGAAATCGGTCGCTATTCTTTACATGACCGTTATGCTCCCGAAGAGAAAGCCCGTTATCGGCAGCGTATGGAAAAAAGACAACGCGGTGAATCAATTCCCGACAACCCGAAAGTCGACATTATCGGCAAAGACGGCAACATTCTCAGCATTGTGATTTATTCCAGCGAAGTCCTGTGGGATGGCAAACCGCAGCGGCAGCTTATCTATTACGACATTACCGAACGGCAGAAGGCCGAAGATGCCTTGAAACTATCGGAACAGAATTTCCGCAACTCTTTGGACAGTTCATTGATCGGCATCCGTATTGTAGATAGGGCAGGCGATAACTTATATTTGAATCAGACATTTCTGAATTTCTTCGGTTATGAGAATGCCGCCGAAGTTGAAGCCAGCCCGCCGCAAGAACATTACACGCCTGAATGTCATGCCGAATATCTCCGGCGTGGCGAGAGAATTGCGCAAGGTGAGCCCCTCCCCGATGAGTACGAAATTGATATAATCCGCAAAGACGGCGGCATCCGTCATCTGCAGCTTTTCCGTAGAGAAGTATTGTGGAATGGCAAAAAGGAATGGCAGGTCCTCTACAATGACATCACCGAGCGTGTCCGGGCGGAAGCGGCGCTGAAAGCATCGGAACAGAATTTCCGTAACTCGATGAACAGTTCAACGATGGGCATTCGTATCATGGGGGATGCCGATTCCACCGTTTATGTGAATCAAGCCTTATTGGACATCTTTGGTTACGAAAATATCGATGAATTAAGAACCAGCCCGCCGCAGGAACATTACACGCCCGAATCACATGCTACTTTTGACCGGCGGCATCAGAAATTTATCAGCGGCGAAACGCTCCCTGAAAAATTGGAGTTCGATATCATCCGCAAAGATGGCGCCGTTAGACATCTCCAGATTTCCAGTAAACAGGTGCTCTGGAATGGTAAACAGCAGTTCCAGCTTCTCTACAATGACATTACTGAGCGTGTTCAGGCAGAAACGGCGCTGAAACTATCGGAACAGAATTTCCGTAACTCGCTGGAAAATTCGTTAATGGGTATTTATATCTCCGATGCAGAATGGCATGTCCTGTACGTTAACCGCGCATTTCTGAATATGTTTGGTTATGAAAATATCGAAGAAGTCAGGAAAAGTCTTCCTCATGAACACCTTACGCCGGCAGAATATCAAAAGTTCCTGCGGCGTCAGGAGAAAAGTTCACGCGGTGAACCGGTTCCGGACAATTTGGAAATGGATGTTTTACACAAAGACGGCACTACCCGTCATCTACAGGTGTTCCGTAATGATGTTTTATGGGATGGCCAACCGCAGCGGCAGCTGATCTACAATGACCTCACCGAGCGTGTGCGGACAGAAGAGGCACTTAAGCAGTCGGAGGAAAATTTCCGCAATTCCATCGAAAGTTCCATCCTGGGTATTCGTATTACGGACGCAAATCGAAAAACACTGTACGCGAATCAAGCATTTCTGAATATCTTCGGGTATCGGAGCATTGATGAAGTGAGTTTACTCCCATTGCTTAGTCATGCCACTCCCGAAGAAAAAGCCCTTTATCTTATCCGGGAAGAAAAACGGTCGCGCGGTGAAATTATTCCGGATAAACCTGAAGTCGATATCCGGCGTAATGACGGCAGTGTCCGCCATTTACAGGTTTTCCGTGATGACGTGTATTGGAACGGCAAGAAAGTGACTCAGATTGTTTATCATGATGTTACCAAACGGGCGCAGGCAGAAGAGGCGCTGCAGCGGAGCGAGGAGAATTTTCGCAATACGTTGGACACTTCCCTGATGGGCATATTTATCGGTGATAGCGGGAATGTCTTATATGTGAACCGGGCGTTTCTGGAGATGTTTGGTTATGATAATCTCGATGAAGTCAGAGCCAAAAGACCCGTTGAATTTTATGCTCCGGAATCATATGTCAGTTATCTCCAGCGTCGGGAGCGGCAGCAGCGTGGTGAACCAAACCCGGACAATTTTGAAATTGATGTTGTCCATAAAGATGGTGCTGTGCGTCATTTACAGGTCTTCCGTAAGGAAGTGCTCTGGAATGGCAAGCTACAGTCTCAGCTTCTTTATAACGATATTACCGCCTTGAAACAGGCGGAGGAAGAGCGGAGAAAACTTGAGGATCGAGCCCAGGTCGCCAGCCGATTGGCGGTGGTGGGTGAAATGGCTGCCGGTGTTGCCCATGAAATCAACAACCCGCTCACGGGTGTCCTCGGTTTTTCTCAAATGATGCTGGAAAAAGAGAGTGTGCCGGAAGAAATTAAGGCGGAACTCCGTCTTATCGTTGGCGGCAGTCAGCGCGTGGCCGATATTGTGAAAAGACTGCTCACCTTCGCCCGCCAGACAAAACCGATTAAGACCATGACCAATATTAATGAGTTGCTTGATAATAACCT
>JBKQML010000186.1:0-11183 GCA_052326545.1 Dehalococcoidales bacterium
CAACGACTTTCGGTCTTGGGGAATCGGCCAACGCCTTGACCGTTCTTAAAACCGCGCTAAAATCGCGGGCCGGTAACTTATCAAGAGAACGTTGCGCAAGACGCCGCAGTTCGATTTTGTACATTACTTAGAAGAATTACCTTTATCTTTTTTCGATTGCAGGTAGGCTTCCAACGACATTGAACCTTCGGAATTAGCTAACGATGCTAAACCTTCAGTTGCATCGATTTCATCTTCCAGCTTGGCAATAATAGCCTCAGTGAGCCAATCTTTCATTGTCTCGCCTTTTAGAGCAGCGAGCGCTTTTACACGTTTGCGGACTTCCGGGTCAATGTCTAAAAAATATCTGGGTCTTTTAATTGTGCCGGTCATATTTTCCCCCTGCCTGGCTATGAATACTATAAATATAATTAATATAGCCGATATTGTCAAATAAATTAATGCTTCTATTTTTCATGAGCGGCACTGCATCATCATATCCTACCTTGATTTAAATATTTGAATTTGTTTCGAATTTAGGATTTCGTGCTTCGTATTTTCTATATAGCAGCTTCTTTTCTTGTCCCTCTGCCCTTATTTGTGTTAGAGTTTTCATTATGAGGTAAGTTGAAAAATGAAGAAACGCGTATTTTCCGGCGCACGTCCCACAGGCACACAACATATCGGCAATTTGCTTGGTGCCATTAATAATTATGTTAATTTGCAGCAGGAATATGACTGTGTTTACTGCATCGTTGATATTCATTCGTTGACAACACTCCAGGATACGCATAAAATCCAGGGGTACATTAATGACATTGCGCTCGATTGGTTAGCCGCCGGCCTTGACCCGCAGAAGAGTATCATCTTCGTGCAGTCACATGTGCCCGAAGTTACTGAATTGCAAACATATTTGGGTATGCTGACACCTTTGAGTTGGCTTCTCCGGGTGCCTACTTTTAAAGAAAAGGCCAAGGCACAGCCGGATAATATTAATTACGGATTGGTCGGCTACCCGGTACTGATGACCGCGGATATCGTTTTGTATAAAGCTGAGGTTATCCCGGTCGGTGAAGACCAGCTGCCGCACATTGAACTGGCCAGAGAGATTGTCCGCCGGTTCAATACACAATTCGGGGAGACTTTCCCGGAACCGCAAGGCAAGCTAACCAGTTTCCCCTTGGTTCCGTCGTTAAACGGTAAAAATAAGATGAGCAAATCAGAGGAAGGCTCGACCATTGATATCGCCCACACCGCCGAGGAAACTTCCACCAGGATTATGACCGCCGTCACGGACCCGGAACGTAAATACAGAAAGGATCCGGGGCACCCGGAAATCTGCAATATCTACACTCTGCACAAATATTTCACTCCGGACGAAGTCGCAGAAATCGGCGTCGAGTGCCGCAAAGCCGGCATCGGCTGTGTGGATTGCAAGAAACTATTAGCTAAAAATATGAACCGGGCATTGGCTCCGCTGCGCGCCAAACGCGTTGAACTGGCTGCCAGACCGGGCTATATTAAGGATATTTTAGATGACGGAGCGGCGCGTGCCCGTGTTATCGCCCGTGCCACGATGCAGGAAGTCCGGCAAAAAATAGGGCTTTAATCAATTTTGCCCGTTTTTTAAATGAGAAATCAATCTTGAAATTTCGAATAATTGAGAAATTAAATATTAATTTCTTGAAAAATTTTGTAAGGGAGTTAAAAAGTGGCAACGACAAATGAATTATTAGAAGAATACAAAAAGAAACGTCAGAAAATCGTAGAGATGGCCGGTCCGGATGTCATCGAAAAACGTCATAAAGGCGGTCAGTGGACAGCCCGCGAACGCATAGAATATTTCTTTGATAAGGGCACCTTCACGGAAATCGGGATGTTTGTAACACACCGCACGACAGCCTTTGGGCTGGATAAGAAAGAAATACCCGCCGATGGTATTGTGACCGGCTTCGGCAAGGTTAACGGCCGCTATGTAGTCGCCGCGGCCGAAGACTATATGGCCCTGGCCGGGACTTTTGGCGAGCAGCACGGTAAAAAACTGGCATACGCTGTTAATTTCGCCAAGGAAAAAGGCTGGCCGTTCGTTGGGATGAACGACTCAGGCGGCGCCCGTTTGCAGGAAGGCATGGATACCCTGGAAGCCTACGGCTGGACTTTCCGGTCGCAAATCCTGGCCTCCGGTATCATTCCCCAGATTGCCTTATTGATGGGCCCCTGTCTGGGTGGTCAGGCATATCATCCGGTCATGCAGGATTTTCTGATTCAATGTAAAGACACCGGCTTCATGGGCATTGCCGGCTCGGCTTTCGTGCAAACCCAACTGGGCGAAAAAATCGGATTGGAAGAATTATCCGGCTATAAAGCCCATGCCATTAAATCCGGCTGTACCCATATCGTCGCTGTTGATGACAGGGATGCCATCGATAAATGTAAGACACTGCTGGCATTTTTACCGGCAAATAATACCGGGAAAGCGCCCCTCCTTGCCACCAAAGACAACCCCGAACGGGAATGCCCGGAACTCGATACGATTATCCCGGATAAATCGACCGCGCCTTACAATATGCAGAAAGTAATAAAATCGATTGTCGATGACGGTAATTTCTTTGAGACGATGGCGCTCCACGCCACCAGTGTCATCACCGGTTTTGCGCGTTTTAACGGCCGTACGGTAGGTATTTTTGCCAACCAGCCGATGCAGGCAGCCGGTGTTATTAACATCGATGCCGCAGATAAAGGTGCCCGCTTTATTCGTTTCTGCGACCTGTTTAATATTCCTGTAATTGCTCTCGGTGACTGCCCCGGTTACATGATTGGTTCGGAACAGGACTGGAAAGGTATCCTTCGGCACGGTGCCAAATTGCTCTACGCATGGGCAGATGCCACTGTCCCGTTAATTTCTATTATGCTCCGGAAATCTTATGCCGGCGCCCATTATGGAATGCTGGATAAATCGATCGGCGCTGACTTTGTATTGGCCTGGCCGACCGCCCGCGTCACCATCGTCGGGGCGGAAACTGCCGCCAGCGTCATCTTTGCCCGTGAAATCCGCGACTCCAGGACCCCGGAAGAAACAAAGGCTCAGCGGATTAAAGAATACAGCGACCTGTATGAGAATGCCTATGTTGCCGCTGACCGGAGCTGCGTGGATGAAATCATCATGCCCCACGATACCCGCAAGATGATTAACCGGGTTCTGGATATTCTGGAAGATAAGAACAAAAATAACAAGGCCTTTAAAGCCAGACAGTGGCGAAAATATTCGAATATTAATTTATAGCTGATAGCCTTCAGCATTCAGCGGTCAGTTTACAAACATCGACTGAGTGCTGTTAGCTAAAGGCTGAGTGCTTTACAATGAAAGACTTCAGAAAATTAAGCGTCTGGGGAAAAGCCCATTCTCTGGTGATAGAGGTTTATAAAATAACGGCTGATTTTCCGAAGGACGAATTGTTTGGACTAACATCCCAGATCAGGCACGCAGCTGCGTCCATACCAGCGAATATTGCGGAAGGTTGTGGAAGAGATAGTGATTCTGACTTAGCCAGGTTCATCCAAATGGCACTCGGTTCGGCAAGTGAATTGGAGTATCATCTATTATTAGCTCACGACCTGAATTTGATAAACGATGCCAGCTATGCTAGTCTAAACATTCGGGTAATTGAATTAAAACGTATGCTAACGTCCCTAATCCAAAAGCTGAGAGCTGAAGGCTGATTGCTGACAGCTCATATCAAGGAGCACCACCATCGAAATAATACCTGCCGTGGACATCAAAGGCGGCAAATGTGTCCGTCTTTATCAGGGTGACTATAATCAAGTCACGCAGTTTTCTGACGATCCATTGGACGTTGCGCTGAAATGGCAGGCGATGGGCGCTTCCCGGTTGCACGTCGTTGACCTGGACGGCGCGGCCTCCGGGGAAAGCGGAAATTCGGAAATTATCCAGAATATCGCCAGCGCCATGTTAATACCTACCCAGTTAGGCGGCGGGATGCGGGATATCGAAACCATCCAGAAAATTCTGACAATGGGTATTGAACGTGTTATCATCGGCACGTCCGCAGTGGAAAATCCCCGGCTGGTTGAGGAAGCCTGCAAACGTTTCAACGACTATATCATCATCAGCATCGATGCCAGAGACGGGTTTATCGCCACGCGCGGTTGGGTCCAGGAAACTTCGCTGACTACTGTGAAGTTTGCACAGCAAATGGCCGATCTGGGTGCCAGACGGTTTATTTATACTGATATCGTCCGTGACGGCACGCTCACCGAACCGAATTTTTCCGCCATCTCCGAATTGGTCAACAGTACAAAATTACCCGTTATTGCCGCCGGCGGCGTAACCTCGATACTCCACTTGAAGATGCTGAAACGACTCGGCGTGGAAGGCGCCATTGTCGGCAAAGCGCTTTATACCGGCGATATTAAGCTCAAAGAAGCAATCGCCGAACTCAATAAATAAGCACGGGATTACAGTCCATTCTGGATTAAGTCCAGAATCAACTTCAATTGCCGATGGAGTATAAAAAATGAAAAATATTAACTACGACGATAAAGGCCTGGTTCCCGCCATTATCCAGGACGCCGACACCGGCGAAGTCCTGATGCTCGGTTATATGAACGAAAAAGCCCTCAAACTTACCCTCGAAGGGCCGGATGTCTGGTTTTTCAGCCGCAGCCGGCAGGAAATGTGGCACAAAGGCGAAACCTCCGGTAATTTCATTAAGGTGAAAGAAATCTACAAAGATTGTGAAAACAACTCTCTGCTGGTCAAAGCCAAACCAACCGGTCCGGTCTGCCACACCGGCGCCAGGAACTGTTTTTTCCAGAAAATAAAATAGGTTCGTTGTTCTTAGTGGCACCCTTCCTCTGAAGGGCCTGTGCGGTACCTTAAATCGTCATTGCGAGGAACGTAGTGACGAAGCAAACTCAGTGCGGGGGGGGCGTCACGGTATCTTGGGATTACAACAGCCATAATTTTTTGCAGGTGTCGGCTAAGTTTGAATTATCAAATAATCGAAAAACTCCCCACTCCTGAAGAATATTCTCAGCTCCGCCAATTGGTCGGCTGGGGCATTCATGAACGTGATGTGATTGTGAAAGCCTTGCCCGGTTCCCTGTATTGCGTTTGCGCCGTAAAGGATACTGAGATTATCGGCATGGCCAGGATTGTCGGTGACGGTGGCATCGCCTATTACATTCAGGACGTCATCGTCAAGCCGGATTACCAGCGGCAGGGAGTCGGCACTCAACTGATGAACAAAGTCATGGAATACATCCATACGCATGCCAACAACAATTCTGTCATCGGCTTGATGGCCGCCAAAGACAAAGAACCTTTCTATACCCGGTATGGTTTTGCCGTCCGCCCGGATGACAAAACGGGTAGCGGCATGACCATGTTCTGGAAAGTTGAAAAGCTAAGATAATCTTTGAAAGCTCGGTTCCCGGCAAACCTTGTTCAATCATACCGTTAACTGAAAACTGACCACTGTTAACCTTTATTTTTTGTGCTAAAATTAGCCAGGTATTTTCCTTGAGTAAAGTTACTTCCGGTACGGAGATAGACGTGGAAAGAGCATTTTCTAAGGGGAACCGACCGTCATGGGATGATTATTTTCTGGAGTTAGCTGATGCTGCCTCTAAAAGAGCGACCTGCAACAGAGGAAAGAGCGGCTGTGTAATCGTTCGAGATAAACAAGTACTCGCAACCGGATATGTTGGGTCTCCTACCGGACTACCTCATTGTGACGATGTCGGACACCTGCTAAAAAAAGTTATTCAGGAAGATGGTGCGGTGACAGACCATTGTGTACGAACTGTCCACTCAGAACAGAATGCGATTTGTCAGGCAGCTAAAAGAGGTATATCTATCTTGGGCGCAACGGTGTATACCAGAATGACTCCCTGCCGAACATGCGCAATGCTATTGATAAATTGCGGCATCGAGCGAGTCGTTTGTGAACGTAAATATCAGCTAGCGGCGGAATCCGAAAAATTATTTGCTGAAGCAGGGATAAAAATTGAATACAAGTATAATGAAACTCAGCAATATGATTCATAGTACTTATTATTTTTAAAAAGCCTCAAATTAGCCTTATTATTAAAACAGGTTACTCATTTTTCTAATTGTTAATTTCAAACTGATACACTACCCTGTTAACTGTTTTTATTGACATTATTCTCTGGTTGTGATATTTTAGCTTTGATGATGAGACAAATGCTCTCCCTCACACTTGCGGGTACATACTCGGGCAACTGAGTGGGTTTGTCTCTGGTTGCGCGGAGGCCGTCCACAAGGGCGGCTTTTTTGTTAAATAATAGTTGTGAGTGATAAGTAATGAGTATTGAGTGGATATTTACTCGGAACTGTTAACTTAATACTGGTGGCTGCACAAAGGAATTGAAATGATTGATAAATATAATCCGAAAGAAATCGAGCAGAAGTGGCAGAAAATCTGGGAAGCTGAAAAGCTCTATACAGTAAAAGAGGATTCCACCAGGCCGAAGTGGTATGCCCTGACGATGTTCCCCTACACTTCCGGCGACCTCCACATCGGGCATTGGTATGCAATGGCGCCTTCCGATGTTTATGCCCGTTTTAAGCGGCTGCAGGGCTTTAATGTTCTGCATCCCATGGGATTCGACTCCTTCGGGCTGCCGGCGGAAAATGCCGCCATTAAAAAAGGTATTCACCCTAAAACCTGGACTTATCAGAACATCGACAACATGCGTAAACAGTTAAAAAGCATGGGCTCGATGTATGATTGGAGCCGCGAGGTGATTACCTGTGACCCGGAATATTACAAATGGACGCAGTGGTTCTTTGTCAAGCTCTTTGAACATGATTTAGCTTACCGCAGTAAATCGCCGGTCAACTGGTGTCCGAAATGCCAGGTAGTACTGGCCAATGAACAGGTTGAAAACGGCCTGTGCTGGCGCTGCGAAACCCCCGTCGTCAAACGCGATTTGGAACAGTGGCTTTTCCGTATCACCAGATACGCCGACGAATTAATGGAACACAAGGACATCGATTGGCCGGAGCGTATCCAGATTATGCAGCGGAACTGGGTCGGGAAAAGCTACGGCACTGAAATTTCTTTCGGGCTCGACCATCATGGTATCGCCGGGAAAGAAATTAAAGTATTTACCACCCGTCCCGACACCGTTTTTGGCGTTACTTTTATGGTGCTGGCGCCGGAACATCCGCTGGTGGCGAAAATCACCACGCCGGATAAAAAAGCCGAAGTCGAAGCCTATGTCGCCCGCACCCGCCGCTTTACTGATATCGAACGCCTTTCCACCGAAAAAGAAAAGGATGGGGTTTTTACCGGCGCTTACGTCACCAATCGGCTCACCGGCGACAAAGTTCCGGTCTGGATTGCCGACTACGTCCTGGCCAGCTACGGCACCGGCGCCGTCATGGCCGTGCCCGCGCATGATGAGCGCGATTTTGCTTTCGCTAAAAAATACAATATCCCGATTAAGGTTGTCATTGCCGAGCCTGACTGGAAAGGCGAAGAACTGACCGCGGCCTACGTTGAAGACGGTGTGATGATTAATTCCAAACAATTCGACGGAATGAACAACCGCGACGGCATCAAAGCGGTCACCGCATATCTGGAAACCAAACATTGGGGCAAAGGCACCATCAGCTACCGCATGCGCGACTGGCTGATTTCACGCCAGAGATATTGGGGCGCCCCCATCCCCATGATTCACTGTCCGAAGTGCGGCATTGTGCCCGTACCGGAAAAAGACCTGCCGGTCTTACTACCTGAGGAAGCCGAATTTAAACCGACCGGCGAATCACCGTTAAAATATAATGAAAAATTCGTCAATACCACCTGCCCGCAGTGCGGCGGCCCGGCCAAACGGGAGACGGATACCATCGACGGATTTCTCTGCTCCTGCTGGTATTTCCTGCGCTACTGCAGTCCGCACGACAGCAAAGCGCCTTTCGACCCGGAACAGATGAAATACTGGATGCCGGTAGATATCTATACCGGCGGTGCCGAGCATGCGGTGATGCATCTGCTCTATGCCCGCTTTTTCACTAAAGCCATCCGGGATATGGGACTGATCGATTTCGGTGAGCCGTTTAAAAAGCTCTTTAACCAGGGCATTATCGTGGCCGACCATCAAAAAATGAGTAAATCAAAGGGCAATGTCGTCAATCCCGACGCCTATGTTAACGAACTGGGCGCAGATACGGTGCGCGCCTATATGATGTTCCTCGGGCCGTGGGAACAGGGCGGCGAGTGGTTTGATACCGGCATCAGCGGCGTCTCCAGATGGCTGAACCGGATGTGGAACATTGTGCTGGAAGAATATGAGTTGAAAACCAATGATGCCCGGGCAGCCAAAGAACTGGAACGTTTCAAACACCAGACCATCAAGAAAACAACCGGTGATATGGACCGGTTGCGCCTGAACACGATGATTGCCGGGCTGATGGAATTCACCAATTACCTGAATAAAGTGAAGGAATCCGGCAATGTTTCGCAGCAAGACTGGCAGAACAGCCTGGAATCTTTAGTAATTATGATTGCGCCCACGACGCCGCATCTGGCGGAGGAATTGTGGCATCGGTTAGGACATACGGAAAGTGTCCACAATCAGAATTGGCCCGAATGGGACGAAGCTTTGGCCAAAGAGGATGAAATCACGCTGGTGGTGCAGGTCAACGGCAAACTGCGCGATCGGCCCACCGTCCCCGCTTCGATTACAGAAGAGGAAGCCAAAAAAATGGCACAGGCCAGCGAGAAGGTCCGACCCTTTATCCAGGGTAAAACCATTCTCAATGTGATTTATGTTCCTGGCAAATTGGTTAATATTGTAGCAAAGTAGGAGCACCTCCCTCCTTATTAAGGAGGGATTAATTCGTTTTCTCCCCTTTGTAAGGGGAGATTAAGAGGGATTTAGACAGCTAAAAAGAGGATATCAAAATGAAAATAGCATTTATCGGCGGGGGGAATATGGGGGAGGCGATTCTGGTTGCCGTGCTTGGTAAAAAGCTGGCAGTGGCAAAAGATATCACTGTCAGTGATATCGTAGAAACACGCCGTCAATACCTGATGCAAAAATATATGGTCGCCGTCTCTGCCTATAATATTGAGACTATCAGCGGCAAAGATATCATCATACTGGCAATCAAACCGCAAACACTCGCCAATGTCATGACCGAATTGAAAGACCGTCTGAAACCGAATCAACTGGTACTTTCAATTATCGCCGGCGCCAGACTTAATAAACTCACGGAAGGCTTAAATCACAGGTCGATTGTCCGTTCCATGCCGAATACTCCTGCCCAAATCGGCGAGGGTATCACCGTCTGGACGGCAACCCCGGAGGTGACTGACCAGCAGAAAGAAAGCGCCAGGGCGATTCTCGGCGCGATGGGTAAAGAGTTCTATGCCCGCGATGAAGGCTGGCTGGATATGGCCACCGCCGTTAGCGGCAGCGGGCCGGCTTACCTTTTCTACTATCTCGAAGCAATGACTGACGCCGCGGTAAAAATCGGTTTACCGCGCGATATGGCTAAACAAATGGTCATGGGGACAGTGCTTGGCTCCGGTCATCTTTTAGCGCAGTCCGGGAAAGAACCGGCAGAACTCCGCAAGATGGTGACTTCACCCGGCGGTACTACCGCTGAAGCCATTCAAACATTTGAAAAAGGCGATTTTCCCGACCTTGTTTATCAGGCCGTGAAAGCCGCCTACGAAAAATCCCAGAAACTGGGACAGGGCTAAAAACCGGGGAAAATATCACGTCCTGAATCCTTCCACTGAAGGATGAAGGACCTCCCCGTGGTTCAATAGTTATGTATTCGGAAAACCCTCCCGCCGGATGTCTTGTAGGGTGGGTGAGTCGAGCTTATTCGAGACGTAACCCACCATCTTTACCTCCAACCAGCAGCAAATGTACGGTATTCACAAACTGAGCCAGCGGTAAAAACCTAGGAAAATATCACGTTCTTCATCCTTCCGCTGAAGGATGAAGAACCTCCCTGCTGTTCAATAAAATCCTGTAATGTAGGGGAGGGTTTTGAACCCTCCCGCCGGATGTCTTGTAGGGTGGGTGAAACCCACCAACGTCTCCTTACCGGCAAAAGCCGGTATCCAGAAAAATAGATATCTACGAGCAAGCTCGTGGTTCTTCAATAATTCAAGCTTCGCTTGACCTAAAGCTGGGTAAATATTATTAAAAAAAGAGCGAATATCCTTGCCCTTTACATTCACCCACGTGCAAACACATGGTGCTCTGCCCTTCGGGTTTTGCATAGAATTTTGGGGTGGCTTTCCATAGGCCTTAGCCGTGTACCAGTTCTTGTAGGGTGGGTGAGTCGAGCTTATTCGAGACGTAACCCACCGCTTTTTCCCGGTGTCGCCGTACATTTATTTTTTTAAAGTAAATAAATGACACATGGCAACAATCATTAATATCCACAACGACAAAATGCCATTGCGAATCATTCACCTCTGGAATTCGCAATGGCATCTATCTTCCAACAGAACCGATATTGTGTAAAATAGTTTTTTACGGATGCAGTTTCTTGTACTTCGCCATCAATTGTTCTTTAGTCTCTTTGTGAGCAGGGTCGGGTATGCAGGCTTCTACCGGACAGACCTCAGCACACTTTGATGCGTCGTGGGCGCCCACGCATTCAGTGCATTTCTCGGGGTCAATTTGATAAGTGCTTGTTCCCTCACTGATTGCCTTGTTCGGACACTCGCCTTCACAAGCTCCACAACTGATACAATCATCTGTAATCTTGTACGCCATGAATTCCTCCTCGATTTTTTATCAAATAGATGACATCTTTTTAAAGCATAATCTTCTTGCTTAAAACTTTTTCTTTTAGTGCTTTGGCAACATTCTTCGGTACCATGCTGTTCACATCGCCGCCCAGACTTGCCACTTCTTTCAACAGGCTGGAACTGAGGAACTGATATTGTAAACTTGTCATCAAACACACCAGTTCCAGATCAGGACGCAACTCCTTATTCATCAGTGCCATTTCAAATTCGCGCTCAAAATCAGAGGACATCCTTAATCCCCGAACCAGTGTCTGTGCCCCGACTGTTCTTGCATAATCGACGGTCATGCCAGTAAATGACTGCACTTCAATATTGGGATAATTTTTCGTTGCCTCTTTTGCCATTTTCACCCTTTCTTCAGTTGTGAAAAGGATGTGT
>JBKQML010000187.1:0-10355 GCA_052326545.1 Dehalococcoidales bacterium
AACTGCTTCCAGAAGGTAAAAGAACTGGGCTATTCCACCATTTCCAATTCACCGGACGGTCACTGTGACCTGGTAGTGAATAACGGTGAAACACTTATCCCGCAACTATTAGACGGTTTAAAGACCAGAGGAATTCTAGTAGAGTCCGTCTCATTGAAAAAACCCACGCTGGACGATGTTTTTCTGAAATATACCGGCGCCCGCATCGAAGAAGGCGATACGTTTGCGGAAACCCGCCGCGCCCGCCGCGCCTTTAAGAGGAGAAGCTAATGAGAGCTTTGAATGCAGTAAAAAAATACTTTGCCAACGCCCTGATAATCGCAGAGCTGGAAATACGGAAAATCAGACATGACCAGACCCAAATCTGGGTAAGAATGGTGCAGCCGGCGTTATGGCTGGCCATCTACGGTCTGGCAATGAGTAAACTCAATGCCATGAGCGCAAACATCCCGGCCGGGCTGACATACCTGCAATTCATGACGCCGGGCGTTTTAGCCCAATCCGCCTTATTCGTGGCCATATTCTTCGGGATCAACGTGGTCTGGGAACGTGACCTCGGCCTGTTGAATAAATTGCTGTCCACACCGGCCTCACGCTCTTCGATTATTCTGGGTAAGGCCCTTTCCGCCGGCGTCCGCGGCATCTTTCAGGCAGTCGCTGTGATTATCCTGGCCCTAATTTTACAGGTACACCTGATCATGAATCCACTGGGGATACTGGGGGTCTTCGTGGTCATTATCCTGGTCAGCATGTGTTTCTCGTGCGTCAGTATGGCCATCGCCTCGCTGGTCAAAACCCGGGAGCGGATGATGGGCTTCGGCCAGGTGATGACGATGCCACTGTTCTTTGCCAGCAGCGCCATCTATCCGATATCAATTATGCCCGCCTGGATTCGCCCGCTCGCCTATGTCAACCCGCTGACCTACTCGGTTGACGCGATGCGGGACATGCTGGCGACGGGTAACCTGCACTCGCTGCCGCTCGATTTCGCGGTTATCCTTGCCACCACGATTTTGTTCCTGGTGCTCGCCAGCCTGGGATTAAAGAAAATGATATCGTAGCACTGGACGACCAATTAATACTAAAGAGGAGACCTGCACAGGTCTCCTCTTTTTTTAGGAAGTCGGTACCAACAGTTTATCAAAAAGTATTCTACTACCGCCTAATCTCAATTCTGTGGAAAGCTTCGGACAACGGCATGCCGTGCTCTTTGCCCATCGCTTCGGCCTGCGCCCGCCGGGATTTAACCCAGGTCTCCCAATCGCCGGTGTGGTTGCCAACCTGGCTGACATGGCAACTGATGGCTTTAATTTTCAAATCAAAGGTCTCGCTGATATCCACGAATTTATTCGGCTCTTCCGCGCCGGTCAGGTACATTTCCCCAACTTTGAACGGCAACAGCCCCTCGGCTTTGTGTTCGGGGTAAAAAAGATGGTCGCGGGAATAGGGAAAAACGGCATCCATGCAGACCTGTCCCGTGATGCGGTGGTCGTGGTGCCCCATATACTTGCGGGTGGGGTCGTGGGTAATCACCAGTTCCGGACGGTATTTTCTGATGAGCCGCACCAGCTCGCCGCGGAATTCCGGGCCGTCCGCCAGCCAGCCGTCCGGATGTCCGAGAAATATGACTTCGCTGACACCGAGGACTTTGGCCGCGTTCTTCTGTTCCTGTTCCCGGATTTTCGCCAGCCGCTCCGATGTCATCATCAGGTCAGACGTGCCTTTATCGCCGTTGGTGCAGATGACATAGACCGCCTGCCAGCCTTCGCTGACATATTTGGCAACCGTTCCGCCCGCGCCGAACTCCGGGTCGTCAGGGTGAGCGGCGACGACCATTAATGTTTTTTTATCTGCCATCATTAATTTCCAAGTTTTAGATTTGACTAAGAAGTCAGACTGATATTTTCTTAATAATAGAACTCAATTAGTTCGAGAAAAAACCTCTCCCTCTGGCTCCCTCTGTTTTAACGGCCAGGGAGGAGGTCACTTCAAGGTGTGAGCACAATACAACGATACCACTTACCTTAAAAATAAACGATTGTACTCCACAGGGAATTATTACCCGGCAAGCTCGTGGTGAAAGCGGATTTTTTAAAAAACCTCTTTCGGTGTTCTTATCGCCGTGGTAATTGAAAGCTGACACCTTTCAGCCCAGGAAATACAATATACTATTTCCCAACGGTAACGATGCCGTTGGGCGAATCTCCTGCCACTACCGTTGGATTATTCAACAATGTGAGTTCCCCGGTCGTCTGGTCGATACTGTACTGCGCGACAGTGGTGGAACCCCAGCCGCTATTGCCGCAGGTGGCGTAGGCGTATTTGCCCGAGGCCTCGACGGCGATGCGAACTGCGGCTGCTCCCCCTGCCGAGACCGTCGGGACAGCCATGGGTGAGAGAGTCCCATCCGCGCCGATGTTGAACTGCGCGATAACCGCATTTGGCGTGGCGGTTAAAATCGAGACATAGGCGAAACGGCCCTGGGGATCAATCGTGATGGATATGGCCGGTGAACCTCCCGAAGCGACCGTCGCCACGGACATGGGTGTGAGCGCCCCGGTAGTCTGGTTGATATCGTACTGAGAGATAGTGCCGCTATCATAACTCGTAACATAGGCATATTTACCTTGCGGGGCGACTGTTACAGTGTAGGCGTTCTGTCCCGAGGCAACCGCCGGCGTAGACATGGGTGAGAGCTCTCCGGTGGTCTGGTCGATAGTGTACTGTGAGACGGTATTGGCGTCGCCGTTAGCCACGTAGGCCCATTTGCCCGAAGGGTCGACTGCAATGGAGTCGGGGTATGCCCCGGCCGCGACGTTGGGCGCGGCCATTGATGTCAGCGACCCGTCCGAGCCGATGTCGTATTCGTTGACGTCACTCTTTTGATTATTGGCCACATAGGCCCACTTGCCCGAGGGCGCAACCGCAATGCTGAAAGGATAATACAACACCCCGGTCCCTGTCCCCATCAACACAGTAGGCGTGGACATCGGAACGAGAGATCCGTTTGTGCCGATTGTGAATTGAGAGACGGTGTTACTGGATACGTTCGACACGTAGACGTAATTCCCCGATGGGTCTGCTGCGATAAGTTGAGAATTGTTTCCCCCGGTCGCGACCGTGGCCGTGGTCATGGGGGTGAGAGCTCCGTTCGGGCCGATGGTATATTGAGAGATGTTGGCGGCATAACCTTCGGTTTCGTTGACCACGTAAGCATAGCCCCCAGCCCATAATGCATACAATGTAACATTTGCCGAACCCATCAGGAAGGTCTGCCCCTGCGTATAAACAGAGCCGGAGCCGTCAGCCTTCGTCTGCCAGCCCACGAAAGAGTATCCGGCATATGCGAGGCTGCTTGAATTCGCCAGGACTGTGACGGTCTGCCCTGCAAAATAACTGTTTGAATCCATCGGGACGCTACCGGTTCCGCCGTTGCTGTTATAGGTTACAGTGTAGCCGCCAGCGCCATTATTAGTAGATGTGACGGGGAAGACCGATGAAGATGATGTTGTACCGCTCTTCCCGGCGCTTCCTCCGCTACAGGCTGTGAAAGCAACCGCTAACAGTAGAAGTGCAAAAAATGAACTAAGGCATAACCTGATATTCTTTTTAATAGTTATTCCCTCCGTTAAAGATTTCACCTATCAACCCGTGGTGAGCCGACCTTGTACCCTTTAGTTCTTAATACCGATGATATAATCCTGTTATCCGGTTGTCAACCCCGAATTAGAGACCTCAGGCAATCCCAAGTTTGACATTGAAAAAGCGGGAGTTACCGTTGGTACTCCCGCTTAAGAAAGTTGTAAGATGACAATGCAGTCTTGGAGGGGCTGCTCCCCTCTATACATTTGCTACGAACTACTCCCCAAAGTATACAATCACTTCGTTCAGTACCTGCACTTCGCTGCGGCCTACTACTACGGTCCACGGATTCAAGCCTTGCTAGAGACAACTCTCCTTTGCACAAATTATAAAATCAAAATATTTTTATTTGTCCATGCCCCGTTTGAGGCCGCGGAGGTAGGAAATTTCGCCGGCATGCTGGTCGATGTGCAGTACAGAATAGAACAGCATTGCGCCGACAACCTGTTCAAAAGGCGGCTTCATCGGCGGCAGGGGTTTGCCGTCCGATCCCATTTGCGGAGGATGCGGCGGCATTTCCACTTTCCGGTCGAAATCTTCCGCTTTTAAACTATCCAGATATTCCAGGGTATTTTTCCGCACGGCCGCGGCATATGCCGTTAAATCTTTCATGTCCGGCACCGCGAAATTATGGACCTGTTCGGCGGTATAATGCGCGCCGCCGTCATCGATGGCCTTGTTAAATTTCTGGTACCACTTTGCGGTTTCCCAGATTTGCGGTTTACCCTGGATACGGTGCACCATCGAATCCTCGGTGCGGATGGTATGGAAAAGAATCAGGCCAATGGAGTTGGCATCCGGTTTCGGCTGCCACTTAATTTCATCGGCGGTCAGGCCGTCCAGCGTCCGATCAAGCGACCTTTTCGTCAAATCCAGTCCGGTTTTAATCAGGTATTTAATTTCCATAGCAACAACCTCCTTTTTATCAGCAGAAATATTATCTTAAGTGTTAATATTCTATTACTTCTCAAGGATAACTTCAAACGCATTCGACTTTGTGATATTCTTCGGATTATAATCGTATATCGAGGAACAGCCACCGAAATTATCAGGAGATTACGCATGGCCAAGATTGTTTTGATTGGGGCGGGCAGTCATGTTTTTTCAAGGCATTTGATTACCGATATTCTGACCTATCCCGAGCTCCGGGACAGCACGATTTCATTGATGGATATTTCGCAAGAGCCCTTAGACCTGATTTCCGGTTTTGCCCACCGGCTGGTGACGCAAAACGGATTTAAAACAAAGATAGAATCAACCACGGACCACCGCGAGGCACTGGATGGCGCCGACTATGTTTTCGTGACCATACAAGTCGGGGGCTCGAAGGCCACCTGGCCGGATAGGGAACTGCCGCGGAAATACGGCGTCAACCAGGCGGTCGGCGATACCACCGGTCCCGGCGGGGTTTTCTACGGCACCCGTCATGTGCCCGCAATACTGGACATCTGCCGCGACATGGAAGAACTCTGTCCTGATGCCTGGCTGCTGAATTATACCAACCCGATGTCGATCATCTGCTGGGCGGTCAACGATTACACCCGCATCAAAAATGTTGGCCTCTGCCACAGCGTACAGGGTACGGCTGCCGAACTGGCAAAATACATGGGTATCCCCTACGACGAGCTTGATTACTGGGTAGCCGGCATCAACCACATGGCCTGGTTCCTGAAACTAAAACATCACGGCGAGGATGTTTATCCCCTGCTAAAGAAAAAATTTAAAGACCCGGCTATCTATTCAGCGGAAGATGCGCACTGGGCCGGGCCGGATGTCGTCCGTGTCGAAATATTTAAGGCCTTCGGCTATTTTAATACCGAATCCAGCCGGCACATGTCGGAATATGTGCCTTACTTCAGGAAGCGTCCGGAACTCATCGATAAATTTTTACTGGGAGAGTCGAAACATTTTTCCTTTGCGGGGAGAGCCCAGGAGAAATTAGAAAAGGATGCGGAGATGAAACAGATGTTGACTTCGGACAAGAAAATCCCCCTGCAGCACAGCGGGGAGTACGGCTCGATGATTATCCGCGCGCTGGAAACCGGCATCCCCATCCGCATCAACTGCAACGTGAAAAACAACGGTTTAATCACCAACCTGCCGCAGGGATGCTGCGTGGAAGTACCGAGCCTGGTGGATAAAGAGGGCATCCATCCCTGTTATGTCGGGAAACTACCACCGCAACTGGCCGCCCTCAACCGGACGGAAATCAATGTGCACGAAATGGCGGTGAGAGGCATTGTCGAAAAAGATAAAAACAAAATCTTCCAGGCGATTCTGCTCGACCCGCTAACCAGCGCCGTGCTGACCATCGATGAAACACGCCAGATGGTCGACGAAATGTTTGCGGCATCCCAGCAATATCTGGCAGATTACAAATAAGTTTCTCTTTGTCGATTTACGCTAAAGGAGAACACATGCCAACTGTTGCAAATACGGTGTCCAAGAAACCGGCTGCCGTGCAGATCATCGACCTGCACGGAGAATGGACGCTAAGGCAGGCCGGCAAGAAAGAAGTATTCAAAGCCGCCGTGCCCGGCACAGTACACACCGACCTGCTGGCTGCCGGCAAAATCCCCGACCCTTATTATCAGGATAACGAGGACTGCGTGCAGTGGATCGGCGAAGCGGACTGGATTTACAAGCGGACTTTTACGGTACCGAAAGATTATCTCCTGAACGAACAGGTATTGCTGCGCTGCGAAGGGCTGGATACGCTGGCCGCGATAAAAATCAATGCCACCGAAATTGCCCGGACAGACAACATGTTCCGAACTTACGAATTCGACGTGAAAAACATCCTCAAGCCGGGTGTAAATACCATTGAAATTCAGTTCGATTCGACGATTCCTTACATCAAACAGCAACAGGAACAGCACCCGATACCTTTGCGGGAGCCGCCGCACGGGGTTTCAGGGGCGAATTGGGTGCGCAAGGAACAATGTAACTACGGCTGGGATTGGGGGCCCTGTCTGCTAACCTGCGGCATCTGGCGGCCGGTCAGGATTGTCGCCGGCAGGCGGATGAAGTTCGCCGATGTCAATATCGGACAAAAGCACCTGAAAGACGGCAGCGTCACACTGGATATTAAAACCGAACTGACCGTTAAAGAAATGGTAACTTCTGCCGGCGCCGCCGTTACCGTTGCGCTCGGCGAAAAACCGGTGGTTAAAGGGAATATCGCCTTTAAAGAAGGCCTGGGCAATATCCAATTGAATATCCCGAAACCGGAGCTCTGGTGGCCGAATGGCATGGGCAAACAGCCGCTGTATATGGTAACAATCAATCTCGTCAGTAAAGAAGGCACTCTCCTCGATAATGTCGTAAAGCGCATCGGCCTGCGCACGCTGCATCTGCAGCGGAAACCGGACAAATGGGGCGAGTCCTTCCAGTTTGCGGTCAACGACGTCCGGTTCTTCGCCAAAGGTGCCTGCTGGATACCTGCCGATACTTTTGCCCCGCATTTGAAACAGGAAGATTACGCCAATCTGATTCAGAGCGCCGCCGTTGCCAATATGAACATGCTGCGCGTCTGGGGCGGCGGTTTTTACGAGGACGATATTTTTTACAATCTGTGCGACGAACTCGGCATCTGCGTCTGGCAGGATTTCATGTTCGCCTGCGCCACTTACCCCGCTTTTGATTCTTCGTTTATGGATAATGTCCGCGCCGAAGCGGAAGATAATGTCCGCCGTCTGCGCCATCATCCGAGCATTGCTTTATGGTGCGGCAATAACGAAATGGAGCAGGGCTGGGTGGGTGATGAATGGAACGACCGCCAGATGAGCTGGGCCGATTACGGCAAAATCTTCGATAAAATGCTGCCGGAAATTACCGGGAAACTCGACCCCGACCGTGACTACTGGCCGTGCAGCCCCCATTCCCCCCTCGGCGATAGAAATGATTTCAACAATCCGCAGTGGGGCGACGCCCACCTCTGGGACGTCTGGCACGGCAAAAAACCGTTTGAATGGTACCGCACCGCACAGCACCGTTTCTGCAGCGAATTCGGTTTCCAGTCTTTCCCCGAGCCGAAAACCGTTGACGGCTACACAGCGGCGCAGGACCGGAATATCACCAGCTACGTAATGGAGCACCACCAGCGCAGTGGTATCGGCAACACCACGATTATGACCTATTTGCTCGACTGGTTCCGGCTGCCGGACGAATTTGAAAACACGCTCTGGCTGAGCCAGATTCTACAGGGCATGGCGATGAAATATGCCGTCGAACACTGGCGGCGGAACATGCCGCGCACCATGGGCACGTTGTACTGGCAAATCAACGACTGCTGGCCGGTCGCCAGCTGGTCTTCGATCGATTATCATTACCGCTGGAAGGCACTGCATTACATGGCCAAACAATTCTATGCGCCGCTGCTGGTTTCGGGTGTGGAAGATAGCGCCAAAGGCACAATGGAAATATACATCAACAGTGACTTGATGGAAACGGTTAACGGCGAATTATCCTGGACCGGCACCGATGTCAAAGGTAATGCCATTGCCAAGGGTAAAGAAAAAGTGGAAATCAAACGCGGCAGCCGCCGGGTCGACACGCTGAGCATGGGTAAAGATATCAAACAGTACGGCGTCCGTAACCTAATGGTCTGGCTGGAACTGGCGGTCAAGGGCAAAACCGTCTCCACGAATCTGGTTACTTTTGCCCGTCCCAAGCACCTGGAACTGTGTAATCCTGACATCAAGACTGAAATCAGTCTGGCAGAAGGGAACACCGCGGTCACGCTGACCGCGAAGGCGCCGGCCCTCTGGACATGGCTGGAATTAATTGACGCCGATGCCCGTTTTTCGGACAATTTCTTTCACCTGCGGCCGGACAAACCGGTTAAAATTACGATAACGACTCCGGAACCTTTTTTACCGGCAAAAATCAAGAAAAACCTGCGGGTACGCAGTCTGTTCGATACTTACAAATAATCTGAATATTTAAGGAGGCTGGATTTCGATGGGTTTTCGCAAGGATTTTGTCTGGGGCGTGGCGACGGCGGCCTATCAGATCGAGGGCGCGGCGTATGAGGACAGCAAAGGGCTCTCGGACTGGGATACATTTTGCAAGAAAGAAGGAAATATCTGGAACGGGCAATCTGGGGATATTGCCTGCGACCATTACCATCATTACCGGGATGACATCGCTGTCATGAAGGAGATCGGGGTCACCGGCTATCGGATGTCCATCTCCTGGTCCCGGGTTATCCCCAACGGCACCGGCACCGTGAACTCGAAAGGGCTGGCATTTTACGATAAACTGGTGGATAAACTGCTGGAAGCCGGCATTACCCCCTATGTCACGATTTTCCACTGGGACTACCCTTACGAACTCTTTTGCCGCGGCGGCTGGTTAAATCCGGACAGCTCCGACTGGTTTGCCGAATACGCTAAAGTTGTTGTGGATAAATTATCCGACCGGGTCACCAACTGGATGACCATCAACGAACCGCAGGTTTTCATCAACCACGGGCACCAGGTGGGTACGCATGCGCCCGGGTTGAAACTGCCGTTTCCGGGGGTCTTGAGAGCATCCCATAATACGTTACTGGCTCACGGTAAATGCGTACAGGCCATCCGCGCTAATGCCAAGACCAAATGCCGTGTCGGACTGGCACCGGTCGGTGTGGCCTGCATCCCGGCCACCGATTCGCCGGAAGATCTAGCGGCGGCGAAAAAAGCGATGTTTTCCATCGGCAGTCTGAGCATCTGGAACAGCAGTACGGTCAATAAGGACGTTTCGAACAACCCTGTAGTCGCCAAGGACATCTGGAACAATACCTGGTGGATGGACCCGATGTTCCTGGGGAAATATCCGGAAGACGGCCTGAAATTTTATGGCAGCGACATGCCGGTCATTCACGATAAAGACATGGCCACCATTCACCAGCCGCTAGATTTCTTCGGGGCAAATATTTACCGCGGGGAAACCGTCCGCGCCGGCCAAGACGGCCAACCGGAGTTTGTCAAAGACCCCGTCGGGCATCCGCTCACCGCCTATCACTGGGGAGTCGCCCCGAAAGCTCTTTACTGGGGACCGAAGAACTTCTACGAGCGGTATAAACTACCGATTTATATGACCGAAAACGGCATGTCCAATGTCGACTGGGTGTCCCTGGACGGTAAAGTCCACGACCCGCAGCGGATTGACTTCCTCCATCGTTACTTATTACAGCTGCGCAAGGCCAGCGACGACGGTGTCGATATCCGAGGCTATTTCCAATGGTCGCTGCTGGATAACTTCGAATGGGCCAGCGGCTACCGGGAACGCTTCGGAATCGTTTACACCGATTACCCGACACAGAAACGAATATTGAAGGATTCCGCGCTGTGGTATAAGGAAGTAATCGCTTCGAACGGAGCAAATCTGTAAGGCTAACAAAAAGTTCGGACTATCGCCCCTTGTTTTAGCCGCAGCCATAGCGAAGCGCAGGTACTTCACGAAGTGAATGTATGGAAGAGAGATTGAGAGGGGTATCTAAATTTCACACTCATCCTGACCTTCTCTGCGTTTATCTTGAAAAACTCGATAAAGTACCTGCGGCTGCGGCCTACGGCCTTCAAGGGAGAAGGAACTAACCGATGTAAAGGGGGTTGGAATGCATGCATTCCAACCCCCGTTTACTTTACGTCAGATTGTAGTTCGATAAAACTATTTACAGTTAGAGAGAACGTTATTTATCATACCCTCTCTGTAAAACTCCACTCTCT
>JBKQML010000188.1:0-29190 GCA_052326545.1 Dehalococcoidales bacterium
CACAGTATCACTGCTGTGTATGACGGCGATGCCTATTTCACCAGTAATGCTTCAGTTGCAATAGCTCAAATAGTGAATAAGTGAAATGTTTTAAGAAACAACTCTATTCAAAACCCGAAGGGCAGAGCACCACGTGCTTGCACGTGGGTGAATGTAAAGGGCGAGGATATTCGCTCTTTTTTAAATAATATTTACCCAGCTTTAGGTCAAGCGAAGCTTGAATTTTTAAAGAACCACGAGCTTGCTCGTGGATATCTATTTTTCATCACAGGCATCTTTTCGATAATAAATAAGCGTAGTTCTACCCCGCTCATCCCGGGCATTCTGACATCTGTGAGAATCACATCATATGTTACCCCTGCATTCAGTTTATCCACCGCGGTTTCAGCATTTGGAACAGTGTCTACCTTGTGGCCCATCTGCACCAAAACTCTACTAAGAAGAATCCTGACCCCGGGTTCATCAACAACTACCAGTATGTTACCCTACTTCGTGTTTGCAGGTTTTGTTACGACTGTTGGGGTGGAAAGGGAGAGGATACTGAAGTACGTGGAGTACCAACAGAGGCAGGATTCAGGACAAGCGAAGCTTGAGTTATGAAGAACCACGAGCTTGCTCGTGGGTATCTATACTCTAAACAAATCCAAAATAAGAAATCCCAATAACCAAACGCTACTTCCATTGCGAGACCTTATCCCTATCCCCAAATAAGGTCGTGGCAACCTAAAGTCCCCCTCTATCCGTCTTTCTCCCACGAGGGGAGAAAGTGCTGACACAGGAGAAAAGCCCTATTTTCGCATCTCAGCCCTCTCGCCCCTGCGTGGGAGAGAGCCTGGAGAAAAAGTGCTTCCTTGCCCTTTTTTCTAATTGAAAATTGGGGGAAACAATTTTTGGAATTGATTATGCGGCGCCCCTCGCGGTAAACATGATATTAAGCTGCGATTTGGGATTTTGGCCCACACTGGAACGATTTTTCAGGGTCGAGGGTTGAAATCCGCTACTGCCGGAGTGGGCTGTATTGGCCCGGAATCCCGCAATTCTAAAAAAAGTTATTGCTGCTGCGGGAGGGCCGGATTTCCCCTTTTCCACCGAAATACGTTTTTCTCTTATAAACCCTTTACTGGGCGCTTTTAGGACTGATTCTGACGGACATTTACCGTCCGGTTTGGTGTAGCCATAACACATGGGAGACTCCAGGTTTCCCATATTGACCCCGGCGGCCAGAACATGACGGAGCGTTTCTCGTATCTCGCACAAACGGTGAGATTATTGTATGACATGTGATTTAATATTGTCAAGCAGTTTTTGTCACCCCCTTACTGAAGCTAACAGCTTTCAGCAATCAGCGTTCAGCTTTCAATGCGGATTTATGAATTACAAGAAGTTACGGGCGGTCGTACATTTCAACTGCTGTTGAAAGTATTTCGTTAAAATACTCAAGGTTCGAAACCCTCCCCTACGTTTGCCCATGAATTATACAAAGAATTGCAATATTTTATGTGTAATACTATAATTTCAGCATTATTGACGATTTTTCTTATTGACATGAATAAAGCTGAAGAATATATCGAAAAAGTGCGGCAGTGGGCTTGCGCAGAAGATAAAATATCCGCACTGGCGCTGGTCGGTTCACACGCCCGGCGGCAGGCGAGGCCGGATTCGGACATCGATTTTGTGATTATTTCCGACGATGCAGCGCAGCTGGAGAAAGATATTTCGTGGCTAAACCGATTCGGTACAGTCAAGCGTCAGACCAAAGAAAAATGGGGCAGTGTTACTGCGATCAGGGTATTTTATATTGACGGGCAGGAGATTGAGTTCGGCCTGGCATCAAAAAGCTGGGCGGGTATCCCCGTGGACGCCGGCACTGAAAGAGTGGTTAAGGACGGAATGGTGATTTTGAAAGACCCGTACAAGATTTTAGAGAAACTTGAGGCAGCTTTTTTGAAAGATAATCATAAAGAATTACCGGATACTAAAATAAATCTTGTTTCCCCGGCAGAAATTGATTCCGTGATTGTGATAATCAAAGATGCGATTGAGAAGATGCACCGTAACGGCATTACGCAGTGGGGTGAATATTATCCCACGAAGGAGATATTCCAGGCGGATATTGCCGCCGGTTCTTTGTATGCCGCGCGGATTGACGGCAATATCGCGGGAATCATCGGCCTGGACGAAAATCAATTTTCGGAATGGAAACGCCAGGGCTGGGTTGATATTAAAGGCAAACCGCTGGCGGTCCACCGGGTATGTGTTGCGATCGCTTATCAGGGACAGGGCATCGCCAAAAAACTGATGCGTTTTGCCGAAGATTATGCCGGGAAAAACGGCTACACTTCCATCCGTCTGGACGCTTTTGCCGGCAATAAAATTTCGCTTGGATTATATGACTCATTGGGTTATCGGCGCACTGGTACTTTCAATTTCCATCAGGCCGGTTGTTACTGCTTCGAGAAGATATTGCTGGAAAATGGTGAATAACCCCCTTGTACATTCGCTGCGCTCATTATACTTTACTGCGTAAGTACCTACGGCCTGCAGCCTCAGGCCATGCAATGGAACGGGGCGGGAGGGTTCGAAACCCTCCCCTTGACAGACACCTGATTCAGAATCATGAGCTGACTCTTACCGCTGTCTGCAATGATTTTTTGGCCGTGTTGCTATTCCATCCCGTTGAAAAACGGGATCCAGTGCTCACCGGATAAACAAAGAAACAATAAACAGATTTTTCAGGCCTTAAGGTGCGGTAGCCTCAGAATGGGCATTATAATAAAATGAGTTGACGGCCCCTCTCTCTAGCTCTCGCCCACAAGGGGCGAGAGGACTGAGTAAGGTGTTCAGCCCTCTCCGTAGAGGTACCAGGCGGAGCAGCTGCCTTCCGACGACACCATGCACGGTCCGACCGGATTTTCCGGGGAGCAGACTTTGCGGAATAAACGGCAGTCCGCCGGAGTTTTGACGCCGCGCAGGATTTCCCCGCAGATACAGCCTTTCGGTTCGACGGCCGGTTCCGGTTTAATGTCAAAGGCAACTGCCGCATCGTAAGAGGCATATTTTTGCCGTAATTTCAGGCCACTGGCCGGCACTGCGCCCATACCCCGCCAGTTTGCCGGACACGGTTCGAAAACCTGCTCCATGATTTTTTGCGCCTGCAGATTGCCTTCCGGCGTGACCCCGCGTTTGTAGGCAATCTCCACCTTCGATTGACGGTTTTCGACCTGGGTGACCAGCATATCCACGCACTGCAGGATATCGGTGGGTTCAAAACCGGCGACGACGCAGGGAATGCCGTAATCCCGGGCGACAAATTCCCAGGCATTGGAACCGGTGACGGCAGAAACATGCCCGGGACAAATCAAGCCGTCTAATTTTATTTCACCGGCATCCAGGATGGTTTTTATCACCGGCGGGCAGAGTTTGTGCAGGGATAAAATGCGGTAATTTGTGATTCCCTTTTCTTGGGCCTGCAGCACCGAGGCGGCAATAGTGGGCGCCGTCGTTTCAAAACCGACCCCGATAAAAACCACGGACTTCGCCGGATTTTCCTGAGTGACTTTTAACGCATCTAGCGTCGAATAAACAATGCGGATATCAGCGCCGGCGGCGCGCGCCTGCTGGAGGCTGGCCCGACTACCCGGCACGCGGAGCATATCCCCAAAGGACGTGATAATGACACCGGGAACCATCGCCAGCGCGATGGCTTTATCGATATCGGAGGTGGCGGTAACACAGACCGGGCACCCCGGTCCGGACACCAACTCGATCGTCGGGGGGAGCGCCTGACGGATACCGTATTTGAAAATGGCGACCGTATGCCCGCCGCAGAATTCCATAAAACGCGCGTGATGTTTTGATTTATCGCGGATATCGGATATCAGCCCCTGCGCCAGTTCGCTGCTGCGGAATTCGGTTAAATATTTCAATTATATACCCCATAAGACATTCTAATCATCGAACATCGATTATGTTCTCAAAAGTCCCTGGTATTCCCCCCCCTTTGGCGAAAGGGGGATACAGGGGGATTTATCAAACGTTGTTTGCCATATTTGTCAGGATATTTTCTACAACACCTTCGATGTTTGTTAATACATCTCTATCAGAAAACCTTAACACTTTGTACCCTAAATTTTTCAAATATTCATCTCGTTTTAAATCGTCATCGTGTATTTTACCAAAATAATGCTGCCCTCCATCCACTTCAATTATCAATTTTACTTTAGGACAGAAGAAATCTACGATGTAGTTAACAATAATTCGCTGACGATAGAATTGTAATCCATTCAATTGGCGCAATCGCAGCTTCGACCAGAGCCTTATTTCAGCATTGGTTGAATTCTTTCTAAGTGCTCTGGAGAATTGTTTCAGATTCTGGTTATATAATACCATCGGTTTAGAAAATCCCTCTTAATCTCTCCCATTCGGACCTCCGGGACCTGCGGCCTTTCGCGAAAGGGAGAGAATCCGGTATTCATCCTGGAAAAGAGTCTTCACTTATCGGCCTTTGCAATATCTTCGAACAGTTTTAGTGTCTCGGCGGCTTCTTGCTGATCGAGGATGCTGATGGCATAGCCGGTGTGCAAAAGGACATAATCGCCGACTTTTGCTTCAGGGGTCAACCACACACTGATGCGCCGTGAAATCCCCCCGATATCAACTTCAGCTTCTTTTCCTTCTACTTTGGTGATTTTTACCGGTATTGCCAGACACATATTGTTTCCCCCTATAGCGTAATTATAATGCTTTATAGGTCAGGGTCGGAACTCTCTCATGAAAAATGCTTGTATTCCTTTCTTAAAGGGTGAGAGGTTAAAAGGGATTTCATCCCTTAAAATTGGCAATCACTGCCTGTCCCAGCGATAAACCGCCGTCGTTGCAGGGTACCAGGTGATGGGTGAGGACTTGAAAACCGGCCTGTTTCAGTCCGGCCGAGGTTAACTTTAACAGCAAACGGTTCTGAAAAACGCCGCCGCTTAAAACTACCTGTTTAATGCCGGTTTGTTGTGAAATTTTGCAGCATACATCAACCGTAATCCGGGCGACGGTTTGATGCATTTTAAATGATATCGTTGACATGGCAATTTTGTTTCTTGCATCACTAACTAACGCCGAGAATAATTCTCCCAATTTTACCACGGTTATTCCAACTTGTTCCTCAAATGAGTAAGGATAGTTTCCCATGCGTGTTTTTGTTAATCGGTCAGGCGCCTGCATCTCCAGCGCAATTGCGGCCTGTGCCTCGTAGCTGACTTCAGCGCTCAAACCGGTAATTGCCGCTACCGCATCGAATAACCTACCGGCGCTCGAAGTCAGGGGACAATTGATTCGTTGCTGAATCTGCTGCCTTATTATAGCAGTCTCCACGGGATTTAGTTTAGCCAGCGGCAATCCCTCCAGTAAGAAATTTTCACCCAGCAGCGAATAGAGATAACCCAAAGCCATGCGGTAAGGTTTTTTAATGGCGGCGGCGCCGCCCGGCATCGGCACATATTCAAAATGTCCCGCCCGACGGAAACACCGCCAATCTGTAATCAGGAATTCTCCGCCCCAAATCGCCCCGTCAGTGCCGTAACCGACGCCGTCAAATGCGACGCCGATAACAGGAGTTTCCACTCTATTCTCGACCATACAACTGACGATATGGGCATGGTGGTGCTGGATTGGAACCAGCGGCAATTCCTGTTCTACTGCGATACGGGCAGCATACTTGCTTGGCAGGTATTCCGGATGCAGGTCGCAGGCGATGACTTCCGGTCTGATGCGGAAAAGTCTTTGATAAAGCTCAACGGTATGCTCAAAATGTTCCAGTGTTTCTTCGTTTTCCATGTCGCCGATATGCTGACTGACGAAGGCGTGGTTATCACGTGTCAGGCAGAAGGTGTTTTTCAATTCCGCCCCGCAGGCCAGGATTTGTTTGGACTGGAAAGGGAGATGAATGGGATAGGGGGCGTAGCCTCTGGCGCGGCGCAAGGCAATCGGTTTATTCTGTTCAACCATACAGACGCTGTCATCGTAGCGGGCGTAAATGCCGCGGTTGTGCACCAGAAAGTAATCGGCGATATCGTGCAGTCTGGCAAATGCCTCGTCGTTATCTTTAGCGATGGGTTCTTCGCTGAGATTGCCGCTGGTCATCACCAGCGGCAGACCGGCTTCGCGCAACAGCAGGTGATGCAGCGGGGTGTAAGGCAGCATCATGCCCAGGTATTTCAGGTCGGGCGCGACCGCCGGGGCGATATCAGATTTTTTGTTATTCCAGCGCAGCAGCACGATCGGCGCCGGCGGCGAAGAAAGCAATTCGGCTTCGGCGTGGGAAACACGGCAGTGAATCATAATATCCTCGATGGTGGCGGCCATCACGGCGAAAGGTTTAGCCGGGCGGTGTTTTCTGACCCGGAGCAGATTCACCGTTGTTTGATTGGTGGCATCACAGGCCAATTGAAAACCGCCCAAACCCCTGACTGCCAGGATTGCACCGTCTTTGAGCAGTTCAGCGGCTTTCCAGAGAACATCAGTGCATTTAATTGTTTTCCCGTTTCTGTCTGTTAATTCCAGCCTGGGGCCGCATTCGGGACAGGCATTCGGTTGGGCATGAAAACGCCGGTTCATCGGGTCATCGTATTCTCTTTGGCAGCGGGGACACATTTTAAAATCCCGCATTGTCGTATTCGGCCGGTCATATGGAATATCTTCGATAATTGTGAACCGCGGACCGCAATTGGTGCAGTTGGTGAAGGGATAGTGGAAACGGCGGTCTGAAGGGTTAAAAATCTCTTCCCGGCAATCTGCGCAGGTGGCAATGTCGGGGGAGACGAGTTGATACTGGTTTTGTCGGGAGAGGCTTTGCTGAATACTGAAATCGCGGTAACCCAGCGGGGAAGAGTATGTTATTTGCAGCTCTTCGATAAGAGCCATCGGGGGCGCTTGCGTTGCCATTTCATCCAGAAATTTCCTGATTTCCGTCTTCTCACCTTCGACTTCAATCTCCACTCTGCCGGAGGTGTTGCGCACCCAGCCGTGCAGGTGGTGTTGTATTGCCAGCCGGTACACAAACGGTCGGAAACCGACGCCCTGCACGACGCCGCGCACACTGATAGCGGCTCGCTGTTTGGTCTCTGATTTAACCATATCCTGCATATCCTCTCATTTAATTATACCTTACTGCGAATAAGGCACTCTCATTCGAAAATGATGGAATAAAATCGTCATTATTAGATTTAAATCATAAAAGAAACAGTTGAATAGATATCAAGCGGGATGATATAGTGATATTGTTTCAGTATCTTAAATAATCCGGAGGAATAATCGTGGGGATATTAGCACTATTATTGATTTTGCCTTCTATTGCTTTAGCAGTATTTATAATTTATCTGTTGTATTTGTGCGCAAAAGCTTTGGAAATTTATATTAAGAAAAACTCCTCTTAAAAACCAAAGGATAAACAAAACAGGCAACCCTATTCTTCAGGTAGAAAGGGTTGCCTGTTCAAAAACAATTATTTATTTTGTTACTGAAGGCTAAACAGCCACGACTTCTTTAACTTCGGGAATCTGCTGTTTTAAAAATCTCTCGACGCCCATCCTGAGCGTCATTTGCGACATCGGTCAACCGGCGCAGTGGCCCTGTAGTCTCACGCTAACAACGCCGTCTTTGACACTGACAAGTTCGATATCACCGCCGTCCGCCTGTAATGACGGTCTGACTTTATCGAGGGCAGCTTGAACTTTTTCTTGCATTAATGTCTCCTGTATTAAGGTCTTACTTTAACTTTATTTCCTGGTTTTGGTAAGTTCAGCAATTGTCGCATTCTTTTCCGCAATGGCGGTCTGCGCGGCCACCAGCTTGGCGACCGGCACGCGGAACGGACTGCAGCTGACATAGTCCACGTCGATGCTGTGGGCGAAGCGAATTGAATTGGGTTCGCCGCCCTGTTCACCGCAGATACCGATTTCAAGATTGTTATTCGCACGGCGTCCCAGAAAAACAGCAGTTTCCATCACGCGGCCCACGCCTTCGAAGTCGATAATTTCAAACGGATCGCTCTTCAGCAATTTCTGTTCCAGATAAGGTCCGAGGAATTTCTTTTCCGCATCTTCACGGCTGAAAGATAGTGTCGCCTGAGTCAGGTCGTTGGTCCCGAAGGAGAAAAATTGGACGGCCTCGCCCAGTTTATCGGCGGTGACGGCGGCGCGGACGGTCTCAATCATCACGCCCAGTTTGATATGGCTATCTTTAAAGAAGCTTTTGACCAGGTTGACTTCTTCCACGGCGATGACCTGCGGGAGCATAATCGAAACGTTGCAGCCGGGGACATCTTTGATGGCGGCTTCGATGGCTGCGATTTGCATCTGATATAATTCGGGATTGGTGGCGGCCAGTCTGATACCGCGGTGCCCCAGCATGGGGTTGACTTCATGAAGGTCTTCAATCCGCTGCTTAACCTTCGGGTCGGTGGTATCTTTCTCCGATGGTAAAAATTCATGTAACGGCATATCCAGCAAACGGATGATGATGGGCAGGCCGTTTAGTGTCTTGAATAAGGTAACAAAATCCTTTTTCTGCAGGACAAGTAATTTCTTGATGGCAGCATTCTTTTCGGCTGCGGTATCAGCCAGAATGTAGGAATGAATTATTGCCAGGCGGTCCGGTTCGTTGAACATGCGCTCGGTGCGGCACAGGCCGACGCCCTCGGCGCCGAATTCGATAGCCTTGGCAATCATCTGCGGAGTATCGGCATTGGTGCGCACTCCGAGACGTTTGAAACCGTTACACCAGTTCAAGAGTTCGGCCAGTTCTTTGACCACCTCAACTTCAATCAATGGCAAAAGGCCGAGATAGATATTACCGGTGCTGCCGTCAACCGTGATTTCATCGCCCTGTTTGACTACAACTTTACCAACGATAAATTGTTTTTTCTCCTCATTGACGCTGATGGTTTCTGCGCCGCAAACGCAGGCCTTGCCCATGGCGCGGGTCACAATAGCCGCATGGGATGTCAGGCCGCCTTTTTGTGTCAGCACACCCACGGCAGCGTTGATACCGTGAATATCATCGGGGCTGGTATCCTGACGGACAAGTATGACTTTTATCCCTTTTTTGGCCCATTCCACGGCCGCATCGGGGGTGAAAACAACTTTACCGCCGGCAGCGCCGGGAGCGGCATTCAGACCTTTGGTCAAGGGTTTATATTTTTCCGGCGACTGGATTCTCTTGTGCAGCAAGGAACGGATCGCTTCAACGCTGATTCTCATGACCGCTTCTTCACGGGTAATCAGTTTTTCGGCCACCTGGTCGACGGCAATTTTGACGGCGGCATAGCCGCCTCTTTTGCCGGAACGGGTCTGCAGGATATACAGTTTGCCGGATTCAACCGTGAATTCGACATCCTGCATGTCATGATAATAAGCTTCCAGTTGTTTGGTCAATTTATCCAATTCTGCATAAACTGCCGGCATTAATGTTTTCAGCCTGGCGACCGGAACCGGCGTTCTGACACCGGAAACAACGTCTTCGCCCTGTGCCCGGGCCAGATATTCACCAAACAAGCCTTTTTCTCCCGTATTTGCATTACGGGTAAAAATGACACCGGTGCCGGAATTGGCATCTTTATTGCCGTAAACCATTGCCTGGACAATTGCGGAAGTGCCGAGGTCATTTGCAATCCCGTACATCTTGCGGTAGTCCTGAGCGCGTTTGCTGTCCCAGGATTCAAAGACCTGAGCAATCGCGGTTTTGACTTTCTTCATGTCGCCGATATTCAGGATTGTGTCCATCATACCGGGCATGGAAACCGGGCCGGAAGACCGGACAGAGACTTCGAGGCCTTTGCCCAGTTTTCTTTTCATCTCTTTTTCAAGGGCGGCCATTGCTTTTTCGATCGCCGGTTCGTCCAGTTTGCCGGTCTTTTTAAATTGGCGGTAAGCGCCGCCGATGGTGAGAATGAAAGCCGGGGGTACCGGCAGACCGATCTTTGTCATGGTAACAAGGTTGCCTCCCTTGTTACCCAGTTCATTTTTGTCTTCGCATCCATCATGGAGCGAAACGATATAAGCCATTTAGTATCTCCTAAGAAATTTTTGACACCCAGTAGATTATAACCCCAAATTAAAAAAACCTCAAATTAATTAATTCTTAAAAGCGCCTACATGCACGAATTTAAGCACGATTAAACCGCATCTGAAAATGGCAATGACCGGGTATTAAGACGATTGTTGACGAATGTCATTCTTCCCGAGAGCGTTCATGACAAGAAAAGAGGGCGTGTAACTCAGCGAATATTCGCGCCCTCTTTTATATTGTTGAATCAACTGCTGTTGAACGTTAAAGGGGATAATCCAGCGGCGTCATGGTTAATAATTCCTTAGCAATTTCCTGATATCTGGCGATGAATAAAAGCTCATCTTTTACCAGGGGTTTCTGTGCCGCGACATTGGCATATCTTACCAGTTCCAGCACTTTGGCCGCTTCGTTCTGATCACGGAAAGTAATAGCTTTGTCGCTGGTAATTTTATTCATAATATGGCTGAAGCCGGAAATGCCGCTGTATTGACCGCTAATGATTTCCCGTCCCGTCTCCACCAGTTCCGGTTCGCCGCGGCCGAGCTCTTCGTAGCTGTATAATTCATAATTCGAGGGGTCTTTTAAGACGCCGTCAGCGTGAATCCCCGAAGCATGAGCAAAGGCGTTGGCGCCTACTCCCGGTTGGTTAATAGGAATCGGCACACCGAATGCATAGCTGGCAAATTTAGCGATCATCCAGGCTCTCGATAGATTGATTTTGTGTGCCAGGCTGTAATTCTTAGCGAAGTCTTTTGATTTTACCAGTGCCAGCAGAATTGCCACCAGGTCGGCGTTACCGGCCCTTTCCCCGATGCCGTTTACCGTCGTGTTGATATAACAATCCTGCCCGCCGTCAATTGCACCTTTGGCGCCCGCAAGCGAATTTGCGACCGCCATTCCCAGGTCACCATGGCAGTGTATCTCAATCGGTAAATCGACCTTTTCCGCCAGAATTTTAGCAGTGTCGTAAATGGTAAACGGATTGTCGTAACCGAGGGTATCACAATAGCGCAAGCGGCTGGAGCCGTGTTTTTTGGCGGCCAGCCCGAATTCGATCAAATAATTGATATCGGTACGGGAGGCGTCTTCGGCATTAACGCTAACAGCTTTAGCGCCACACGCAAAAGCCGCATCCACCGCTTCGGTCATCATGTTGATAACATCTTTGGGCGTCTTCTTACCAAGGTATTTGCCGTTAATCATCTGTTCCGAAGTAGAAGTGGAAAGATTGAGATATTGAATTTCCGGGACCAGTTTGAAGGTTGTTTCCACATCTTCCTGCATTGCCCGAATCCAACCGGACAGACGAATCGGCTTTAAAACGCCCATTTCCGCCAGCTTTAGATTTGCTCTGAGGTAATGGGTTTCATGGTGTGTTGTCGGGAAGCCGAATTCGGACTGAAAAAGGCCGAGTTCGTTAAGATAGATGTTTAGCATCGTTTTTTCCAACTTGGATAAACCAAGTTTAGCGGTTTGAACTCCATCCCGATTGGTAACATCGACTAAGTATATTTTACCCATACGCCCCTCCCAAAACCTTAATCTGACTGATTCAAATAATAACAACTTATTGTTACGGAAATATTACATTCCGGTAATAACAGTGTTGTGAAGGGGAAACCAGGAAAAACAGGATTATGCCTGTTGCAGTTTCCGAATCACCGCATCGGCAACCTGTGAAGTGCCGACTGCTTTCCCGGAGTTGCCCGGTTTGAAGTCGTAGGTAACATCTTTGCCCTCGGCAATGACGGCGGCAATTGCTTTTTCCAGCCGTTGCGCATTGTCCTTCTCTCCAAGATGGCGGAGCATTAACATGCCGGAAAGCATCATTGCCATGGGGTTTACTTTATTCATCCCCGTGTATTTGGGGGCACTGCCGTGAGTAGCTTCAAATAGCGCTAAATCAGCGCTCAGATTAGCGCCGGGAGCTACACCCAAACCGCCCACCAACCCGGCACACAGGTCGGAGAGAATATCGCCGTAGAGATTCGGCGCAACAATGACATCATATGCTTCCGGTTTTTGTACCAGCTGCATACTCATGTTGTCCACAATTCTATCTTCAAATTCGATGTCCGGATAGTCTTTGGCGACTTCGCGGGCACAGGCCAGGAATAAACCATCGGAGAATTTCATAATATTAGCTTTGTGCACCGCCGTTACTTTTTTACGATGATACTGACGGGCATAATCAAAGGCAAATTTCACAATGCGTTTGCTCCGGAATTCGGAAATAGGTTTGATGCTGATTCCCGAATCAGGGCGGATGGCGCCTTTTTGGGCATCAGCGATAAATTTGATCAATGCTGCGGTGTCCTGTGAGCCGCGTTCAAACTCGATGCCGGCATAAAGGTCTTCCAGATTCTCCCGGACCATGACGAGGTCAATATTCTGATAACGTGACGGTACCCCGGGGTAGGTTTTGCAGGGCCTGAGGCAAACAAAAAGTTCCAATTCTTTGCGCAGCGCGACATTGACACTGCGGAATCCTGACCCGACCGGTGTGGTCACCGGGCCTTTTAGCGCGACTTTATTTTTTTTCACCGATGCAATGACCGAAGCCGGCAGGGGTGTGCCGTATTTCTCCATGGCATAACTGCCCACTTCGCCGATGTCCCACTTGAATTTGACGCCGGTGGCTTCCAAAACACGTTTGGTGGCTTCGGTTACTTCCGGTCCGACACCATCCCCGGGAATGAGTGTAACATTATAGGCCATTGTTTCTCCCTGAGGTCAACCAGGTATTTTATAATTTAAAATCGCCGTGTTTTTCGATGTAGGGAAGGAGCCCGCCCTCATCCAGGATTTTCAACATCACATCCGGAATTTTACCAAAGGTGAGCACCTTGCCGTTAGTCTTATTTCGGATAATACCGGCTTCAAGCTCGATTTCCAGTTGGTCGCCGTTAGCAATATCATCGGTGTTACACACCAAGACCGGCAGGCCGAGATTGATCGCATTGCGGAAAAAGATACGCGCGACCGATTTTGCCAGGATGGCTTTCACTCCCGCCATCTTGATGACCAGCGGCGCATGTTCCCGGCTTGACCCCAGACCGAAGTTATTACCGCCGACAATAAAATCACCCGGTTTTACGCGTGACGCAAAAAGCGGGTCGGCGTCTTCCATCACATGCTTGGCCAGCTCCGGCAGGTTGCTCCTTAAATAAGCGTACTTACCCGGGATAATGTGGTCGGTAGAGATATCATCGCCGAACTTAAACGCTTTCCCTTTCAGCATCTATAAAAACTCCCTCGGGTCGGTGATTTCACCTTTAATCGCGGTAGCCGCGGCAGTGGCCGGGTTTCCCAGATAGATAAATGCTTCGGGGCTGCCCATTCGACCCTTAAAATTGCGGTTAGCCGTGGAGAAACAGGTTTCGCCGTCTCCCAGCACGCCCTGATGCAAACCAAGACAGGAGCCGCAGCCCGGGGGCAGGATGACACCGCCGGCTTCCAGAAATGTTGCAATATAACCGGCTTCGGCGGCTGCCATAAGAATATCCCTCGATGCGGGAGCAATGATCAGTCGCGTTTTTAGATTCCGGTATTTCCCTTTCAATATTTTTGCGGCAATCTTCAGGTCTTCCAAACGGCCGTTGGTACAGGTTCCAATCGATACCTGCTGAACTTTAGTCCCGGCCACTTCTTTTACCGGGACAACATTATCTACGGTATGCGGTTTGGCAACCATCGGCCCGAGTTCCCCCAGTTTGATGGTGATGGTCTTTTCGTAGACCGCGTCGTCATCCGCCTGGACGGGCAGATAATGGTCGGCTCTGCCCTGTTCGGTGAGAAAACGCCGGGTAACTTCATCGGCGGGGAAAATCCACACCTTTGCGCCGGCTTCCACCGCCATATTGGCAACGGTCAAACGCTGCGGCATGGTAATATTGGCCACGCCGGGGCCGCCGAATTCCAGCGCTTTATAGGTGGCGCCGTCAGCCCCGATTTTTCCAATGAGATACAGGATCAAATCCTTGGCATTAACCCCTTTGGCGAAATTGCCCTTTAGCGCTATCAGGAAAGTTTCCGGAACACGGAACCATGTTTTACCTAATCCCAGCGCAATGGCCACATCCGAGGAACCCATGCCGCAGGCAAACGCTCCCAGTGCGCCGGCAGTAACGGTATGAGAATCCGTTCCGACAATCAGGTCACCAGGCTTTGCCAGCGATTCTGCCACAATCTGATGGCAGACGCCATCGCCCACTTCACTGAGGAATGCTCCCGTTTGGGCGGCAAACTCGCGCAACAGGATATGGTCGTTGGACATTTCTCTACTCTGACTGGGAGCGGCGTGGTCCAGGAAGAGAGCCGCTTTCAGAGATTCCGCGGTTTTTTTAAATTTTGCCGCCCGGAATTGCCGCACGGTCAACGGCCCGGTAGTGTCCTGCACAAAGGCGAGGTCGACCTGTGCGACAACGATATCGCCGGCGCGAACGTCACTACCGGATTTGGCACTCAGGATTAATTCAGAAATTGTTTTACCCACAGTTAAGGCTCTCCATAAGCTAAACTTAGCTGATTACTGCGCCACAACAAAATAATTTCAAATGACGCTTAAAGGTATGAAGATACTATAGTATCATTTTATCTGTAAACAGGGTAATAAAACAAGTGTTGATGGTAAATACGAAATCCTAATATGTAAATACCAAATAAATTCAAAATACTAAATCCGAAATTCCAATTACCCCTCACCTTCCTCTCTCTACATTATCTGCGATAAGTACTATAGCCTCAAGGGGCGAGAGATATGCCTGTTATTCCAGCAGTATTTCCAGAAAAGCTGAAGCCCCCTTCTCCGTAAAGAGGAGGGGGCTTTGTAACTAAATGACGGGGGAAAGCAGGCTCTACAGTCTTTCTTTGACCAGAGTATCCACTACCGATGGGTCGGCCAGTGTGCTGGTATCTCCCAGATTGGCAATATCGCCGGCGGAAATCTTGGTGAGAATACGGCGCATAATCTTGCCGCTTCTGGTCTTGGGTAAACCGTCGGCGAACTGGATCTTATCCGGCGAAGCCAGCGGCCCAATCTGTTTGCGCACCCAGGCGACCAGTTCTTTCTTCAGCTCTTCGGTCTTCGGCACGCCTGATTTTAAAGTCACAAAGGCATAAATCCCTTCGCCTTTTATCGGGTGCGGCATACCGACAACCGCCGCTTCGGCCACGCTCGGGTGCGCCACGAAAGCGCTTTCCACTTCTGCCGTGCCGATGCGATGACCGGAAACCTTGATAACGTCATCGATACGGCCCATCAGCCAGTAATAGCCGTCCTCGTCTTTTCTGGCGCCGTCGCCGGTGGTGTACACACCCGGGAAGCGGGTGAAATAAGTACTCTTGAATCTGGTGGGGTCGCCGTAAACGCTGCGCATTAAGCCCGGCCATGGTTTCCTGATAACCAGGTAGCCGCCCTCATTGACATCACAGGGGCTGCCGTCTTCGCGGATGATCGCCGGGTCGATACCGAAGAAAGGCATGGTGGCAGAGCCGGGTTTGATCGGGGTGGCGCCGGGCAGCGGGGTTAACATAAAGCCACCGGTTTCCGTCTGCCAGTAGGTATCGATAATGGGGCATTTGCCTTTACCGATGACATTGTAATACCACATCCAGGCTTCAGGGTTGATGGGTTCGCCGACGGTGGCAAGGATACGCAGGCTGCTCAAATCGTGTTTATTCGGCCAACCTTCGCCGTCTTTCATTAAAGAACGTAGTGCGGTAGGGGCGGTGTAGAAAATGCTGACCTTGTATTTTTCGATTAATTCCCAGAACCTGTCCGGATTGGGATAGGTGGGAACGCCCTCGAATAACACCATTGTCGCGCCGTTTGCCAGGGTTCCGTAGCAGTTGTAGCTGTGACCGGTGATCCACCCGATATCGGCGGTGCAGAAATAGGTGTCTTCGTCCTTATAATCCATCACATATTTGAAAGTTAATGCGGTGTAAAGCAGATAGCCCGCCTGAGTATGCAGCACACCCTTCGGTTTGCCGGTGCTGCCGCTGGTGTAGAGGATGAATAAGGGGTCTTCCGCGTCACATTCTTCCGGCTTGCAATACCTGGGCAGGTCAGGATCTTTCATCAGGTCCTCGTACCACAAGTCACGCCCGGGTTCCATTTTGATCGGAATACCGGCGCGTTTGACGACCACGACTTTCTTGATCGAGGGACAGGATTTCAGCGCTTCGTCCGCGTTGTCTTTGCTGTTAATCGTCTTGCCGCTGCGGTAGTAACCGTCGCTGCAAACCAGTACCGAAGAAGCACAGTCATTCATCCGGTCACGCAGGGCATCGCCGCTGAACGCACCGAATACGACACTGTGAACCGCTCCGATTCTGGCGCAGGCCAGCATCGCAATCGGTAACTCGACAATCATCGGCAGGTAAATGGAAACGCGGTCGCCTTTCTTAATGCCCAATTTCTTGAGCACATTGGCGAATTTGTTTACTTCATAATATAGTTGTTGGTAGGTTAAGGTCTTAACATCACCGATATCACCTTCCCAGATAAAGGCGGCTTTGTTCTTACGCGGCGTTTTAAGGTGCCGGTCAAGGCAGTTATAGGAAACATTTAACTTACCGCCGACAAACCATTCATGTTTGGCATCGGCAAAATCCTCGACCAGCACTTTATCCCATTTCTTGAACCAGTCGAGTTGTTCGGCCATTTCGCCCCAGAAAGCCGCGGGGTCTTCGATGGATTTTTGATACATCTTTTTGTATTGGGCCATGCTCTTGATGTAGGCTTGTGCGCTCAATTCTTTAGAAGGTTTGAAAACCCTCTTTTCCTCCATCATGGAGGTAATGCCTTTGTTTACTGTGTCAGCCATATTGCTCTAATTTACTCCTTAAGTTATTTAAATTGATTTAGGGCAGTCATCCTGCCTGAATTCACTTTGATAAAAGGTTACAATTGTTATAAAAAGTCGATGATATCCAAACTGTCAATATTGTACATCCCTGAATTTATGGAGTCAATTGCAAAAATAACAGGTAAAATAGGTATTAATGCGTACAGGATAATACAGGTTATTTATTCGTAAAAACAATGTGATGTTGCCAGGCGGGGGATGTATCGGGGAAATCGGTGCGGAATTGTGCGCCGCGGCTTTCTTCTCTGATGAGGGCGGCTTCTGCCATCAGATTTCCTGTCAGGATCATGTTACTCAGTTCATAAGAGACTCTTTCCGTGAGCGGCAGACCCCGCTGCCAGGCAGCAAGAATATTGGCGGCGGCGGTAAGGCCTTCCTGATTACGAATAATACCGACCTTATCCCACATCATATTTTTCAGATTGGAAACATTGATTTCCGGCATCTTTTTCCGTGATTTTCTTGCGGGTAACAGGTGGTACTCGTCTGAAGTATTTTTCCCTTCAGCAGCCTTTGGATCGCGGCCGTCTTTTGTTCTTTCCATGATTCTCTTGCTGAAGACCAGAACTTCCAGCATGGAATTGGAAGCCAACCGGTTGGCGCCGTGAACGCCGGTACAGGCTGTCTCACCGGCCGCAAAAAGACCGGGGATATTCGTTTCACCCCAGGTATTGACCTTGACCCCGCCCATAAAATAATGCGCCGCAGGGGCCACCGGCACCATTTCCCTGGTAATATCCAGTCCGTAATCAAGACAGAACTGGTAGATATTCGGGAACCGGGTGGTTACCAGATTATGGGGAAGATGGGTAACATCGATAAAAACATTATCCGCGCCGGTTTTAGCCATTTCATAAACGATACTGCGCGCCACTACATCCCGGGATGCCAGTTCTTTTTCCGGCGCATAATCCGGCATGAACCGGTAGCCGTGAATATTGCGGAGTATGCCGCCCTCTCCCCGCACCGCTTCCGATATCAGAAATGTCGGGACACCGGATAAGCGTAATGCCGTGGGATGAAACTGGAAGAATTCCATATCGGTGAGCTCAGCCCCGGCTTCGAAAGCGAGCGCGAGTCCGTCGCCGGTGGCAATTTCCGAATTGGTGTTGAATTTATACAGTTGGCCGGCGCCGCCAGTCGCCAGAATCAACCATTTGCACTCAAATTCTTCGAAGGCGCCGGTGCGGCAGTTCATGGCCTTGACACCCTTGACTTTGCCCTGCTCCAGCAGAATTTCAGTCGCCAGATAGCTTTCCAGTACTCTGATTCGGGAGGCTCTGACCCGTTTGCTGAGGGTCAGTTCGATATGTTCGCCGGTGGCGTCACCGCCGGCATGCAGAATACGGGGCACGCTGTGTGCCGCTTCCATCGTCAAGGCAATTTTCCCTTCCAGAGTATCGAAGGGAACGCCGAATTTTACCAGGTCGGCAATCCTGTCCGGAGCTTCGGTCGCCAGAATCCGGACCGCTTCTTGATCACACAAACCTTTTCCGGCGGCCAGGGTATCTTTAATATGTAATTCGGCAGAATCATTAAGTCCGATAGGGGCAGCGATACCGCCCTGGGCATGTCGGGTATTACACTCTTCGATACCGCTCTTGGTAAGAATAAGGACACTGCCTTGCTCTTTAGCCAGCAAGGCAGTATAAAGTCCTGCAATACCACTACCGACCAATATGTAGTCGTAATAACTCACCCTGGTAATACTCCTTGCCGGAAAGGCCCGTGGTTACGATGGGTATTTATAGGCGGTAAACCGGTAAAATCAATGATTAACTGTGTGCCGCCGGTTCTTCCGGTTGTTTTCCGATAACTGCCCATTTCGCAACTCTCATAGTCGAGCCGGAATCAGTCCTGATGAGGAAACTATCCTCGTAAATTGTATCAATTGTTCCGTAAATACCGGCATTGCTAACAACTTTGTCGCCTTTCTGCAGCGCCTGCAGCATTTTCACCGTATCCTGCTGTTTTTTCCGCTGGGGGCGGATGGTGAAGAAATACATGAATCCAAAGATAACCACGATGAAAACCAGTAGAATGATATAGCTGGAAGCGCTAGAGCCGCTGGCCGGAGTCGTCGTGCTGCCGTTAGCACCGACCGTCACTGTCGCTGCCGTTGAGCAGCTGCTGACCGATACCATTAACGCCAGTAATGCAAGAATAATACCTAAACTTAAAATTTTTGTCTTACGCAAATCCGTCTCCTTAATTAATAATTAATTGTGCCCTGTAGCGACCAGGGACTGGTTTGGTCTATTCTTAAGTTTACCAGTTTTCCCGTGTAATTAACATTATCGCTGAAAAAGACAAGTTTATCCGTGCCTGTACGGCCGAACCACTTACCTTTCTTTTTCCCTTCGACGAGTATTTCGACAGTTTTTCCTTTTAAATTTGCATTTATTTCCGTGAGAATATTTTCCTGCAGGCTTTCCAGTATTTTCAGCCGTCTCTTTTTCTCATCCTCTTTGATGTCGTCTGTCATTTCTCTGGCGGCGATGGTGCCGGGGCGGGGAGAATAGGCTGCCAGGTGTACGGAATCGAACCTTATTTCGGCCAATAAATTTACAGTTTGCTGGAATTGAGCTTCCGTTTCTGAGGGAAACCCGACAATGATATCGCTGACCAGTCCCACCTCCGGTATCGCGCGGCGGATTTCACCCGCCAGCCGTTTGTAGGATTCGATGGTATAACCGCGGCGCATTGCCTTTAAAATTTCGTTACTGCCGGCCTGGGCGGGCAAAGTGATATTTTTACAGACTTTTTCCAGATGGGCCACGGTTTCGATCAGGCGGCGGCTCATATCTTTCGGGTGGTTAGTCAGAAACCGGATGCGGTAGAGTCCATCGATGTGATTCAATTCGGTGAGCAAATCTGCCAGTTCCGGCTTTTCCGGCAAATCATGTCCGTAAGAATCGACATTCTGCCCTAAAAGAGTAACTTCTTTCGTACCGCGGTGTGCCAGCTCCTTGACCTCACAGACAATTTCAGATAAGGGACGGCTTTTTTCTCTACCGCGGCGGTAAGGCACCACGCAATAAGCGCAGAAATTATTACACCCTTGAATAATCGGCACATAAGTGGCCGGCTGCGGCTTTTGGGGCAAAGCCTGCGACCATTTTTGCCGGTCAACCCACGGCGGACATTCACCGGCTTTGAAAAAATAATCGACATAGGGGAAATCGGCTTTGAGCCGGTCGACATTGGAGTCGACCCAGCAGCCGGTGACAGCAATGATCACACCTGGGCGTGCTTTTTTCAGCGGCTTGAAATTCTGCAGTTTGTTTACCGCGCGGTCTTCGGCGTTCTGACGGACAACGCAGGTATTAAGCACAATAATATCCGCCTGATTCACATCAGAGACAGACTGATAACCGGTTGCGGCAAACAGGCCGGCCAGCCGTTCCGATTCCGCCTTGTTCATCTGACACCCGATGGTCCAGAGATAATAATTCGGCAATGCTTTTTCTTCCTCACCGAGTCAATAATTGCTCTAGTTTATGCTAACGTAATTGTCATTCCTGCGCAGGCAGGAATCCATTCCTAAACCAACCCGTCATAAAGGTCTTTCCATTCCGGATTCATGCTTTGAATTAACCTGATTTTCCAATCTCTTTTCCATCTTTTTAGCTGTTTTTCCCTAGCAATGGCAGATAACACAAGTTCAGTTTGTTCGTAATAAACGAGCATTTTAACCCCATATGTTTTGGTGAATCCGGGGATAAGACCTTGTTTGTGTTACAAGAGACGTCTTATCAGGTCGTCGGTCATGCCAACATAGATTGTACCCCATGGTTTGCTGGCAAGAATGTATACGTAATAGTATTTCTTGTATTTCATTTTTGGCAGTATCTCATAAATGATAAAGCATTGAATACTTATTAGTCCATTCTGACCTTTAGCGGTGAATTAATTAGATATTTAGTGTGGGAACTGGAATGCCAAGAAAAATAATTACGTGGATTCCTGCCTGCGCAGGAATGACAAGGTTGGGGTTTAGGAATGACAAGGGGTGGATGGCGGAGGGACCGGGATTTGAACCCGGGACCCCACTTTCGTAGGGCAACCGCTTAGCAGGCGGCCGCACTAGACCACTATGCGATCCCTCCATTTTCTGCACCACAGCCACAAATAATTATTGTAACACTTTTATTAAGAAAGATTCTATTATTGCCCTGTAAAATTTGTAAATAATCAGTCCAATAACGGCAGGATAGCATCAAACGTGACAGCGCTACGGTATTTCCCACTCAGCTCATTGGCGCCCGCCGGGGAGAACAGCACCGAATCGATTCCCAATGCTGCGGCCGCAACGATGTTTCTTGGATTATCATCTACAAATAATAATTGTTTTGTCGGCACGCCTGACCGTTCGAGCAGCAAACGGAAAATCAGCGGGTCCGGTTTGCGGAGGCCGACCTCGCCGCTGATGATAAATCCGCTGAAGTATTTTTCCAATCCGAATCTGGTTCTTAATTTCTGCGACCATTCCGCTAAATCATTCGATAAACACCAGATTTCGATGCCGCGGGACTTAACTTTTTTCAGAAAATCCAGCATGCCGCCGGTCAGTTCAAACCTTCGCAGGTATTCATCTTCCAGCCGCGGGTCAATGCCCACCGCTTGCCACAAATCACGGGCAGTTATTTCCCCGAGGCTCGCTTTAATATAATATTGCTCCACTGTGGCATAGTCGCCGGCACCCTGTTTCGCCGTGATAAACGGGCACAGCAAATTATGGACATCGTCTCCGACCGGATAAAGTACACCCATGGCATCCAACACTAATGTTTTCATTCTGTTCAATCCATCAATCGCGATGACGTCATTTTACATTATTTCGGTTGTAAAATGAAATACGTACCTGGGCTTTTCAGATTAAAGGTTGGTTGTTTAGCTTCTAATTCTATGTTATCATTGCACATGTGGAAATAAATATCTTAATTGATAAAGAATATAAAAACAAAATCAAATCCGCCTGGTTGAAAAATATCGCCCGGCTGGTGCAAAAAGCCGAAAATGTCTGTGAGAAATCTGAGATGGGACTGGTGGTCACCGGCGATGAGGAAATTCATCAACTGAACCTGAAATACCTGGATGAGGACCGACCGACCGATGTGCTGTCTTTTCCGCTGAACGAACAAATTGCTACCGCGCCTGTTTTTGTGAAAGTCCCGGATGGTAAACTGCATCTTGGCGATATTGTCATTTCTTACCCGCAGGCAAGCAAGCAAGCAGCGGAGCACCGCCATCCGGTAAACCGTGAGATTGAAATTTTGCTGATTCACGGCATTCTCCACTTACTCGGTTACGACCACGACGCCACGAAGCGCAAACAGGTGATGCGCCACCGGGAATCGGCCATTCTAAAAATTATTGAGGAACAGGGATTGTGAAAATTCTGGGAATTGCTGGCAGCCCGCGCCGTAACGGCAACACCGACCTGTTGCTGGCAGAACTGATGAAGGGCGCCGCCAGTAAAGGGGCTGAAGTAAACACCATCTACCTGAATAGGCTCAAATATATTCCCTGTCAGCACTGCGATGCCTGTCTCAAAGAAGGGAAATGCCGGTATCAGGACGACATGCAGCAGATTTACACCGAACTGGAACAGGCAGATGTCATCGTTCTTGCCTCACCGGTGCAATTTTCCGGGCCGCCGGCAATGGTAAAAGCGATGATTGACCGCTGTCAGTGTCTCTGGGCGCGTAAATATGTACTGAACATCGCGCCTTTGAGCCGGGAACGGAAACGGAAAGGCTTTTTAATTTCCGTCGGGGCGACAGGTATCAAAGGTATGTTCGAACCGACATTAGGAATTGTCAAAACGTGGTTTCATGTTCTGGAGATTGAATATGCCGGCAGCCTGCTCCTGCCAAAAATAGATGAAAAAGGCGCCATTCTAAAACAGCCGGAATCACTGCAAAAAGCCTTTGAAGCAGGACAAAAACTTGCCGAAGGATGATAAGATGAGTAAGAAAACATCAGGGAAAAATAATCCACCGGCGGTCGAAAATATTCTCTCCGACCTGATAAAAATCCAATCGGTCAACCCGCCGGGCGGGGAAATTGCCGTCGCACAATATCTAAAAAATCTTTTTGATAATTACGATATTCCCAACGAAATTATAGAACCGGAACCGGGAAGGGCGAGCTTCATCGCCAATCTGGGAGAAGGTGAAAGAAAACTGCTTTTTCTGTCTCATGCCGATGTGGTCCCGGCATCAGAAGGTTGGGATTTTCCGCCATTTTCCGGGGAAATCAAAGACGGCTTTGTGCACGGCCGCGGCGCCATCGATTGTAAGGGTTTGGTGGCGATTGAAGCCAGTGCGGTCATCCGGCTGGCACAAACGACGAAATTGAATGGGAAATTAATTTTTGCCGCCACGGCTGATGAAGAAGTCGGGGGAGCGCTCGGGGCCGGAATTCTATCGGCCAGATATCCGGAAAAAATCATGGCTGATTTTGCCATCAATGAAGGTGATGAGCCGCTGATTATCAAGGGCAAAACCTACCATTGTTTAGCGGTCGGGGAAAAAGGACCGGCCTGGATGAAACTGACCGCGAAAGGCATCAGTTCTCACGGCTCGGTGCCGATACTGGAACAGAATGCGGTGGTAAAAATGGCCCGGGTCATCAACGGTCTGGCAAGATACCGGCCGCACATTGTTCTGACTGAGGAAACACAGAGTCTTTTACAGACGATTGCCCGACTTGATGGTTTAACTGAGGTAATCACCGAGGATAATGTTGATTATATTCTTGAGCAGTTAAGTGATAAAGCAATCCTGCCTTATTTGTCGGCTGTCACCAGGATGACGATTTCTCCCGACGTGATTCACGGCGGTGTTAAAACCAATATTGTACCCGACAGCTGTGAAGCCCAGGTGGATATCAGGATTCTGCCCGGACAAAGTTGGGAGTATGTTGTTAATGAACTGAAAGAAATCCTCGGTGATGTAAAGGTAGAACCGATTCAATATCATATGCCGTCATTCTCCAGCGCCGATTGCCGGTATTACAGTCTGGTTGAGGAAACCTTGAAAGAGTTTGTCGGGGATGCGCCGGTTTTACAGACGATCTGCACCGGAGCAACCGATTCCCGATATTTACGGGAAATGGGCATCCCCAGTTACGGTATCAGCGCGATGACGCTTAATGTGGACAAGGCATTAAGCGATTCAGTGCACGGCAAAAACGAGAAAATCGATATTGCCAGCCTGCATTTGAAAACAGATTTTCTGGTAAAGCTGGCGAAAAAATATTTAGTTGACTGTGCCGGCTGATAAAAGTATTTTAGGCTTTATGCTTAGTCGGTGGTTTTCTACCGGTTAAAAATGAATTTGGTTGGGGCTAAGCAGGAATACAAAAGAGGGAGCGCTTTAGCACTCCCTCTTTTGTCGTCTTAAACTTTTAACACTCTTACCATGTTGGTACTGCCTGGTATTCCCAGAGGTAATCCCGCGGTGACTACAATTACATCGCCTGTCACTGCCAGGCCGGCTTCCAGGGTTACCGCGCGGGCGACTCCTTCCCATTCTTCCAGAGTATTGGGAGAAGCTTTGACCAGCGGATAGGTACCCCAGACCAGATTCAGTCGCCGCATGGTTATTTCAGATAAAGTTACCGCTAAAATCGGTTGGGCGGGGCGGTGTTTTGCGACCCGCAAAGCCGTCGTACCGCCGGCGGTTAAAGCAACAATCGCTCTGGCATTAATCTGACAGGCAATATCGCAGGCAGCCCGGGCGGTAGCATCGTCTATCTGACTTAAAAAGTCGCCATGAGGTTCGTGATAAACATTATCATGCGGCAGCACTGTTTCGGCCTCAAGAATTATTTTCACCATCATTTGGATTGCTTCCAGGGGGTATTGCCCGATGGAAGTTTCTTCCGAGAGCATCACCGCGTCCGTCCCGTCGAGGACTGCATTGGCCACATCGGTGGCTTCGGCCCGGGTAGGGGTTGGTGATTTAACCATTGATTCCAGCATTTCGGTGGCGGTGATGACCGGTTTACCGCGGTGGTTAGCCTCATGGATGATTTTCTTCTGTGCCAGCGGCACTTTCTCAATATTTATCTGTAATCCCAGGTCGCCGCGGGCCACCATCACGCCGTCGCTGACGGCAATGATAGAGTCGCTGACCGCCAGCGCCTCGCCTTTCTCTATTTTTGTGACAACGGGGATGTTGATTTTCATTTCCCCGGCCAGCGCCTGTACTTCTTCCACCTGTTCCGTCGAAGTAATAAACGAAAGCGCGATGTAATCCAGCTGATTATCCTGCGCAAACTGCAGATGGTCGCCAAAAACAGTTTTGGTATCGCCGGTACGGCGTTTCCGCCCGGGGCAATCGAGAAGAACTGCGGTGGGGAGTCCTATTTTTTTAGCTGCCGCCCGCACCATTGCTACCGTATTGCGGTGTTCCTCCAGAGTGCCGTAAGAAAGGTTCAAACGGGCAACGTCCATGCCGCTTAATATCATTTGTCCAATTATTTCGGGGGTGTTACTGGCAGGTCCCAGCGTACAAACTATTTTTACGTGTCGTTTTAATCTATCGGTGTTCATCATTAAAAAGTATACCATACTGTGATGGCGCGCTAAATACCCCGTTTACCGTTTATTATCCGGATAAAATTGTTCGTGGTGCAGTATGCGCTTAGAAACGGATGTTGTTCTGATATTTTCCAATATAAAAAAAGTAGTTGCGAAAAAATAAAAAGAGGGATACAATATCAGATAAATATTTTATTGAGCAGACGGTCGAGTATTCAATCACTGCGTAATCGGCTTGAATTGTCTGCTCATTATTGTTGTCATTTTTGTAATTAGTGGTTATAATAGCTTAACCGTTAAAGCTTAAGGTAGCAGCGGCGGGTTGGCACTTCTTAGGGAAGTCAGGAGAAAAGTATAATGCTCGACCTCAAAAAAATCAGAGCCCTTCTGGAAAGCGAGAAGAAGCGGTTGCTTGGTGAATTAGAGCAGTTAAATGAGGACGGCCGTCCTTCTGAGGAAAGGCGCGAGGGGAGTCCTTTTGGCAAACGCGAGGAAGAAGCTACCGAAAGTCTGGAACTGGAAAAGCGTCTGGCAATGGAGAAACGCGTCAAAGACCAGCTGGGTGACATCGATAATGCCATGACTAAATTTAATTCCGGCAAATATGGCCTTTGTGAAACTTGCGGTAAACCCATCGAGGCTGCCAGATTAGAACTCCTTCCGGCGGCAAGACAGTGCATGAACTGTAAAGCGCTTCAGGCTAAGAATGCAAAAAACAGGTAATTCCCGAAAACTCCTGCTGAATCTTATCATTCCTGTCACCCTGCTGATAATAGTTGTCGGTGATATTCTGACTAAAAATTGGATCCGTTCTTTTCCGCCGGACGGCCAGACGATCTATAAAATTGGTTTTTTCAGTATTATTCATATCACCAATACCGGCTCTGCTTTCGGGGCATTTCAGGGATATTCACTGGTATTGACGATTGTGGCGATAATCGGTTTATTCGCGATTTCCGGACTCGGTGTATATGTGTATCGAAAGTACCCTCAATTTGTCAACATCCCGAACCGGATTGCGCTCGGCCTGCTGCTTGGCGGCGACCTGGGGAACCTGATCGACCGTCTGCGGTTTTCCGGCCATGTTACCGATTTCATCAACCCCGGATTTTTTCCCGTGTTCAATGTCGCCGACTCGGCGATTACCATTGGTGTCATTCTGATTATTATTTCAGTATTACTGGAAACCATCCGCGAGAATAAATAGGGTTTGCGATGAAACAAAACCCGGATTCTTATCGGTTCACAGTGGACAAAGCGGGTAATCGTCTGGATAAATTCGTCAGCGAAAACTGTCCCGGGCTCTCGCGGTCACAAGCACAAAAGTTAATTGCCGACGGTTATGTTGTTGTCAACGGGTTGATGGAGAAGGCCAGTCATAAGACGGAAACCGGCGAAAAAATAGAAATTACCATTCCTCCGCCGGCGCCCACCGGCCTGCTGCCGGAAGCCATCCCGGTCAAAATCCTCTATGAAGACGCCGACCTGCTGGTAATCGATAAACCGGCCGGTCTGACCGTACACCCCGCGCCGGGGCATCCCAGCCACACGCTGGTGAATGCGGTCCTTTCCCACCTCAATGAAATCGAGGATGAAGGTGATATTACACGTCCGGGAATTGTCCACCGCCTGGATAAAGATACCTCCGGCGTGATGCTGGTGGCAAAAAATAATGTTGCCTTAGCCAATCTGGCAGACCAGTTCAAAGCACGCACCGTGAAAAAAACATATATTACGCTGGTCAAAGGGATTCTCCGGCCGGATAAAGGCGTGATTGATGCCCCCATCGGGCGGGATTCCGGCGATAGAAAAAAGATGGCAGTGACCGGAGAAAGCCGGGGCAGAGCCGCCCGCACTAATTATCGGGTCATCAGATATGTCGGCAAAAACAGCCTGCTGGAAATCATGCCGGAAACAGGCCGGACGCACCAGATTCGTGTCCATCTGGCGGCAATCGGTTATCCTGTTTTTGGAGACATCACTTACGGCAAAAAATCGGCCTTTTTAAACCGGCAATTTTTACATGCCCACAAAATCGGCTTTAACCTGCCGGCCACCGGCAAATGGGTGGAATTCGAATCGCCGTTGCCTGAAGATTTAGAGCAGGTGCTGCAGGAACTGGACAAATAATTTGTCTAATCAGGCGCATATGCTTTATACTTGTTCCTAAATAATTTGCACAGAAATACTGATTAAAATAACTAATGGAAAATAAAATGACAGATAAATTGGCATTATACGAAAACCAGCTGAATACCTTGATCGACCTGGCGCTGGAAGAAGATATTGGCTGTGGCGATATTACCAGTGAATCGCTTATCCCGGAGAAGCTACGGGCAAAAACCACGCTTTTAGCCAAGGCTGACGGTGTACTGGCCGGTGTTGACTTAGCCAAACTGGTTTTTATCAAGGTTGACCCGGAACTCAAGTTCAAGGTATTGCTCCAGGATGGGACCAAATTACATTCGGGTGATATTATTGCCACCGTGACCGGCAGTGCGCGCAGTACCCTTAAAGCCGAACGGGTGGCGCTCAATTTTCTGCAAAAACTGAGCGGGATTGCCACCCGGACCGCCGAATACGTTGCGCTGATCGGTGATTTACCGGTGGAGATTCTGGACACACGCAAAACCACGCCGGGCATGAGATTGCTGGAAAAATATGCGGTCTCGATGGGCGGCGGACGGAATCACCGCTTTAATTTGAGCGACGGCATTCTGATTAAAGACAATCACGTCGCGACTTTACGCGCTCACGGTATGACATTAAAAGAAATCGTCAAGAAAGCTAAATTAAACGCCCCGGCAGGAATTAAAGTTGAAGTGGAAGTTACCAGCCTGAAGGAAGTCCGCGAGGCGGTATCAGCCAACGCTGCGGATATTATCATGTTTGATAATATGAGCCCGTCCAAAATGCGTGCTGCCGTGAAAATAGTACCGGCCGGGATTATGACTGAAGCCTCCGGTAATATTACTCTCAAAACGGTGCGTGCGGTGGCGGAAACCGGGGTCAATTTTATCTCGATCGGGGCGTTAACGCATTCTTCGAAGGCGCTGGATATCAGCCTGGAGTTTCAACCGATTATTCCGCAGAGAAAATAAAAGACCGGCTGCCACTATTTTGCTCTGGCAAAGATGTACCGTAAAGTATGGACGTGCGCCTGTCCGCCGTGGTCTTCCGGGTCTTTAATAATGCCGGTTTCGATAATTTCAAACCGGTGAAACTGCTGCCGCAAATCGGAGTCGGTGAAATAATGGACCGGACGGCCGGGTTTACTTTCGAAGGTATTCGGCTCTGTTTCCTGCCCCTGTCCGAAACTCGACTCTGTATCAGCAAAAACCGTGAAATAAGCCAATCCCGGTTCGTTTAATTTACGGATGCACTGGTATAAAAACAGCTCTCTTTCCTGCCGGCGGAAAAGGTGCAGGACATTGAAACAATAGATTGCGTCATACCTTCGCTTACTAAAAGACATGTCCAGCACGGAGCCCTGATAGAATTTTGAGCGGGGGTCAAACTGACCGGCCATTTTATATGCCGTCTCAGAAATTTCAATACCCGTCACGTCGAATCCGGCTGCGGAGAATAATCCGGTGTTTCGACCATAGCCGGAACCGGGCACTAATACGGTATTAACATGATGCGTCAGAAACAGTTGCAGGGCGGCATGAGCTGACTGGCTGGGCAATTCTCCCCAGATTTTACCTTCCC
>JBKQML010000189.1:0-34029 GCA_052326545.1 Dehalococcoidales bacterium
GTGATGCCGGGAATAACTTTTTCATGGAACCCATAATGATGGGAGCAGTTTCTTCCATTTTGGAACAAGCCTGCAGCATATCCCGCATCTCGGTCAAGATGGTACTCTGCCGCTGCTGCTCTTCAAGTTTTTTAACCAATACAGTAAGTTGTTCATTAGTCCGTTTTGTTTCTTCTTGAAGTCTTTTAATTTCGGTAATATCCCTGGTCATCCCGATGAAATAGAGGAATTCACCATTTGCGTCATGCAATGTATTCCCCGTGCCATTGTGCCAGCGCCATTCACCGGAAATATGACGGACGCGGTATTCAGTGCCGCCGGGAGTCTGGTGTCCATCCAAAATATTCCGTTGTATTGCTTCCTGAATTAATTTGACATCATCAGCATGAACAACTGACTGGAAAAAATGGCCTATCAGGTCGTTAGCATTATAGCCAAGCATGTTTTTAACTGAAGCTGATATAAAAGTGAATTCTCCGGCAGCGTTAAGAGTGAAGATAATATCACTACTGTTCTCCACAATCAGGCGGTATTTCTCTTCGCTTTCATGAAGCGCTGCTTCCGCCTGTTTCAGCTCGGTAATATCCTGGTAATAAATTTGTAATTCCTGCTTGCCATTCCAGAGCACATCGTGGAGTAAAACCAGTAAATGCCGGATTTTGCCGTCTTTGCGTACAATATCAATTTCAACTTTATCCGGGATTGCTTCACCCCGTATCCGTTTCTCTCTGCGTAAGTCAAAATCCTTAAATCCCTCCGGAGTGAAATGGTCTTGCGGAGGGCTTGATTTTACTTCATCTAAATTAGCATAGCCAAAGATATCCAATAAGGCTTTATTCGCATATAAAGTCTGTCCTTGTACATCGATAATACGAATGCCAAACAAAGAACTATCCAGCGAATTACGGAGGTTCTTTTCCGATAGTCTAAGGGCATCTTCTGCCTGCTGCCGCGCGGTAATGTCCTGGTAAATAAGCTGCCGCTGCTTATTACCATCCCAGATAACTTCGTTGGCATAAACTACGATATGCAGAACGGTACCATCTTTACCAATAATATCAACTTTCGGATTGTCCGGAATTGATTCGCCGCGCTGCTTTTGTTCCATGCGATGCTGATAACGGGCTTTCTCTTCCGGTGTATAACGGTCTTGCAAAGAAGTACGACTTACTTCATCGATATTTTTGAAACCAAACATCTCCAGAAATACCCGATTGACATATAGAGTATGCCATTCCGCATCGACAATACGAATGCCCATTAATGAACTATCCATCGAGTTACGGAAGTTTTGTTCAGAGGCTTTCAAAGCGTTTTCTGCTTGTTTACGCTCGGTGACGTCATTATAAATAAACTGATGCTGCTGCTTGCCATCCCAAAGCACACTTTTACTGAAAAGCTGCAAATGTCTGATGGCGCCATCTTTGCGGATGATATCAAATTCCAACTGGTCAGGGAGTGATTCGCCGCGTAGAAATTGCTCATGCCGCCGGAGAAAAGCAGCACGCGATTCAGGTGTGTAATGTTCCTGCGGCGGGCTGGCTCTTAATTCATCGATATTTTTGTAACCAAACATATCCAATAAGGCTTGGTTGGCATAAAGGGTATAATCGGCATCACCCATGATACGAATGCCCATTAATGAACTATTCATCGAGTTACGGAAGTTTTCTTCGGATGCTTTCAGGGCAGCTTCTATCTGCTTACGCCGGGTAATTTTATTATCAGGCACAACCTGTCTTATCTCTTTAGATTTCCCTGAAGATTTTAATTTAGATCTATCCGGTGTACTCATATCTTCCTCCTTGAAAGGAGCCCGTGATCTCAATTATTCTCTCTTTCAGATGTATGTAATCAATTTTTCCCATTGTGCTAAATTGTCAGTCAAGGATATTATAGATGATTTAGCGGTTATAAAACAGGTGGAACCATTTATTTCTGCATTCAGAAACCGCTATCATCAATGTTGATACGTGTTGATAATATCTGACTATTTTATTCAACATATATTCGCGTGAATCTATCCCTCTATCAGGCCATCCCGTGCAGTACTTTAGTAGTTGAAATCAATGTCGCGCCAGCATATCAGTCTCCTGCGTGCATTTGATAAAAGTAATTGTTTCATTCAAAAATCAGGTCTTGATTAATAATCGGGGAAAATACCGGCACAATAAGGCTTCTCCGGTGGAAATGAACCTTTGTAAAAATGCTGAAATCACCATCCAGCTTATTGAAGCTAAACCACAAGAACGATGACTGCGGTTCGCCGGAAATTTAGATTCGCTGCTGATACGCGGCTTAAGCGCTTCATCCTGCTTATTCCTCGGTAGCGCTTTCGCCTCTGAGTTGATTCCGGAATTGACTGATGGTTTCTGAGGATACATTGTGCAAATACCCTGAATATTTGAAAACTAAAAAACGAAAGAATTATACTAAGGAAATGTTTTCTGACCGTAATCGTTTTAAACAAGACTGGTGTAAATCCACGTGATTAATAGAAACATTCATTTGCTGTATCTGTTTCAGTAAAGCTCATGTTGTCAAAATGTTCCATATCACTGTGACAATTATTGTCGAAAAAGAGAAAGTTACCTGATGAAATTCAAAATGGATTATAAATGGGTGGCCATGTCCGTAACGAATATCGGCACATTTATGGGAACCCTTGATTCAAGCATTGTAGTGATAGGGCTCCCCACGATCCTGCAGAATTTGCATGCGAATATGGTAGAAGGTGTCTGGATTCTCACCGGCTACAAGCTGATGGTTACCCTACTTTTAATTTTATTCGGGCGCCTGGCTGATTTATACGGTAGAGTCAAACTTTATAACCTGGGGTTTGTAATATTCACGATCGGGTCACTGCTTTGCGCTTTGTCTCAAAACGGTGAGCAGTTGATTATTTTCCGGTTCCTGCAGGGCGCCGGCGCGGCGTTGCTCATCTCAAACAGCTCGGCCATCATTACCGATGCTTTTCCTAAAGAACAACTCGGGATGGGCCTGGGAACGAACATGATGGCAGCGAATCTCGGCGTAATATCAGGCTATACACTCAGCGGTGTGATGATTACCTTTTTTGGCTGGAGATCAATGTTTCTGATTAATGTGCCTATCGGCATATTCGGAACACTCTGGGGTTATTTCCGTTTAAAAGAGATCGGGAATAAAAGCGTTGGTCAAAAATTAGATTTCGCCGGTTCTATCCTGTACTGTATCGGGCTGGCGACGATTCTGCTGGCTTTGACTATTGGAAATCCGGATTCAGGACGTAATATTGCTATCCTTGCCGCCGGACTGGCATTTTTCGTCGCGGTGATATTTGTCGAGTTAAAACAAAAGTATCCGACTCTTGATATAACATTATTCAAAATAAGACAGTTTGCGACCGGGAATTTAGCCAATTTTCTAAACTCTCTGGCATTCGCCTGCGGGCCGTTTCTCAGGTCATTATATCTTCAGCTGATACTGGGTTACAGTGCTTTAAAAACAGGCTTATTACTGATACCAATGGATGCTATAATCCTTCTATTGAGTCCGATATGCGGAAGGCTGTCGGATAGATATGGGAGCCGCGTATTAAGTTCAGTTGGCTTAGTATTTAATGCTGCAGCACTGATATGGTTTTCGACGCTTAACGAAAGATCTTCTTATACTACCGTATTAGTCAGTCTGGTGTTGTTCGGTTTTGGATTAGCCCTGTTTGCTCCTGCCAACACCAGTTCCATCATGGGTTCTGTACCGGCGGAGAAACGTGGTGTCGCCAGCGGTATCAGAAATACCATCAACCAAACTGCCGGTGTTCTGAGCGTGCCATTTTCTTTACTGTTAATGACACTGGTGATACCCTACAATCAACTTTCCCAGATAGTTAGCGGAACACAACTTAACAATTCTAATGAAGTTACTCTATTCCTGAGAGCCATTAACCACGCTTGTCTGATCCTTGGTATCGTTACATTGCTGGCGATTATTCCATTATTATGGGTGGGCCGGCAAGAAACTAAAAAGAAAATCACCTATTAATCAGCCGCCATCAGGAAAGAGAAACGGTATTCCTATAATTATATTTTTAATTACATCATTAAAAGTTACTCTGTCAAGATAAAGGATTTCTGCATGATTAATGACCAAAAGGGGTTACAAGTCCTGCTCGTGCGGGTGCAATCTTTCCTTGTTTAGCTCCCGATTTGGATTATAGTGACTAATTTATTACCAGATCAAATAGAGTCAAAGCCGAACCTTTAAACATTGTTGACAGCGGTTGACTTTTTTTGATATATTTCCTAACATGCTGATGCATACCGTATTGTAATAAAGAAGATCAAATATATTATTTATCGGAATGCAGCAAAATAAACTTCCTTCAATCTTGTGGTCGGTTTTTACCGATTCAATCTGAAATACGGTTTTTATTTATTTACCGAATTACATAATCTAAAGAACTTGATGTAACGGGAGGTATTCTACTGTGGGCAAAAGAAGGGATTTGTATTATAAGTTGGCACTTCTTGCTTTATCTCTGATGTTAATCATGCCGATGTTGTCAGCCTGTAATGTCTTAAAACTAAATGGTTCTTCCGGAGGCACCACTGCGATTACAGCAACGGCTGAAACCGAGATCTATAACAATGGCAATATCGCCGGTGTTATTAACAATCCGACCGGTGGTCCGACCACCTTTACGATCACCGGCAGTTATGATATTACGTTGATTACAGACTACCACTGGAACAATGGGCAGGGAGCGAGCGCGGGAACGATCGGACTGACAGATACTAACGGAAATGTCATCGGAACGTGGCCGGTAACCGTGAGATCCGGCGTCTACTGGGATGCAGAACCAAATACTATTATCGGGCCGGGGACTTATACTGTTGTTGATTCAGACCCATCCACCTGGGCTCAGAACAGCCAATCGAGTAATCAAGGTATTACAGATATTAAAGGGAAGTCTGTTACTTACGTTGCGAGTGCGAATACAACTAACTCTTCAACAAACAATACAACCCAATCTACGGGTACCAAGAACACCCAGCCGCCAATGGATGTCACGGCGGATAAAGCCAGCGCCACGGTGGGCCAAAATGGCGGGGAACTTGATTTGAAGAACGGGGCGAAACTGGTGGTCCCGGCAGGAGCGTTAAACGCTAATGCTGCTCTTCAAATAAATCAATTAAGCAATCCGGTCGATTTTGGCGCGGATACTACCGCCTATGACATTACCGGGCTCAACCAGGCAACGAGCGCGGTTACGCTTACTTTCCCGGTAACGAAGGGTCTCACCAGTGACGAGGTAAATGTCTGTACGTATGATATGACCAGTCAGCAGATAGGTGCTATTCCATACAAATATGATGCAGCCGGTAATACCGTTACGGTAACTATCGACCCCAATACAATCAGTTCCGACTCTATCAAACCGCACACAGTTCTCCCAATTGTGGCATCAGTGTTAGAACCATTATTCAAATTGTTTAAGCCAAATTATTCAATATTGGAGAGATTAGAGATCCTTTTTACCCCCGAACAGCCTTACACTGCTCAATCCCCCCAGCATATTATTGCTACTCCCTATTACGAACAAAGCGGCGGTTCCTGCTGGGCAGCGGATACCATGATGCTGATACGAAGTTATGATACAGCGCCTGCAATCCAGAGAAATCTTGGAGATGCATTGTATGCATGTAATGATGCTGGAGTGTCGCTTGCAGATTTTGGGTTAGATGCCTATGGGTTTGAAACTAACCTTGCCAGTTATATTTCCGGACAAACCGGCGCCACAGTAACATGGCGAGGCTATTACAATATAGACAGCCTGCAGGCGGAAATATTAAAGCAGCTGGATCTTAATCATCCTCTAATAATACATTTACCGGGTATTGGACATTATGACCTGATTACAGGGTATAAATCTGATGGAGCCGTATTAATTATTCAGGATTCTAATGGCCTGGAGCCTAACAGTGCCGACCAGCCCAATCTAGGAGGAATGAATTTCGTTCGGACATTTGATTGGATTCGCAGTTTGGACACTGGAGTCGGCAACAATCTTTTAGTGCCTTTACAAATCCTATGGGTCGATAAGGCGGTAACCACTAACTGTACTTTACAGACTATCGAATGCCCGGGAGCGGGAGATGCCGGCACCTACAGTTGTCCTTATGGTAATATTGATTTTTATGCGATTAATCCAAAGGTTACGTCGAATAATAAACTTGTATATGGGTTCCTTCAGTTTGATCCCAGTCAAGTTGATGGCTACAGTTGGTATGGCACTAAAAAAACACCGATAAGTACTATTCCCAGTAATGTCACTAATTTCGAGTTAAGCATGCCGGTCTTTAATTCGGCGACATCTGAAGTAACGGTCACCGAGAAAACATTAATCCGGTCTGAAACCACCCAATTGGACGTCGAAACTCAGAGCGTCTCCTTACCGGAGGCAGAGGACAATACTACATCACCGGTTCAGGTTAATCAAACTATTCCCATGGATAAAATTGTCAACCCGGCGCTGGCCGACGCGAATGGAAATGAACCGGTGAGTATCGACGTGACTTTGAATCAAGGGGGAACTGTTTTAGATCATTTTGAACTTGAAGTGAATGTTTCGGTTCTTCCTAATATTACCAGTGTTTCACCCGCTCCGATTGTACCGGGAAGCGCACTTGCAATTTATGGAAGCAACTTTGGCGCTAAGCAACTATCGAATAGCAAGGTTCTCATAACGGGCAAGACGGTAGATATCGTTAGCTGGACGTCGAGCGAAATCGATGTCGACGTCCCTGCCGATCTCGACACGATTCAAGGTGTAACTGTCTTAGGACCGGAATCGGTGATAGTCTATACCGGGGATAAATACCAATACCATAGTACTGCGTTTGTTGTAGCCCCGGCAACGACGGCGGCAAAGGCTTATTCAATATCGTGTACAGTTAACTGTCTTAATGGAGACTCTCAATTAGCTCAGGCAGCTGGTTGTGAAGTTTACGTGACAGGTTCCGGTAGAGCTGGCTCAACATCAACTCTTTCAGTCTCCGTCCCTTCCGGTTACGATTTCTCTGGTTTTACCGGGGAGGATGATCTTAACCTTACCACCGCAGTGAAACAGACCTTTGTCATGCCGGCCCATAATGTAAGTCTGGTGGCAAACTTCACTGCTCTCCCTCCAGATTAAAGTGTAATGATACATCGAAGTAAGGAGAGGGTATGGTTTATGCCAATTCGGAGATAGTATTTTGTTTCACTCAATACAAGGTCAATAGTTAATGGTTGAGGAAAAACGCTGGTATGGAGATTATTTACCTGTAGACACGGTGGAAAGACCATTTATACCAGAGTTACAACTGGAACAACTCTCCGTATCAATATTTAACCGGGTTCCGCGGAAAATACTTGCCGGGCGAATGATAAGATGCTCACGATGATAAACTGCGGTATTTGAGCGTTTTTAGTTAGTATTGACAATTATTATGTAGACAATTATTATTAATGACAACCATCCGAAAATAATTAATTATGGAGGATATCATGTTTTGTCCAAATTGTGGGAAGCAAAATCCGGATAATGCCAAATTCTGTGCTGTTTGCGGTGCCCCGATAAATACAGCCGGTCCGCAATACACCGCCCCGCCACCACCGCCACAGTACGCACCTCCGCCTCAATATGCGCCGCCTGCCCAACAAACAATAATTAATATGGCACCTCCACAGGCACCGCCGGTATGCCTTTCGCAACAGGCATTTCACCAAAATCGAAAACTGTCGCTGAAATATTGGCTTTCTTTTTAGGGACACTCGGCATTCACCGGTTTTATACCGGTTAAATCGGAACCGGGATAGTTATGTTGATATTAAGTATTATCGGTTATGCGACCTTTGTCTTTGTCGTTGGTTATATTTTTCTTGCAGTAGTGGAAATCTGGGTTTTAATCGACTTCATCATGATTCTAGTGGGTAAATTTAAAGACAAAAACGGTCTATATCTCAAGAATTAAAAGCAGGGTAAACCGAAGGGTATTAACGCAAACCTCATAGTTTTTAGCTTTGTAAAAACATTAAACTTCCTTTGCTGGTTTTTAAAGCTAATTCGTGAGAATGGTAAAAAACGCCATTTACCTGGCGTTTTAGCGGACTAAAGCACCAATAAGTTTAATTAAAGTCATATACCGGGGGTTAATTCCCAAACCGCGGCAATACCCGATAGATAGCTTCAGCACCGGAACTTTTACGGGAAGTTTTACCGAATGGTGCCTCATTTCCAATAAAACAATTGGAAAAGAAGGGCAGATTATGAAATTAAAAGATAAGGTTGCGATAATAACCGGCGGCAGCCGCGGAATAGGACGCGGCGTAGCTGTCGCGTTCGCCAATGAAGGTGCCGCTGTCGCTATAGTGGGCAGGAACAGGACGGTCTGTGATGAAACAGCGGCTTTCATCACGCAGAGCGGGGGAACTGCAATCAGTATATCCGCAGATGTTTCCAAAGAAGCAGACGTGGCTAATATAGTTACGCAGACCATGGAAAAACTGCACCGTATCGACATTCTGGTAAACAGCGCTGCAGTGAATTTGCCGTACCGCGTAGTGACTGACGTGACCCTTGATGATTGGAACTGGATAATTGGAGTCAACCTGACCGGTATTTTCCTCTGCTGCAAGGCAGTATTGCCGCAGATGAAAAAGCAGCATTCCGGCAAAATAATTAACTTTTCTTCCATCGGCGGATTGTCGGGAGCGCCGGGAAGAGCTCCGTATCGGGCATCCAAAGCCGCGATTATCAACTTTACCGAATGTCTGGCGTCCGAAGTAAAGGAGTATGGGGTTGACGTTAATACCATCTGTCCCTGCGTCGTGGAAACAGATATGCTGCGGGAAACCAAACAAACGGTGGCAATACCTAATATTCCCATGCCGCCTGAAGAAATGGCTGAAGTGGCCGTGTTTCTCGCTTCCCCGCAGGGCCGGGCTATAACCGGCACCACGATCAATGCTTTTGGTCAGGGAAACCCGCTGTTTTACTTACCTAAAAAATAGTCAGGATAGAGCAACTATTTTGTAAACATTATAAAAAACGTACTATACTTAGAACATGTTTCCCTGTTTATTTTTACCTGAAGAAAGCCGCAGACCTGAATTTTTCATTATCAAATTCTTTTCCGCCGGGATAATCCAAATCAAACATTTTAAGCAGTACTCTTTTTCCGTCTGTTATTCCTATAAAAATATGATTTCAGGTATATCTATTTCATGAAACGGAAGATGGATTATAAATGGGTCGCCCTGTCGGTCACCTGTTTGGGCACCTTAATGGCAAACCTGGATTTGACAATAGTTGTAATCGGGCTGCCGACGATTCTGCAGCAATTGCATGCTACCATCGTTCACGGTATCTGGATTATCACCGGCTATACTCTGATGATGACGATACTGCTGGTGCTGCTCGGTCGATTGGCTGATTTGTACGGCAGAGTCAGGCTTTACAATCTGGGTTTTGCCGTCTTTACCGTCGGGTCGCTGCTTTGCGCTTTATCCCAGAACGGCGTACAATTAATCGCTTTCCGATTCCTCCAGGGTGCCGGTGCTGCATTACTCTACGCCAACAGCGGCGCGATTATTACCGATGCTTTCCCTCCCGATGAACTCGGTATGGGACTGGGTATCAATATCATGGCGGTGAATATCGGAGCTATTGCCGGTTATACGCTCGGCGGGGTAATGATAACTTATTTCGGGTGGCGGTCAATATTCCTGCTTAATATTCCGATTGGAATTTTCGGCACGATTTGGGGATATTTGAATCTAAAAGAAATCAGCAAAAAACCGGTCGGCCAAAAATTTGATTTTGCCGGTTCAATCCTGTATTGTGTCGGCCTCGCAACTATCCTGCTGGCCCTGACTATCGGAGACCCCCTTTCAACCCGTAATCTTATTATTCTTGGTTGTGGCGCAGCATTTTTTGTCGCCGTAATATTTGTCGAACTAAGGCAGAAATTCCCAACGCTTGATTTAACGCTTTTCAAGATCAGACAATTTGCGCTGGGCAACTTAGCCAGTTTTCTGAACGCAATCGCATTCAGTTGCGGCCCCTTTTTGAGGTCACTATACTTGCAGTTGATACTGGGTTACAGCGCGGCTAAAACAGGTCTTTTGCTCATCCCGATGGAAATTATCATCTTCGCCATCAGTCCGTTCAGCGGAAAGCTGTCCGATAAATACGGCGCCCGGGTTCTTAGTTCTCTGGGTTTACTCCTGAATGCTTCCGCATTATTCTGGTTTGCCACATTCAGTAAAGCATCGAGCTACAGTGCTGTATTAATAAGTCTAATACTGTTCGGTTTGGGAATGGCGTTATTCTTCCCTCCCAATTCCAGTGCCGTTATGGGTTCTGTTTCCGCGGAGAAGCGCGGCGTAGCGAATGGAATCAGGATGACTCTGAATCAAACAGGCAATGTCTTCAGCGTGCCCTTTTCTTTATTGCTGATGACATTAGTGATGCCCTACACTAAACTATCTTTGATAGTCAGTAGTTCTCAATTGCTCAGTTCCAATGAAGGCCCCATTTTCATGAGGGCCATAAATCATGCCTGTTTTATCCTCGGGATAATCACATTAGTCGCCATCATACCGTCTTTGGGATTGCGCTTTAAAAAAGACCAGAAAGCGAGCGAATGAGTTTTTTCCTGCCAAATTGCATGTTTCGCTTTGGTTAAAAACAACACTCATCCCCGCTCCGATGCTATTACATTTTAAACATTGTCTAACTCCAATTTTGGGTCTCCCGGGAATGTTTGACAAAGTCAAATGCCGATGCTATACTTCACGTAAATTTTCATTCGCATAGCAGGTCTTTCACATGTTCATAAAATGTTGAAATATGAAAAAGAATATCACCAGGCATTTTTCAATCAGAGAAGGAGGCAAATTTTGAAATCGGAAGATTTGGAAATAAAAGTCAAAAGGCTGAAAGAAACCGTGAAAACCCTGGAAGCGAGGGTGCAAGCCGTAGAAGACATCGAGGCAATAAATAAATTAATGAACGCCTACGGCTATTACCTCGAACACTGGCAGGAAGATCAGATAATCGGACTGTGGTCTCACAGCGACGATGTCACGCTGGAAATACATGATACCGGACTTTATAAAGGGTTCGAAGAAGTTAAACGGAGTTTCCAGTTTAAAGACCACTATACCGCTTTTAATGGAGAGAAAACCGCCCCGCCGGAATATCTGCACATCTTAATCCCCAATGCAGGTATTATTGACGTAGACCCGGACGGCAAGAATGCGAAAGGGAGATGGTACGGTTCCTTCCTGGGCGCTTTGCGCCGGGGCGGACAACTGCGGGCTTTAATCGGATGCGGAATATGGGAAAACGAATTTGTGAAAGAAGCAGAGATTTGGAAATTTAAGAAGCTTTTATTTAACGATATTATCAGCAGTCCGTTGGACGAAGGTTGGGTCAAGACGCCTTATCTGGCTAACCCGCCGGCCAATGACAGGCCGCCTTCCGGGCCGAACACTCATGCCCAGACTTACCCATCCGGCTATATCTTCCCTTACCATTATAAAAATCCGGTCACCGGGAAATAAAAACATATTATTTAGCAAGAAATAGTAATGATAATTTAAATATTAAATAAAAGGAGAAAAACAAATGGATTGGAAACTGGATACCGGAAACATTCAACTCACTAACCTGAGCCACGTTGGTATCGTGGTCAAAGACGCCGAGAAGACAACGAAATGGCTATCGACGATTTGGAATATCGGCAAGCCGGATGTTACCGATTACGAACCCAAGAAAGAAGAATTATTTGTCGGTGAACCGTTTAAGGTAAGGATTGTCAATATCAAGTTCGGAGCTTTTCCGATAGAATTACTCCAACCTCAGGATAATAAATCCATCTGGTCCAAATTCCTTGCTGAAAAGGGTGAGGGCATCCATCATGTCGCGCTGGGTGTTTCCAATTATGAAGAAATGGTAGCAAAACTACGAAAACAGAAGCATCCATTACTGGTGGCCGCGATATTCAAGGGCGAGCGCTGGTGTTATTTCGATACGAATCCCGGCGGCACGGTCCTTGAATTCCGCGAAGAGTATAACAAGTAATAAACTGCTATGCAAAAATGGTTGAATTGATGCTTAATTAGTGCCTGATTAGCCCATTCGATAGAATGTATGAGTTATACGCTGGCAAAAAGAGGCTGATTATGAAGTCAGAAGAATTGGAAGCAGAGGTAATATCACTAACTGAAACCGTCGTGAAGCTGGAAGCCAGACTACAAATCGCGGAAGACATCGAGGCAATAAAAAAACTACAAAGGACCTACGGCTATTACCTCGAACACTGGCAGGAAGAAGAGTTAATCGGGTTATTTTCCCATCGCCCCGATGTCACAATCGAGATCAATGCCGGCGGCCAGTACAAAGGATGGGAAGGAGTTAAGCAGGCTTTCAACTTCGCAGGTCATTATACAGCTTTCGACGGGGTAAAAAAGGCTCCCCCGGAATACCTGCATATCCTGATGCCGCTTTCGGGAATAGTGGACGTGGACCCGGACGGCAAGAATGCGAAAGGAAGATGGTATGGTTATTTCCTTGGCGCTTTACGGAGGGGTGGAAAACTCCGCGCTTTAATCGGCTGCGGAATCTGGGAAAATGAATACGTGAAAGAAAAAGAAATCTGGAAATTCAAGAAACTCTTCTTTAACGATATTATCAGCAGCCCGTTGGACGAAGGCTGGGTAAAGACACCTTATCTGGCAAATCCCCCGCACAAGGAAACACCGCCGCCCGGCCCTAATACGCATTTTCAACATTATCCATCCGGTTATATTTTCCCTTATCATTATAAAAATCCGGTCACCGGGAAGTAAAAATATCGTTCAAGAGTTTATCCGGCATCTGCTTTAAATTATTGTATTCAGGCAATGCGACAGGAGGCAGGTTTGAAAACTGTTAATACGGTACTCGGGCCGTTGGAAACATCTAAAATCGGCTTTGCGTTAATGCATGACCACATTTTAGCTTCTATCGGCGGTGTGCCCCAAATCTATCCGGAATTATTGGGGAAAGACTATAAAGAGCGTATTATTAAAGGCCTGGTGGATGCCAAACAAGCCGGCGTGAATACCGTTGTCGACGCCGATACCATGAATTTGGGTAGAGATGTAAAAATACTGGCAGAAGTGTCGCGGATAAGCGGGGTAAACGTCATTTGCTGCAGCGGCTGGTATCTGGATTTGCCCCCATTTCTCGGCACATTCAACGCTGACCAGTTTGCGCAAATCTTTGCCCGTGAGGTTCGGAAAGGAATTGAAGGTACCGATATTAAAGCCGGCATTTTAAAATCCGCCGCTGATTTTGAGGGAGTAACACCCAGTATCGAATTAGTTTTACGCGGTGTCGCCAGGGCCCAATTGATGACCGGAGTGCCGATAATGTTGCATTCTTACTCGCAGGGACAGGTCGGAAGGCAGCAAATACCGATTTTAAAAGAAGAAGGCGTAGATTTACGGCGGGTAAAACTGGACCATTCGCCGGATACCACCGACATGGAATATCTAACATGGATAATAGAACAAGGTTGTTATTTGGGTATGGATCGATTACCGGGAATACATGTTCCACCGAAGGCCAGTGTCAGCGCTGAAGGCCGGATAAAAACGATAAAAAATTTAATCGATGCCGGCTACGGCAGCCGACTGCTGCTGGGTCATGATGCCTGCCTGGTTTCATCATTATTCGATACCATCTCTGATGCCGATAAAAGAAAACTTGAGAAAGATAATCCTTACGGTTTCTCATATATCTCCAAAGTGGTAATCCCCAAACTCCGCGATTGGGGCGTCTCTGAAGAAACAATAAAGATGCTCATTATTGACAACCCGCGGAGATTTTTCGAAGGAACTCCGGAGTAATCTATCAACATTAAAAATCAGGAACACCGGATAAATTGTTTCTGAACATTTATCTAGTAGAGCATCCGGGCAACCATATTGCCTTGATGGATTGCCATTCTGATATTGTTGGGAACCAGACAATCCCCTGCCAGATAGACCTCACGCGCCAGGCCCTGCAGAGCATTCGGCACTGTTTTATCGGGTTTAGCGCCGGTGGCAATGATTACATTATCAGTTTTAATCGTCCGTTTTTTCTGCTGTTTATCGACAATCTCGACACTATCACCGGTGATCTCTTCAACTTTGGTGCCGGTTAAAATTTCAACCTTGTGCTGCACGAGCTGGTCGATCGCATAATCAATCACGTCCCGTACCATCAGTTCCCCAATGACCGGGAGTATCTCTACCAGAGTGACTTTTTTACCCTGAGCGGCGAGAAATTCCGAAGTTTCGATGCCGACTTCACCGCCGCCGATCACTACAATATCATTCCCGACTTTAACCGAACCATCCAGTACTTTACGGGCATCAACGACAATACTCTTATCGATTCCAGGAATCTGAGGGAAGAAAGTGCGCGAACCGCTGGCGATGATAATGACATCAGGTTTCATCTGTTTTACCAGGGCGGGAGTAGCTTCTTTATTCAGTTCAACTTTTACGCCAAGTTTCTTAAACTGCGAGTTGTAGTATCTGGGGATACTCATGATTTCTCCCTTAAGCGGAGGAACAGCGGCCAGGTTCAATAAACCGCCGAGTTTATTATCTTTTTCCCAGAGCGTCACCTTGTGGCCGATAAGCGCGCTGATACGGGCGGCTTCCATACCGGCCGGTCCGCCACCTACTACCAGAACATTCTTCATTCTTAATGAAGGTTCGAGATGAGACACTCCCTCCCGCCAGGCATCCGGATTTACAGCACAGCGGGTCTCGTGGAACCAACCCTGACAGAGGATATCATGGCAGGTATTACAGGCAATACATGTCCTGATTTCATCGAGCCTGCCCTCGGCCGCTTTTTTCGGCAGTTCCGGGTCGGCTACCAACGGCCGCATCATCCACACTAAATCCACTTTTCCTTCAACGATGAGTTCATCGGCCAATATCGGGTCATTTATCCGGTTAATCACGCCTACCGGGATTTTAACCGCTTGCTTAATCCGAGCGGCATAATCGGCAAAGGCAGCTTTAGGGACATAATACGGACCGACCGCAGACCACATGGGAGCCTCATGGGTGCCTCCCGATAAATGAATTTCATCGACACCGGCTTTCTCCAGGTAGGGGGCAATAGCCGTAACGATTTCAGGCGTCAATTGTACCGGAGCTTCATTTTTATCGAGGCGATCCAGCGCATTGACTTTGATTAAAACAGGGAAATCCTTACCGCACTTTTTCTTGATTCCCCGGATAATTTCACAGGCAAATCGGGCGCAATTCTCGATACTGCCACCATATTGGTCAGTTCTTCGATTGGTATAAGGAGACATGAACGAACCAATAAGATAACCATGGGCGCCATGAATCTCAACGCAATCGTAGCCGGCGCGTTGCACTCTTCCGGCAGCTTCGATAAACTGATTTTCCATATGCTTGATTTCTTCAACGGTCAATTCATGAGGAACGACACCGAATTTAAATTTGACCGGTGACGGCGCGACCGGTTTTAGATTTTTTGCCGCTCCGGCTTCATCGGGACGCATGGCTCTACCTTCATGCATTATCTGTATCCCGATTTTGACATCCGGGGCTACCTCATGCATTCGTTTTCCCATTTTAGCCAGAGCAGGGATGTATTTATCATCATCTATTCTGGCCATCGACTCGGTGCCCCATCCTGAGATATCGGGACATATTCCCCCCACCATCACCAGCCCGCAGCCGCCTCTTGCTCTTTCAACGTAAAAATCCTCCGTCGCCTGGGTGATGACACCATGCGCGGCTTGAGGCGCCTGTTCGCCAAAAGCGATCCTGTTTTTAAGCTCCATTTTCCCTATCTTGACAGGCTGGAAAAGTTTCTTAAATTCGTACATCGTTACTCTCCATAGATATAGTCTGCCACTTGAGTTGCACCACTCTAAAAGTTTAGATTCGGGTTATCATCGCTGCTCAGGGATGGAATTGCCGGTACTCCGCGGTTGCAAATGATTATATTCCTTACTCCACTAATTTATCAATACCATCGGTTTGCCCTAATAGTAAATAATTAAATGTTAAATAGCTGGCTGCTACCTTAATAAATGACAAGAAGCACTGGTTGTTTTAGAGTCCAATCAATAAATCCAACGCGGATATTCAGATAGAGATGAAGTCTTAGTTCGGACGAAGCAGCTGTTGACAATAGTCTAAAACTGATGGTATACTGCACGTAAATTTGCTCTCACATGATATCTACCATCCTTCTCCAATAATATTCCACAAGAAACGTAATATCAATCAAATGAATATTAATCGATTATGGAGGCTGATTATGAAGTCTGAAGATTTAGAAGCCAGGGTAAAGGCCCTCACGAAAACCGTAAAGAAACTGGAAGCCAAGGTTCAGGCTCAAGCGGATATCGAAGCAATAAAAAAATTACAACACGCCTACGGTTATTATCTCGAACACTGGCAGGAAGATGAAATAGTAGAACTGTTTTCCCATAGCCCCGAGGTATCGTTAGAGATAAATGATACCGGCTTTTTTAAAGGGTGGGATGAAATCAAACAGAGTTTCAACTTCGCAGACCATTATACTGCTTATGGGGTAAAAAAAGCTCCCGGAGAGTTTCTGCACATATTGATACCGAATGCGGGTATTGTCGACCTGGCCCAGGATGGAAAGACGGCTAAGGGAAGATGGTATGGTTGCTTCTTTGGAGCCATGCCCAGACCGGTAGAAACCAAAGCACTAATTGGCTGCGGCATTTGGGAGAACGAGTATGTTAAAGAAAAAGGAATCTGGAAATTCAAGAAACTGTTTTGGAATGATATTTTCTGCAGCCCATTAGACGAGGGGTGGGTAAAGAACCCATTTTTGGGACATCCGATGAAAACTGTCGCATCCAGTCCCGATGTGCATTTTCAGCATTATCCATCCGGCTTTATTTTCCCTTACCATTACAAAAACCCGGTTACCGGCAAATAAGAATTTTATACGCCAATTGAGTGACAGAGATGATACTAAATCATTCAACTTTAATTAGCTTTTTTACCGCACCTCCACCGGTAAAAAGAAGATAATCTGAGGGGAAAATGAAAAGAGCTTTTACAGACATACCTGAAGGACAAATGCATTATCGGACCGAAGGACAGGGTGAACCGGTATTACTGTTGCACATGGCAGTTGCTTCTTCGGACGAATTCACAAGAGTAATGCATATTCTGTCAAAGAAATACCAGGCGATTGCCCTGGATTTTCTGGGTTTCGGAGACTCCGACCCTGCGCCCCGTCAGTACCAGATAATTGACCATGCTCATACTGTTATCAGTTTCATGGACTCGCTTGGAATCAAGAAAGCTCACATTGCCGGTCAATTCTTCGGGGCTGAGATTGCGGTGGAGGTTGCGGTAAATTGGCCCAGGCGCGTGAATAAATTGGTTTTAGCCGGCGCAGAATTCTGGGAGGAAACTCAAGCGATCGATTTAAAAGAGCCTGAGAACTTCACCACCACCGTGGAAATAAAAAAAGACGGTTCTCATCTGCTGGAATGGTGGCGGCGGGCATGCCTTTGGGGCGATTACTCACTGGATATACTTGAGGAACGGGTCATTGAGTATGTCAAGGCCGGGCCGAGAGGCGAAGAGGCACACTGGGCCGGTGGAGAATATAACTCGAAGAACAGATTACCGCTAATAACCCATCCGACCCTGATACTGGATGCAACCGGTTTTCCGCTACATTCACGATCAAAAGCCGTCCAGAAATTAATTCCTGACAGCAAGCTAACCACCATTGAAAACGGCCCGATGTATTGCGACCGGGCCATGCCCAAAGAATATGCTGAAGCAATTCTTAACTTTTTGAATTCGTGAGGTAAATTTTGAAATCAGATAATTTAGCAACAGCGGTCCTGGCCCTGGAAGCAACTGTGAAGCAACTGGAAGTAAAACTCCAGGTTGTAGAAGATATTGAAGCGATTAAAAAATTACAATGGGCTTACGGCTATTATCTGGAACACTGGCAGGAAGAAGAACTAATCGGGTTATGGTCTCACCGCCCTGATGTATCTGTCGAGATAAACGATTTCGGACTGTTTAAAGGATGGGAAGGAGTTCAAAGCTGTTTCCATTTTGAAGACCACTATCCCGCCTACGGCCACGCGAAAAAAGCGCCGCCGGAATACCTGCACATATTGATACCGATGGCCGGTATTGTTGACGTTGACCCGGATGGTAAAAATGCAAAAGGACGGTGGTACGGCTATTTCCTTGGGGCAATGCCCAGAGAGGGGCAAACCAGAGCCTTAATCGGTTGCGAGATTTGGGAGAACGAGTATATCAAAGAAGATGGAACCTGGAAATTTATGAAACTCTTCTGGAGCGAGATTATTAGCAGCCCGTTAGAAGAAGGCTGGGTTAAAAAACCATCAATCCTGAACCCGCCGCACAGATATAGTCCCCCCTCCGGACCTGACACTCATTTTGCTCCTTACCCATCAGGGTATATTTTGCCCTATCATTACAAGAATCCGGTCACCGGGAAATAGATACACTTATACGTAAAAAAATAACGAAACTACGATAATTTTTCACCATAGTCGTTCAACTCATTTCTTATTGCGGTTCTTTTTCCAGGGTATTGAGAATAGTTCGTTTCTAAAAACGATAATTTGTATCGCCATCAGCAACATTATCAAATCAAGCACCAGGCTTTGGTTACTCAATAAAGGTCTGGCTACACCGAAGCAATTACAAACTTTTATATTGAGTTTAAGGACCAAAGCTGCTATTTTTGCGGCCGCAAAGCTGATAAGCAGTAAACCGGCAATACTCGCGCTTACCCTCAGGACAATACCCAAAACCAGGAGAATACCGATAATAATTTCAAGGTAAGGGAGAACATGCCCGTATATTGAGCCTAACGTAACAGGTAATATCTTATATTGGTTGATTTCATTTATCAAAGCGCCGATGCTGTGTATCTTGGCAAAACCGGCAAAGATGAAAATACCGCCTAAAATAAGACGAAATATGAGAGATGTATAGCTGCTGCGCAAAGTTCTTAAGAGTGTATTTTTTAACTTTTTCCGATATTTAAACCCTAGCCAGACGATCCCGCCGATTATCGTCAGTATAATTATCGACACGATAATTATGCCCAATATCAGCCATGCGGACCATATCCGGGAAAAACCGGCTGTCACTGTCATGTCTGAATTCAGTGTTAACGATGTTTCTGCAGAATTTGGGTTGGTGACATTCGGAGTCCATCCGTCAAATTTCCACCCTTTGGCCGGAGTGGCTTTAAGATTAATAACGGTTCCAATGGGATAATCATACTGTCCGACTGGGGGTAAGATATTACCATCGCCATGTTTAGCAATGGTTAGCACAGGAGTTATCAGACTAAAAGTAGCGGTTAGGGCAATATTACAGTTCATGTCGATCGTGACCTGATTCGCCGTGCTGTTAAATTCCGACCCGCTCCAGGATACAAAACGGTATCCCTGAACCGGAATTGCTTCCAGTGTGACTTGCGCGAGAGAGTCATAGACATAGTAGGAAAAGTCGGATTTTACAGGTGTCCCATCTACGGTTACGGTGCCACCGTTACCACTGACAGTCACGGTCAGTGTAAAAGGGGGACTCGCTCAAGCTGATACCGGTTGAGTATTGACGATTGTTACCGTAAATAGTAGTAACAAGCAAATCAATAACTTGGTGATAATCTTTTTCAATTTTCTTTTCCTCTAACTCTGTTGGTGCTTGCCAACGGTTCAGGAATATGGTTAGGTAGATTATAACACAACAATTATTAAAAATCGGGAATCATCGTTGAGAAAGACATTTTTAGTTTAGGCCAGAACAAAGTACGCCAGAACAAAGTATATTGACAATGAAAGATACATGTGTTATATTCTTCTCAAATTTATGATATTCACTGGTGGAATATTATAGTTTAATTAACATTAAGAGTGTACATTCTCTTATTCTTATAATACATTCTGAGGAGGTGCGAGGGTAACAGTAGCCAATAGTTCATCAATAGATTATAAAATACCAATTTGGGAAACAAACTATCGCCAAAGGTAAATAATACTCTAAAAGGATGTGAACAAGTGAAAAAATCATTAATGGTTATCTTCACCTTTCTTATAGCACTCGGTCTAATAAGTAGTTCCCTGGCAGGCTGCACAAAATCGACAACAACTACCCAGGCATTACAACAGGCAACCATCACGATTGGCGTGGACACTCCATTAACCGGCGGAGCTGCTCCCTGGGGTTTATCTGAAATGCACGGCGTTACGCTGGCATGCGATGATTTTAATACCGCCGGCGGTCTTACAGTCGGCGATACCCACTATACTTTCCAGGTTGAAGCTCTGGATGATAAGTATGATACCGCCACAACAACCAATAACATAAATCAGATGATCTATACTGACGGCATCAAATTCATGTTTACCTTCCAGACCGAAGGTTCACTGGCCCTTGCCCCGACTTTGACTACACAAAAGATATTGAATTTTACGGTCGTTAATGACGACCGCATCATCGCGCAACCGGCAGATGCGTATACTTACAGAACGTATATGGGCTTTTCCGTCCAGGCGAATGATTACATTCAATGGATACAGCAAAATTATCCTAACGCCCATAGCCTTGCCGTAATGACAACTAATGACACCAACGGTACCGTGACCGAGGCATATGCCAAGACAGCTGCTGCCGCGGCCGGTCTCACCTACCTCGCCCCGATTTTTTATGATGACGGCACCACCGATTTCACTCCATTTGTCACCAAAATGTTAGCTGAAAAGCCGGATATTATTTTAACCATCGGCGACCCGACCGGTGATGTGGCATTAATCGCCAAGACACTTACCGGTATGGGTTTCACCGGTATCCATGCCACGGGTATCGTCGGAGCTTCTGACCTGTTAGGTGCCGGTGCCAGCCAGGCTGATATCGAGGGTATGTTAACCCTGAATATGCCTTTAATTCCCGGTGGACAGATATCCGCTGCTGCTTTAGGTTTACCAGCCAGAGAAGATGCCCGGTGGGGTGCTCATTATTGCTGCACCTGGGACTTCTATAGTGAAGCAACAATCATGCTTGACGCGATGAAACAGGCTGACAGCGTGGACCCAACGGTTGTCAAAGCTAAGATTGATCAGCCCGGAGCTCAATTTACATATGCGGCGATAAACAACGGTATTGCCACATTTGGTTCCGCGGCCTCCGATGCCGTATTTGGTCCGGTAGTAGGTCTTCATCAGGTTACTAATTCCTGGGCAATCGATGTCGTTAAGAATGGCCAGGACACTATCGGCGCCATTATCAATCCGAAGTAATGTTGTATTTAAAAATGCGGCACATCATCATCGTTTAAGTTAAATGTCAGGTAGTGAGGCTGATAAAGCCTCACTACCTGCTTGTTAAAATTTTAAATTTCCTCAGCCTAACTATGCAGCATCGAAAGATTGCTGGAATTAATGTGAGCTGTTTTCGTGCTGCTATTTGCAAGCAATGGCACTATTTAGCATTCATGATATTCTTGTAATAAAAACCCTGTAAACCGAAAAAACATAGTTTTTAGAATGGAGTAAAAATAGGTCATGGCTCAGATACTTCAGGTAATCGTTAACGCGATTTCTTTGAGTCTTATTTATATCTTGTTCGCCACTGGATTAACCCTGATCATGGGAATCTTTGATGTTTGTAATTTCGCCTACGGCGAGTTCGTTATGGCCGCGGGCTTTGTTACATATTTCGTGGTTGTCAAATGGGGATTGCCCTATATTATCGCGCCTTTCGCGGCAATGGTGGTCGTCAGTCTGCTAGGCATAATATTCGAGAAAGGGATTTTTTACCCGATGCGCAACCGCGGCGGACTGGAACCTGCGCTGGCCACTTTCGGTTCAAGCAGTATTCTCACAACCGCCGCATTAGTTCTTTTCGGCGGCATGCCTCACGGTGTCCCGGCAATAATTACAGGACAATTCAAAATAGGTTCGGCGTCTGTTCCTAACAACAACCTCCCAGTTATTTTCGGCGGTCTGTTAATGATAGCGTTACTTTTCTTGTTTGTTCAAAAAACCAAACTTGGACTGGCAATAAGAGCACTGCAGCAGGACCAGGACGCGGCCGCTCTACAGGGAATAAACATCGCCAGCACCCGTATCGTGATCTGGGTAGTGGCCAGTTGTCTGGCAGCCGCCGCGGGAGTTTTGCTATCATCCACCTATTACGTAACCCCCACGATGGGAAGCGGGTATTTACTCAAAGGTTTTGCGGTAGTAATCATAGGCGGACTGGGCAGCATACCCGGTGCGCTGATTGGCGGTTTTGTTCTGGGATTCGTTGATTCATTCGGTCAGACCTACCTCGGGTCATACAGTTACATGTTTGCCTTCGCTTTTATTATGCTGATACTGATAGTCAGACCGCAGGGTTTAATGGGGAAACGATGAAGAAATCACCAAAATGGCTGACTTATCTTCCTATTCTGATAATAATATTTATATTCGTAATCCCGTTATTAATACCTTCACCACGGTATATTAATCTTTTTATTCAACTGTTCCTCGGCATCGTCCTGGCGATGGGCGTTTATTCCGTATGGTCGGTTGGTTTTATCAATGCCGCCCAACCAATCTTTTATGGTCTGGGGGCTTATGTTGTAACGCTGTTGATGATACGCTCGCATTTTCCATATTGGCTGGCATTTCTGGGGGCGGGAGTCATTCCGGGCCTGGTGGCATTACTGTTTGGCTTTGTTGGCTTGAAGATGAAAGGCGCGTACTTTTTATTTCTGACCATCGCGTTAAATGGATTTCTCTCATGGCTGCTGGTCAGCTGGAAAAGTCTGTTCGGCGGAGAACTGGGTATTTTCCCTGTCCCGCACCCTGAAATCCGTTTGTTCGGTTTAGATATTAATTTTGTGTCGTCGCGGACACCGTATTATTATCTGGCGCTGATATTAGCCGTCTTCACGTGCCTGGTTTATTTTAAACTTTACGGCTCGCGGCTTGGCCGCGTTTGGGAGTGTATCGGTAAAACCGAGGACCTGCTGTCTAACACGGGAATATCGGTATTTACCCAGAAACAAATCGCTTTTTCACTCTCCTGTTTCTTTGCCGGATTAGCGGGCGCAATCTGGGCGCCTTATATCACCATTGTAACCCCGTCAGAATTTACGCTGTGGCAGGGAATAACGATTGTCCTGGGAGTGCTGGTAGGCGGCATTTACAGCCCGCTCGGCGCCATTATCGGCACTGTTTTTATGGCAGTTTTGAACCTTTTATTTACTTATCTTCCCAGAGCCACAATTCAATACCAACCGATGATCCTGGGCCTGATTCTTGTCCTTGTTTTATTATTTATGCCGACCGGTATCCTGGGGTTATACGGAAGAATTAAAACCGGTATCAAGGAATTAACCGGTAAAAAAACCGTTCCCGTTGAGATTAATAAGACAACTTTAACGTAGTTATATTCGTAGGGAGTACGGAGAGTTGTAATGGCTTTACTCGAAACTCAAAAATTAACGAAAACATTTATCGGCCTTAAGGCAGTGACGAATCTGGATCTGTCTGTGAATAAGGGGCAACTATTAGGATTGATTGGTCCTAACGGTGCCGGAAAAACAACTGCATTCAACCTGATTTCGGGCGCCCTGCCAGTGACGAGCGGCAAAATAATTTATAAAGGCCGGGACATTACCGGTTTCAAACCCCATATTGTAGCCCGTATGGGGATTATCCGTACCTTTCAATTAGCCTCGGTCTTCCCGGATTTATCTGTTCTGGACAACATCCGCGTAGCGTTACATTATAAATCCGGGGTGGGTTTTGTACAAACGCTATTTGAAACACCCGCGATGGAACGTAAAGAAAATGGCACAGTACGGGAAAAAGCGATGAAGCTACTGAACATCGCCGGTTTAACCGACCTGGCAGATACGAGGGCGGGAAACTTACCGGGCGGCACCCAAAAGTTGATGAGTATCATTATCGCCCTGGCCGGAGACCCGGAATTACTACTGCTGGATGAACCGATGAGTGGTCTGAATGCTGAGGAAATACAAATTCTAATCCGATTGGTAAAGACCATCAGGGATGAACGGGGTACTGGTATTATTATGGTTGAACACAATATGAAAGTGGTAATGGAACACTGTGAATATGTCGTGGTGATAAATTTCGGCGAAAAAATTGCCGAGGGGACACCTGCCCAGATCGCTAACGATAAACGGGTCATTGAAGCTTATTTAGGGAGCGAGTAGTGTTACTTAATGTCAAAGACCTTAAAGTACCCTACAATAAAGTAGAAGCTGTCAAGGGTGTGTCCTTCTTTGTGGATGAGGGCACTCTGGTGAGTATTATCGGGGCCAATGGCGCCGGCAAGACTACCATCCTGAAGACATTATCCGGTTTGCTTAGAGCAAGTTCCGGAGAAATATCATTCAATGGAAAAAGAATAGACAAAACTCCTGCGGACAAAATCGTAAAAATGGGCATCGCACAGGTCCCGGCAGGCAGAAAGCTTTTTCCCCAATTATCAGTATTGGAAAATCTTCATGCCGGAGCATACACAATCCGCAAACGAAATGAAGTCGATTCATTGCTTGAGGATGTGTATAAACATTTTCCGAGGTTGAAGGAGAGACTGAACCAACGTGCCGGTAGTTTGAGCGGCGGTGAACAGCAGATGTTAGCCATTGGACGGGCTCTGATGTGTAAACCTAGACTTCTGGTGATGGACGAACCTTCGCTTGGACTCTCTCCGATAATGGTTCAAGAAATCAGCAATATTATCAAAACGATGAAAGAAGCAGGAAAAACTATCCTGCTGGTGGAGCAGAATGCTAACCTGGCGTTAAAACTGGCTGATCGCACCTACGTTTTGGAACTTGGTAAAGTGGTTCTGGAAGGGAAATCAGCCGATATTATGAATAACCCGATAGTCAAGAAAGCCTACCTCGGCGCCACGTAATTTGCCCAGAAAGGACAATCTGTTATTCTTTCCGGATAAATTCTTTTTACCTGGCACTATACTCAATTATGCCCGTCAGTATTCAAGAAGTTAAGTATCGCCTCAGCAAATTGTTGAGGCATGGCGCGGTCAAGATAAATCGGTCCGTTTTCAATAATCGCCAGTTTACTGTCAGGAATTGATCTCATGACTTTTTCTGCCCCTGAGAAGAACGGGTCGAAGGTTGCCGTGAGCACCAAAGTCGGGCAGGTGATCAGCGGTAGCCTGTGTTTCAGGTCATAGGCCGTGGCTGTTGAGTGTTCTTCTTCCCCTCTTGGCCCGGCTTTAATGTATTCAAGCACTCTTTCCTCCAGTATCTCCGGAGAATAGTCTCCCCATAGTGCAGACCGCCGCCACCATTCGATCAGGTGAGAGCCGTCTGCTTTAATTTCTACCCGGCTCATGAAGTTTGGCGGGTCCTTAAAAGCAATCCCCTCGCCCGGTTCCGGCCGATATCCCAAACCGGACAAAACCAGCTTGTTAACACGTTTCGGCCAGGTTATTTGAGTTTCCGCCGCAACGATAGAACCGAGATGGTGACCGACGATATTTGCTTTTTTAATCCCTAAAGCATCCATAAAACTGATCACGGTACGGGCATGGTCTGGAATCTGATATGCGTAAGGGGCCGGGTCGGAATCTCCTGCGCCCAGGAAATCCATGGCAATCGCTTGATATTTCCTGGAGAGAAAATGCATTGCTCTTAAGAATTCGTCGGAAGAAGCCACCGCCATATGCAGCAATAAAATAGGCAACCCATCTCCCTCAATACGGTAGTGAATCTGACCCTCCGGAATATCCGCATAAGCTCTTTTCATTGTTCTCTCCAATTTTTTAGTGCGTCTCAAACAATAAAGTGCCTGGTATTATGGATTGAAAATGATTATAGCCTTCCCTGGTTAACTTATCAATACATCTTAAAGGCTGGAGAACGTTGCTGCTGCTAATTTTTTTAAGTTTAGTACATGTTTGTCAAAAAGATGTTATAATTTTGTCACTATTTCCGGCATTATTTTATATTTATTCGATATCCCGGCCGGTATAATGGTGAGGAAAATGATAAAGAAAATTTTAGTTCCACTGGATGGTTCAAAACTGGCCGAGTGCGTTCTTCCGATAGTGGAAGAATTGGCGGCGAAGTTGAGTGCTGAAGCGGTTTTTATCAGTATCACAAATCGGATACAGGGTTACTGGCCGCTGGAAGATGCGAGTCAGCCGGATGAAGTCAGACTGGTGCCTCAAGGGACCTGTACGATGGAAGAACAGGCAGCTCAATATCTGGAAAAAACAGTTAAAGGTCTCGAGGGGAAAGGGTTTAAAATAACAAAAGAAGTTATCTGTGGAAAGCCGGCTCAAGAGATAGTTTTCTATGCGAATGATAACCACTGTGATTTGATTATTATCTCAAGCCATGGGCGGAGCGGTTTAACAAAATTTACACACGGCAATGTCACGGGAAAGATACTCAAACTGGCGAGTGTTCCAGTGATGGTGGTCAGACCTGTTAGCCAGGTGAAATAAAATAAGCCAAACCCATTAAATTTCTTAGAACATTGGCCCGGTGACCGATAACAATCCAGCTGATTTAGGGTAATATTTTTGTTTTTTTCGGTTTTAAAGAGGGTTTGTCCGCCTTATATTTGCCCATTTTCCTTTTTATTTCATCCAGGTACTGTTTTTGTTTCGAAGGCGGCATGGTTGAAGTCTGTTTGGATGTCCATGCCTTTTCTGGGTCAAGCGGATGATACTCATTCCAATGTTCCATTTTTCCGGCGAGCGTTAAACGGGACCTTTTTCGCTCTTCGTCGCTGAATATAACTTTTATTTCGCCGTTTTCTATCTTGAGTTCTCCGTAGATACCGCAAATCGGGCATTGAACCGGATTTTTATTTTTGATGGTTATTTCATTCTGGTGGCATACCGGGCATGTCCCGATTTCATCACCCCTCCATTTCATCTCAGAACCCGTCTTACCCATCACCTCTGCAACATGATGTCCTAATTTATGCACTCTTGACATCGCGTTATCATCTAATAAAACCTGGCCTTTGATGATGTTGGTCCCCATCACCATCATCTGGTCGACAACTTCCAATTGTATTGAAAAAGTCATTGTTTGGAATATGGACAGTCCCAAAGAGAGCCAATCCGGGGTCACTGAACCGCCAACAGAAATAAATGCGCCAGGGCGTGTTTTAAAGCACCTTTCATCAACAAATACTTTTTCACCCCGTTCTTTTAATTTTTTACGTTCGATCATCCAGGCTACATCAGACTTAGAACCAAACAGCCTGTCTCGAATCACGAGTAAGTAACCGGGAGGAGTCAGGCAATAGACGGGACCGCTGAGAATCAGTCCATCGGAATCCATGATTTTATTCCAGACAAAAACCGCGTCGTCCTTAATGACACACGCTTCCTTACCGATTATTTCTGCCTGGCAGACTTTACAGCCGATACATGGTTTGACATCAACATCTAACAGGCTCAGGACCTCAGTCTTTACACCCAGTTCTTCAGCCGCCATTAATGCTTCCCGTAATAATATTTCGCTGTTCCCCATCTTGCGACCGCATGAGATTCCTAAAAGATTCATATCAATAACCCCCATAAAATACTTCTTTTTGCAATTGAAATATATACAATATAAATTATTTTCTTTGATTATAGCAAAAACGATACCGGATAATTTCAAAAGATGGTATTTTTATCGGGATTCTTTTGTGGCTTTTCCTGGAGCGCAAAGCATTGAGAACCTTATGAATATATTCTTAACTAACATATTGAGGCCGATGATTCGGCTCTTTGCTTTTTAGCAGAATCTCGCCCAACCCCGGGTAATGTTTAAAAAAAATGGCAGTGGCTGAACAATCAATCTTGTTGTTACCCAATAATTCAATGGAATAAATAATAAAACCAAGAATTTGTGGCGAGAAGTGGGAGTGTTGGCCTCTCTCTAAAGCACAGATTTTAGCTTTGTTTATGACAAACTATTAATACTTGTCTCAAATTGAGCCAGTGGTTACGATATACATATTTGTCTCATGCTGCTTTATTCAGCTTTTTTTGAGCAGGCTCTTCTGGAATTACATTGGACTGTTCAACCCGGGCAAAACCGTGAATGAGCGGAAAGCGGAACACCCCAAACACTTCTCTGGTACGCAGAAAGCCAATAAAGATGATGATAACACCAGCTAACTCGAGAATATAAAAGGGCGCACCGCGGGCAGTCCCCAATCGCAACAACGAACCACCGATAGCCGGCAATAGCGCACCAACGGCAATGAGCACATTCGATTGTACACGATGAGGTAGAGTGCGTTTCCTCCAAAAAATCCACGCGCTGTAAAGTGCCCCGCCGACAAGAGTAACAGTGCCATAGACATTTAATAAACCAGTCAGAATACCAACATCAGTAGGTACAATGATTTTATCGGTTAACCTTGTCGCAATGCCTAAATCAATATTGTCGGTGAATAATCTAATGGCGCCGTATACAGAGAGAACCACCAATATTGCGGTTAAAATATGAGCGGTTCGGCGTTTTGCAAGAAGATAGACTGTCCCCTGGCCGAGAAAAGCTGCCACACAAATAGCCCCGAATAAATACCAAAGACGGAACATGAGAAGATTTAATCCATAGGTTTCAGTGTAAAATTCGTTGAAAGCACTGATACCATACATGAAAAGTCCAATCATCCACAGAAGTTGAAACGGCTGGCGGCGTGCGAAATACTGGTCGAGAACGGTTATGCCGAATATCAATGAGACGATGGCTGAAATTAAGGGAATGCCCCCTATACCCATGTCCTACTCCTTAAGTAAATCTCCGTTTAGTACATAGTATTAACTGTTAATTTGGAACAGATTAGAAAGTCTGGACTTGTTCAATAGTGAGTATCTCCAAAAGATTATTGACAAACCCAAAATTCGAGAATATACTCTTACCTAGACAAACTAGGTACAGGTGAGGTTAATTCATGAGACAACAAAATGAGCTTGTTAAGGGGAGTGTGGATGCTCTGTTGCTCTGCTTGATTGGCCAGCAACCGATGTACGGTTATCAAATTATTAAAGAGCTTGAAGATAAAAGCCAAGGCTATTTCAAATATAAAGAGGGAACTCTTTACCCTGCGCTGCATCGCTTGGAGAAAGCGGGGTTGCTTGTCGGAAAATGGGAGCCGGCTTCGGGCGGACGCCAAAGACGGTACTATCATATTACCGATAAAGGAAATAAGATTTTAGCAGAGAAGAAAGTACAGTGGCTAGATTTCTTAGCCGCAATGAATCTGATTATAAGTCCGGTTAGTGCCTGAAATGGGGTACTATTTTGAAAAATGGGTTAAATCAATATCTCCAAAGTCTTAAAGACCATCTAACCATGGACCCGGCTTCTGAAAATGACGTGATCCATGAATTGGAAACTCATGTTGAGGATAGCTGCCAGGAATTACAAAATGAGGGTCTTTCAGAAGATGAAGCTTTGGAAAAATGCCTCAAGCGGCTCGGTTCTGCCAAAATAGTTGCACACCAGATATACGAAGCTAATAATCAGGGAACATGGCGAGAAGCTTTACTTGCTGCATTACCCCACCTGATTTTTGCTTTTATCTTTGCTTTAAAGTGGTGGATAGACATTAATGTATTACCGATAATGTTTGTTGTTATCCTTGGTATCGCTATTTATGGGTGGTATCATGGAAAACCATATTGGCTTTTCCCGTGGCTTGGTTATTCGCTATTTCCAATAGTCGCAGCCGGCGTCTCTCTTCTTTACTTACCGGCAACGTGGGCATGGATCACTCTGGCGCTCTATATTCCTTTAATTTTGTTGCTTCTTAGCCTCATCACTATTAAATTTTTGAAACGCGATTGGTCTTACAGTTTGTTGATGCTCTTACCGGCATCCGCATTCGTCGGTTGGCTATTGGCGGCAGGGCAAAAACCTGGTTTTCCGGGTCTTAAGATTAATTTTATGTACGGTTTTGCACCGTGGACGAGCATGACTTTCCTGGTACTCGCAATCTCAGTGGCACTATTTATCCGATTACGACAACGATGGCTGAGGATTACCACATTAGTCACCTCCGGTATAATTATATCTATTGTCACAATCTTAGCCAGTAACCAATTAGGTCCAGCATCATTTATCGGTTTAGTACTGTTGATTATTAGCTTTTTAATTGTGCCTGCCTTCGTGGAACGTAAAGTAAGAAGGAATCAGTCAGCAGTTATACAGACCCCATTGCCCTAGCTGCATATTTATTGATATTCCTCTTGACAAAATGCGCCTTTTACTTTATCATACCTATTTATTCTAGGTATATCGGCTGACTAGGTATGCAGCCAAAAGGAGAAAAGAACAACATGCGTACAATCTTGAAACTACTCGTATCAATTATCGGGGTTGCGGCAATCGTCTTCGGTATTATCTTCATCTTCCAATCATGTCCCGCGAAAAAGCAGGTTGCGGATAACATCGCACCGGTGACTCTAAGCCAGTTGAATGCCACTTATAATACGGTCACAGCTAACCTGACAACAGTTATGCAAGCCGAGGAGCCAAATATTCAGGCCGGCACAGCTCAACCCAGTGCCACTTTCGCCTACCTCTCGGCCCAGCAAGCAGGGTTAGGACTCGCTAAGTCAAATGTCGGAACGGCCAACATGGTAATGATGATGGGAATTGTTGATGTGATCATTGGTTTGGGGTTGGTTATCGGCGGCGTGCTTATTCCCGGCAAAGCAAAATCGTAAAGCTTCGTATCGCGATCTGGAAAATATAATGCAGATTGACAGGGAAGTAGAACTATCTGAATCAGGTTTTAAACTAATTGAACCTGGCCCGATGGCAAACTTATTTGCGACTCTTGTTGCCACTGCTTTCCATATTGGCATTCGTTCCATTTCCAAGGTGGAGATAATAGGACTTAAGAACTACACCGGATCGCCTTCTACCCTTGTGATTAGCAATCATAAAAGAGACCTGGACATGTTGGTCATTGGTCCTGCTCTCCACTTTGGAGACCGGTTTCCACGTCCCATGGTAAGGCCTTATTTTGTAGCCCGTGAAGATGAATTTGCTCCTGGTTTCCTTGCCACCTACTACAACCTGCCGCGTTGGCTTAACCGAACGATACTATATAAATTGAATATTAGCCCGGTAATGTATGCCTTTAGAGCTTACCCTATGCGACAGGCATACGCTTTCTCTACCAATCAGGCATTTAGAGAGGTCTTGCAACTGGAGGGCAATGTAGAACTGGGAACGGTAGTTCAGGAAAGCTGGCTTCGAAATTCTGCCGATTCATTAGGATTACCGATCAATCTGTTAAAATCTATGGCCATAAAGGACTTCATGAATTGGCGTTCACTGAGAGTACTCCGACAAAAGGCTGATTCTTCCATGCTCCAGAAAAACTTATGTCGGCGAATGCGTCTCTCCCAGGGCAGGGTCATTCGAAGGCAACTGGAGTATTTCGTCAATATATTGAATCGAGGTAAAACGCTGTTCCTGGCTCCCGAAGGCGAACTCTCCCCCGATGGAAAGCTATGCCCGATCCGTGGCAGCCTTAATCGACTGGTAAAGATGTCTCGACAAGCGGTAAAAATACTACCCATGAATATTAGCTACGACTTCATGACGACTGGCCGGATGAAAATCTTTTTAAATATCGGGCAAGAAATACTCGACACGGAAAGACTGCCAAAAGCTGAATTAGAATGTTGGGTAAAAGACTCTCTCCTCAAACTAAACGTGGTAACAATGAGCCAGATAGGTAGTTACTCACTATATCGTGAGGCTACCAAAGGGAACGATGTTCTTCTGGAAGAAAGCTGGCAGGGAGAATTGGCAAGTCTGGCGCAGAAAGTTGAAAAAGCTGGACTTGTGGTAAACAGGGCACTACTTGAAGAACGGACCTTTAACCGTAACTTTACGGATTTCTTGGGCTATTGTCTCCGAAATGGTCAACTAGCCTCTACATCCCCAGGAAAACTGCAAATCAATAGGGAAAGAATCCTGGATACCTCCTCCGTAGGATATTTCTCAAACCCAGTTTATTACTGTCACAATGAATTTAAAACTCTTCTTGGCTCTGACTTAGTTTATTGACCACTCTTTGCAGGCATTCAATAACGGATTTCGGCTCTTATTCGATAGCGGCATACTTTGAGTGTTAAAAGAAAAGGGCGGTCGTTTCAGGTTTTGTTAAAATGCCGCCCTTATACATCCCTAATGGCTCACGTTGAGCATTCGAACCATCCGTGAGTTTGTAAAGGGTATCCCTTCTCGATTTTCTGATTTCTAGTTCAGAATGAATTTTGGAAACCCTCGAAGAAGCTTATTCTAGGACAAAGCGAGGTCGAACCGGTCAAGGTTCATCACCTTGTTCCACGCCGCCACAAAGTCGTGTACGAACTTCTCCCCAGCGTCCTCGCATGCGTAAACTTCCGCCAGTGCCCGGAGTTGGGAGTTCGAACCGAAGATAAGGTCAACACGCGTACCGGTCCACTTGAGTTCGCCCGTTGCGCGGTCATGCCCTTTGAACAAGTCCTTTTCTTCCGAGGTTGCATTCCATGTCGTTCTCATGTCGAGCAGATTCACGAAGAAGTCATTGGTGAGCGCCTCCGGCCGTTTAGTAAATACGCCATACGGGGACTGTTTGAAATTAGCATTCAAAACTCGGAGGCCCCCGATGAGAACCGTCATTTCGGGTGCGGTCAGTGTCAGCAATTGCGCCTTGTCAACCAGTAACTCCTCGGCCGACACGGCGAATTTGGTCTTAAGATAGTTGCGGAAACCATCCGCGACCGGTTCAAGCACCGCGAAAGACGCCGCATCGGTCTGGGCCTGTAAAGCGTCCATGCGTCCCGGCGTGAAGGGAACCGTCACCTGGTAACCGGCATTCTTCGCAGCCTGCTCCACACCGGCACAACCGGCCAGAACGATCAGGTCAGCCAGTGATACCTTCTTGCCGCCGGACTGCGCGCTGTTGAATTCGCTTCGGATGCCCTCCAGGGTCTTGAGCACTTTCGCCAGCCGGGCAGGCTGGTTGACTTCCCAGTCCTTCTGCGGCGCCAGACGAATTCGGGCGCCGTTGGCCCCACCGCGCTTGTCGGAGCCGCGGAAAGTGGACGCCGAAGCCCATGCGGTTGAAACCAGCTCCGGAATTGATAGACCGGAAGCCAGGATTTTATGCTTGAGGGAGGCGATATCCCGCGCACCAATCAGTTTGTGATCAGCAGCCGGGATGGGGTCTTGCCAGATCAGTTCTTCTACCGGAACCCCCGGGCCGAGATAGCGTGCGCGCGGGCCCATATCGCGGTGGGTCAGCTTGAACCACGCTCGGGCGAACGCGTCCGCAAACTGTTCCGGATTTTCCATGAAGCGCCGTGAAATCTTTCCGTAGACAGGGTCGAACCGCAGCGCAAGGTCAGTCGTCAGCATCGACGGCGCGTGACGCTTTGACGGGTCATGCGCATCCGGTACGGTACCGGCGCCTGCATCACCTTTTGGTTTCCACTGGTGCGCTCCGGCCGGGCTCTTTGTCAATTCCCATTCGTAGGTGAAAAGGTTCTGTAAGAAGTCACTGCTCCACTTCGTGGGCGTGGTGGTCCAGATGACTTCCAGGCCGCTGGTAATCGCGTCTTTGCCTTTGCCGGTGCCAAAGCTGCTTTTCCAACCCAGGCCCTGCTGCTCGAGGCCGGCCGCTTCGGGTTCCGGCCCAACATTCTTCGCATCCCCGGCGCCGTGCGTCTTACCGAACTCATGGCCACCCGCGATGAGGGCCACCGTCTCCTCGTCGTTCATCGCCATACGCGCAAAGACTTCGCGGATATCCCGCGCCGCAGCGACCGGGTCCGGATTGCCGTTCGGCCCTTCCGGATTGACGTAAATCAGGCCCATTTGCACCGCCGCGAGCGGATTCTCCAGATTTCGGT
>JBKQML010000190.1:0-11929 GCA_052326545.1 Dehalococcoidales bacterium
ATCAACTGCGGTTATGTTTTTGAAGGCACCGAAGCGCCGAAGGAATGCCCGGCCTGTAAACATCCCCAGGCATTTTACGAAGTCCTGGCTGAAAATTACTGAAGGCTTATGTTCTCTAAAATACAAGAGGCGGGTTTAAAAAACTTCAACAATCTCCTTTTCTAAAAAATAGTAAAGGGCAAACTCTTAGCTGGATTTCCCCGGATAATCCATTATCCGTTTGTACACTGATTCGGTAATCGGGGTAGCCACGCCAAGAGCCTTACCTTCCCGGATTATTGTGGCTCCGAATAAATCGCCCTCATTAAACCGGCTGCCGCTTTCAATATCCCGCTGATAAGAGGTCCTGGCATCATTCGGGAAATTAAAGGCTTTACCCATCGATTTTTCAACAATATCTTCAGGTAGTTTGATATTTTTCATGCTGGCGATGGCGTTGATTTCTTCCATGATGCCTCTCGCCATCTTCCGGTGTTCTTGATTTGCCATAATAGTGCCCAAACCTTCACCATATCGCGCCGTTACCAGCCCGAAAGCCGCAATGAACATATATTTTTCCCATATCTTCGGCAAAGGGTCATCATACCATTCATATGTAATGCCGGTTTTTTGAAAAAAGGCTTTGACCTTTTCCCCCGTGTATCCCGGTATTTTTCGGTCAGGGCCTGAAATAATGATACCGTTTCCCCCGCTCTGGTTTATTACACCCGGACTTTCGATATGTGTTCCCAGATATAAACACGCCGGCAGGACAATACCGTTATCCAGAATCAGCCTGATTCTATCGTAAATATCCACCCCGTTCAGTAATGGAATAATTACCGTACTATCCTTCATTTTAGGTTTGATCGCCATCACAGCCTGATTCAAATCATAGCTTTTCACGCAAAGCAAAACTAAATCGGGCGAAGGAATTTCGTTAATGTCGTTTGTCGCCAGATTGGGCCGGGCAGAAATCGTGCGTTCGGGGGTTTTTACAATAATTCCATGTTGTTTAATCGCTTCAAGGTGCGCGCCCCTTGCAATGAAATAGACTGCGTATTCGCTGAATTGCGGGGCGGCAAATACTTCCGCGATCCTTCCCCCGAAATATCCGCCGACACCCCCGGTGCCGTAAATGCAGACTTGTTTGATGTCCGGGAAATTATTACTCATCGGCTGTTTACTCTTCCGCTATATTTTAAGGTTTTATCCAATAGCTTTTTCCATAAAGCACACGTCGAACGGCAAATGTGCAAATTTCATTACCGCTGTCTCTTTGAATCCTTTGGCTTCATACCATTGCTTTAATACTGCGTGCTCATTGATAATCCCGATCGATAATGTCTTGCCTTCGGCATTTTTCACATAGCCTTCGGCAAATTCAATTAATATCCCGCCGTAGCCCTTATGTCGATATTCCGGTAGCACTGCCAGTTTTTCGAGTCTGTAGACTTGGTGTTTTTTCTTTTCCACGGCTACAAATCCGACCTGTGTGTCGTTCTCAAATAATCCGAATGATTTCAATCCCTTTCTCTTCATTTCATTAAGCTGCTTCATTGTTACAAAAGAAGGGTGCGTCGGGCAATTATCTTTATTCAGATTAAATTCAACAGCCACAGTTTTAAAAGAATCCGCGATGACACTGACGCTGTTTTCCAGTTCTTTTTCGTTTAGGATTTCTTTGATCTCAGACATATTTTATCCTTATCCTGGATATTATTGATATCTGTTTCAACGCTAAGGGACACCCTCACCTTAATCTTCTCCCCTCAACGGAGAGGTGAACGAAAAGAAGGATATTCCTAAGCACTCAACGATCACCTTTAATATTTCGGCCAATTATTAAAATCCTCGGATAAGCCTTCTTCTGCCATCGCCCGTTCAGCTTTCGGATCTAATTTGGCACATTCTTTTCTCAGTAGCATGTGACGCATGAATACTGAATTTTTTGGTAAAGTGATAGCCTTCTTTTTTTTACTCATTTCTTTTAGCCCAGATGTTCTTTTAATTTTTCGATTAAATCCGGCGTCATCCCCGGTACCGTCATCAATGCTTCTACCGAAGCCTCTTTTATCCCCTTCACCGTGCCGAATTGTTTCAGCAGCGCATGTTTTCGTTTTGGCCCGATGCCGGGAATATTATCCAGTGACGAGGTAAAGGTCTTTCTCTTATGCACTTTGGTGAAATAGGTCACCGCAAAACGGTGGGCCTCGTCACGCATCCGCTGCAATAACTGCAGACCGGGAGAATTACGCGGTAACACAATCGGAGTGCTGTGTCCGGGAACAAATATTTCTTCGTTCTCTTTTGCCAGGCTGGCAATTGCTAACCCTCCGGCGCCGGCCTCTTTCACCGCTGTCTGTGCCGCATGCAACTGTCCTTTTCCGCCGTCAATCAGCACCAAGTCGGGTAAAATTGCCCAGGTTTCTTTTTTTTCAGGTTCCGGTTGATTCCCGGCCATTCGTTTGAAACGCCGGCCGAGGACTTCCTGCAGCATCGCATAATCATTGGCTTCGGGCACGGTTTTAATGCGGAAGCGGCGGTAATGCGACGGCTTGGCCCGGCCGTTTTCAAAGACCACCATGCTCCCCACCGCTTCCTTCCCCTGGATATTGGAAATATCATAGCATTCCATGCGTTCCGGCGGCCGCGGCAGCCCGAGTTTTTCCTGTATTTCTTTCAATGCGGATTCCATCATTGTCGGCGCGGCAAATTGCTTGACCTTCATTTGTTTCAGGCCCTGCTCCGCGTTTTGTACCACGATCCGGACCAGTTCCTTCTTGCTGCCCTGTCTCGGGACAGAAATTGCTACCGGACCGCTTCTTTTTTGCTTGAGCCAATCCCGGATGGCCTCTTTATCGTCGATGGGGTACTGCAATAACAGCAGCGGCGGGATATCCGTCGCCGAATTATAGTATTGTTTTACGAAACTGGCCATGATTTCTTGCGGGGCTTCGGCATTCGCGCCGGTCAAAACAAAACTCTCACGCCCGATGAGTTTACCACCCCGGACAAAGAAAACCTGAACGTAAGCCTGGTCTTTATCCGTCACGAAAGCAACTGCATCTTCGTTACCACTGACTTTAGCCGCGATTTTCTGTCCTTCGATGACATTCCTGATTGCGCCGATCCGGTCGCGCAGCTGAGCTGCCCGTTCAAAATCCAGCGCCCCGGCAGCAGCTTTCATTTGCTGCTCGAATTCCTTGATGACCTTGACCCGTTTGCCTTCCAGAAAAAGTACAATCTGTTTCAGGGCTTCATTGTATTCTTCCCTGGTGACTGCTCCGATACAGGGCGCCAGACAATGGCCGAGGTGATATTTCAAGCAGGGGCGTTTATCTGTCCCGGTAATCGGTTTGCTGCAGGAGCGGAAACGGAAGATACTCTCCAGGACTTTCAAGGTTTGTTTCACCGACCAGGAACTGGTAAATGGTCCGAAGTAACGGGCACCGTCATCTTTCATCGAACGGGTATATGTGACTATCGGCCAATCTTCCTGGAGATTGATTCTAATATAAGGATAACCTTTATCATCCTTAAGACGGATATTGTAAAAAGGACGATATCGCTTGATGAGGTTATTTTCCAGAATCAGAGCTTCATATTCCGAATTGGTAATGAAAAATTCCAGTTCTTTGACTTCGGCCACCTGCTGCTGGGTCTTGGGTTCCAGCTTAGCCGAAGGCTGAAAGTAGGAACGCACCCGGTTGCTCAGATTACCGGCTTTGCCGACGTAGATTATTTTCCCGGCGGCATCTTTCATCAGGTAAACACCCGGGTTGGGGGGCAACTGCTTCAACTGTTCATTTATCAGGTCACCTGTCATCGCGGTCTCCGGATATCAGCTGATAATATTTTTAATTGCACATGGGTGGTAGAGTGAAAATCACAATTGAACGTCTTATACTTTTCCCTGTTTAGTCCTGCCACAACACCCCATCTCTATAGTTCAAGGCGTGAGCACAATACAACCTTGCCGTTTAGCCTCGAAATAAGCGCTGATAAGATTTGAGAACATATAGTGGCAACGAATTTACACACAAATCGTTCCGGATATAAGGCTAATAGAAAATCCATGTTCAGGAACTAAAACGATTGTAGCATAGCCAATCTGACAATAACAATTATAAAGTTACAATCCTGTAAAGTGGATTTTGGATCTAAGGAGAATACTTGAAGTCGATTCTAATTAACAATCTAACGTATTAATTTGGAGCACTACTTTCAGACGTCATTTCTCTTGTGGCGTTACTTGACTATAGTATTGTAGAATAAGCCTATTTACTAGCTCTGCCTGTTCCATATTCAAACCATGAGATGACCTGGGGATAATCTCGGCTTCAATATTGGGTAATAATTGTTTGGCCCGTTTCAGCACAGATTTGGGGTTGTAAATTACGCTTTGCTCCCCAATCAAGAGTAGTACTGGCATGTTGACCTGCCGTAATTCCTTATCACTGAAGACAGTAGCCCGTACGGGCTGCTGAGGGCGCGTACTTAAGATACCCAGAATCATGAGTTCTCCAAAGTCTTTGTTAGTGATATTCCCCCGGGTAAGCCAGCGGAAGTATCGCGTCAGCCCCGGCCGTGTTGGATGTATCATTATGGGAACTAGACTATGCCAAAAGAATGTGGAGCTTAACTTAGCAAACGCCGCTGCCGGGTCAATTAATATGGCACATTCAACGCGTTCAGGATGATGAATGGCATAATTCAGGGATAACCAGCCACCAAGTGATATACCGGCTATGGCCGTCTTTTTGATCCCGAGCCCATTCAATAGCTCGGTAATCCAATCGCAACTGTTAGACGCTGATAATGACCGGCTAGGAATGCTTTTACCTGGTTGGCCCATGGTATCGACTGCGTACACGCGGTAACTCCTACTGAGTTCACCGACGTTGGGAAACCACATGGTCGAATTGGATCCATAACCCGGCAGCAATACCATTGGCGGTGCATCCTTCGGTCCGGCCGCATTAATGTGCGTGGTACCAAATCCTGTGACCACATCCAGGGATTCATGAGGTACTGGCCACAGCGACAGAACAGCTTCATAAGTTACCATGTATTCAGCCTCAAGTGCAGGTGTTTTAAATATCGGGGAATGGTTTGACATCACAAATATCCACTTCCTATTTAAATCATTTTCGCAGGTCTCATTTTACTATGGTCTGGCTTGAAAAGCTAAATACCATTACCATTAGCCAATAGGGTAAGGCGATAGCTGGATCAATAGTAGCATCTTCACTCTCACCCCTTACTATATATTCATTGCTTATATGGTGCCGATTTATCTCCATAAATGGTAGATATACATTATTGTTTAAAAAATCCTATTACCTTATTCAACTCTTCATCGGAGTTTGGACCAAACCAGGGGAAATGACTCCAGGTGGGAGAAACGTATAGTTCTGCAGACTTGATATTTTGAACGGAGTATTCCGCATTATCAAATTCCACGGATTTATCTTCCTTGCTGTGGGCAACGAGTGTTGGGGCGATTATTTTGTTAAGTACCGAGACTTGAGGCTGGCTCTTGAGGTCAATTAAAGGGCCTTCAATATAGGCTTTGGTTTTGTACAGTTTGAGAAGCGACTTAATATCTTGCCTGGAAATATGTTTCATAAAGTCATCGGAATCATGCGTCGAGAACAGAGATAGTGTTTTCTCGGCCATCATTTTAGGAAACAAGGAGCTGAGAATTCCCAGCATTGACCACATTACCGGGTAAGATCTGCCATAGAACTTCTTTACAGTCTCGTATCGAGCTTTATCCTGCCAGGGTTTACTCAAGGCTGAAACTAGAACCAATTTCTTTACTCTCTCGGGGTGATTAGCGGCCAGATAGATGGCGGTTGGCCCACCACCAGATACAGCCATAACGCCTACTCTGTCTATTTTGAGATTATTGATCAAATCAACCATCGCTTCAGCGGCTTTTTCAGCGTTGTCACCCACTGCAGCCGGAGTTTTTCCATATCCAGGCCGGGAGGGCGTCAACATCGAGAAACCTTCTTTTATAAAGGCATCGTAGCCGTTATCTGCCTGACAGTCTTGAGACATTCCATGCATAACCATGATAACCGGACCACTGCCTTTCAGTGTATACTCTATTTTGCCGCTTTTAATTAATGCAATTTCCCCGACCATGATTCACCTCCATTATTAAGAGCACCGATATTTTACCAAAATTTCTATCACAAAACTAGCCCTCATTTTCTCATCAACGAGAAAATGCTAACTTTAAGTGACGCATTTCGTTATAACTATTGAAACTAACCGATTGAATTCATCAGGAGCCTTGTTATGCATAAGAAATTTATCGTTTTATTTACCAGTATTCTCTTAACGGTAATGATGTTGGACATCGCCTGTGTTTCGCATACCACGACACCCATTGTCGGTATAGGAGAAATCCATGTTAGAGTGACTGATACGGATAACAACCCCCTGGGGGGCGGAAAAGTGGTTTCCGACGAACAGCCTGACGGGCAGTTGAAACTGGAGGGATTGACCGACAACAACGGCGATGTTGTTTTCCAGAACATTAAATCAGGAGAATATGAGTTTTATATCAGCCGGTTTAATTATACCGAAACTTATATCAACATTAACGTAAAGCCGGGGCAGACTACCAGTACGTCGGTCCAGATGATAATTTCCAATCCGCCTTTAACAACTCCTACCACTAATTAGATCGTGTTGGGTTGTGATGCCATTCGCGTGCCAGAACTGAAAAAACCAATTCATCTTGCCAATTTTCAGCTTGAAAAAAACTTTGCTTGAAATGTGCCTCTTGCCTGAATCCCAATCTTTCTACCAGTAGTTTCGATCTGGTGTTGCGTGAGTCCAGCGAGCAACTTATTCTGTGAGTGCCCATTTTACCAAACAAATAATCTATCAATGAGTTAACTGCTTCGGTGGCATATCCACGCCCCTGTTGTTCTGGTTTCAGCGTATAGCCAAGCTCAATTTGTCTGCCTTCCGGAACTATGAAATGGATACCCAAATCTCCGATAAGCTCTTCATTATCTTTGCGAAAAATACCGAGTTGGTACCAGGTATTCACGATCCCGGGCCTATCGGCTGTAGACTTAATAAATACTTGGGCATCTTGAATCGTTTTTGGTTGCCAACTCTGATACAGATATACCTCGGGTTTGGATCTGTATGCAAATAGATCAGGAGCATTTTTCAATGTCAGATGCTGTAAAGATAATCGTGTAGTGATTATAGAAATTTGTTTCGCTGGTTTTTTACTATTTCTATTTTCCATGATTGTTGCGCCATGATATAAAAATCAGGCCGTTCATGTTTCATCCTGACAACATAAATTACTTTACCAAAGTTTCTTGCAGAAAACCAGCTGTGGAGATTTCAGGCAACGTTCTTTTACTTGCTTTGCTGAAAATGCCCGCCAAAGCCTTAATTTAAAAATTGATATCTAGTCGACGTCTCGCTGAAGATTTGTCAGGAAATCGGCATTGGTCTTGGACTTTTTCAATCTTTCCAGGACTCTTTCCGTCGCTTCGACAAAATTCGCAGAGTCGGAGGAAATCATCGCGGCCATACGGCGTAACAGCCAGACCTGTTTCAGGGTCTGCTCGTCGAGCAGTAATTCTTCGTGTCTGGTGCCGCTGGGTTCAATATCAATCGCCGGATAAACACGGCGCTGCGCCAGACGGCGGTCGAGGTGCACTTCCATGTTACCGGTGCCCTTGAACTCTTCATAAATCAGGTCATCCATGCGGCTGCCGGTATCCACCAGGCAGGTCGCCAGAATGGTCAGGCTGCCGCCTTCGGCCGTGTTACGGGCAGCGCCGAAGAAACGTTTGGCCGGATGCAGCGCTGACGGGTCAATACCGCCGGAAAGTGTTCGGCCGCTGGACGGCATTGCCAGGTTATAAGCGCGGGTCAGACGGGTAATCCCGTCCAGGAGAATGACCACATCTTTGCCGCTTTCGACGATACGCTTGGCTCGCTCGAGGGCCAATTCCGCTACACGCGTATGATTCTCTACCGGCTCATCGAAGGTAGCCGCCACCACCTCTCCGTTCACGGAACGCCGCATGTCGGTGACCTCTTCAGGACGCTCCCCGATCAGACAAACCATCAGGTGGATATCGTCATAATTTGTCGTGATTGCATTCGCAATCGCTTTCAATAACATGGTTTTACCGGCTTTCGGCGGTGAAACAATCAAACCGCGCTGTCCGCGCCCCACGGGCGCAATAAGATTGAGCAGGCGGGTAGAGAGACTGTTAGCAGTGACTTCAAGATTGATTAGTCGATCGGGGTAGGTTGGAGTCAGAGAGGTGAAATAAGGGCGGGTTTTTGCCAATTCCGCATTGAGGTCATTAACGGCTTCGATTCTCAGCAGGCTGATGTATTTTTCCCCGGCGCGCGCCGGTCTGCCCTGCCCGGTAACTTTATCGCCGTTACGTAATCCAAAACGTCTGATTTGCGATTGGGACACATAAATATCCGATTGGCTGGGCAGCAGGCTGATCTGTCTGAGGAACCCATAACCATCCGTCATTATTTCCAGAACGCCGCTGGAGAAGATATTGCCCTGTTGTTCAGCATCTGCCTGTAATAGCCGCCTGACTAACTCCGGCTTTTCCAGACCGGCACAGTCAGGTAAATCCATCTCCTTGACAATGTCCAGCAGCTCCTCTTTGGTTTTGTTCTCCAATTGACTAATGTCCATCTCCAGACCTCCCGGTGATTTTAGATGTATGTATCCTTTTATTCAAATGGCTTTAATGCCTTCTCTGACAAATTGTTGGGTTGACAATACAACCGGAAACAGCATGGCTCCAGCGCTTACAAATCATGGTGTGAATGTCTTTTTTACAGGAATGCCGTTACTCATCATTGAAAACACGTTCCAACCGAAGAGAAACCGGCTTGATACCTGTATCAGTAAGCGGATGTTTTACCATCTGCAAAAATACAATGCAAAGAATCATAATAATCTGTGATTTTGCTTTAGCGGCGGTAAGATCATGAGGATGGCGCCCTACATTGGCGTAGATAGCCCCTTTGGGCACCTTTTCTTGATTATACACAACCATAATTATTTTTACAACCCCCGCTCTATCCGGTTGTCAATTACAGGGACAGTAATTCGGTAATATTATTAATGATTTTATCGGGCTTGACTTTCGCGCCTTCCGGCAGGCCGCCTTTTCTATAATCACAACAAACTGAATAAATACCTGATTGCTGTGCGCCGGCGATGTCACGTTGTAAATCATCTCCAACCATCCAGATTTGTTTTGGTGTTACGCCCAGCTTTATCATCGCCATTTCAAAAAACCGCTGGTCCGGTTTTCCAAAACCCAATTCACCTTCAATCAGTCGAACGGGAAAGTACCGGATAAGTCCAAACCTCTTTATTTTCTCCTGTTGTACATCCCCCGCTCCATTGGTTAACAGCACCAATTTTACATCCTTTTTTACCAGTTGCTGAAGTGTATCTTCGACATCAGGGAAAAAATCCAGGGCCCCGTCGATTAACCTTGTATAATTGGTGGCAATATTGACTGCGCTATTCTCATCCTCACAACCCAGTTTCTTTAAAGCCATCCTGACAAAAGCTATCCTTGCCCCAAGTAAATTTAACCTTCCCAACCTGTGTCTTTCCGGGTCGCTCCAATACCATTCTCTGACAATGTTTATCTGGTAAAGTAATTCATCCGCTGTAAAAGTTTTCGTTTCTTTTGCGGAGATTTCACAGGCTTGCTTCCACGCCGACTCTAACGTTATCGTATATGTCAGCAGCGTATCATCCATATCGAAGAGGATAGCTTTCGGCAACATCTTAATTCGTCAGGGGCAGTGCCGGTTGTGCGCCTTCCCTCAGAACATCTTTGGCCGCGCCAATGAAATCACGGAATAACGGATGGGGTCGATTCGGACGCGAACCGAATTCCGGATGGAACTGGCAGCCGACCATCCAGGGGTTGTCTTTCACTTCACAGATTTCCACCAGCCGTTCGTCCGGTGAAAGTCCGCTTAAAACCAGACCCTTTTCCTGCAGCGATTGACGGAAGTCATTATTATATTCAAAGCGGTGACGGTGCCTTTCCTGAATCATCACCACGTCCTGTTGATAGGCCTTATAAGCCAGCGTGCCGGGCACCAGTTTGCAGGGATAATTTCCCAGCCGCATGGTATGCCCTTTACTGGCAATGTTTTTCTGTTCCGGCATCAGGTCAATCACCGGGTAAGTCGGGTCCGGGTCAAATTCAGTCGAATTGACACTGATCGATTTAAAGACATCACGCGCGAACTCAATGACCATGACCTGCATTCCCAGACACAACCCCAGATATGGTATTTTATTCATTCGGGCATATCTGGCGGTTTTTATCATTCCTTCAATGCCCCTTTCGCCAAAACCACCGGGTACCACAATGCCCTGCGCCGTGCGCAAACAGGAATCGATATTATCCATTTTTTCCAGTTGCTCGGCAGGAATCCATGTCAGTTTTAACTCACGGTCGTGGAAAAGAGCGGCATGTTTCAATGCTTCACGAACCGAGTAGTAAGAGTCTTCTAATTCGACATATTTGCCAACCAGACAAATATTGACCGGTTGATGCGGTTTCTTCAAACGGGTGACCATATCCCGCCACTCGTTCAAATCTTCACTTTTCGCCGTCAGGGAAAGCTTATCGGCGATCAGGTTTCCCATCCCCTCCTCTTCCAGAACAAGAGGAACTTCATAAACGGTGGAAACTGTGACCAGCGGAATGACGGCTTCTTTATCAACATCGCAAAAGAGCGAGATTTTATCTCTTAGATTATCGGCAATCGGATAATCGCTGCGGCAAATGATGACATCCGGCTGAATACCGATCCTGCGCAATTCGTTGACGCTGTGCTGGGTCGGCTTGGTTTTCAGCTCCTGGGTCGAACCCAGATAAGGTAATAATGTGACATGAATGTAGAGGACATTGTCCCGGCCGGCATCCTTTCTCATCTGGCGTATCGCTTCCAGGAACGGTAAACCTTCTATGTCCCCCACCGTGCCGCCGACTTCGATTAAAATAACATCGGCCTTTGATTTTTCGGCCAGCCGTTTGAATCGATTCTTGATCTCATTGGTAACGTGCGGTACGACCTGGATGGTGCCTCCGAGGAAATCGCCGCGCCTTTCTTTGGCAATTACGGCACTGTATATCTGACCGGAGGTGACATTTGAATCCTGTGTCAGATTGATGTCGATGAAACGTTCGTAGTTCCCCAGATCAAGGTCAGTTTCGGCGCCGTCCTGGGTGACAAATACTTCGCCGTGCTGATAAGGAGACATTGTTCCGGGGTCGACATTCAAATAAGGGTCAAGTTTCTGGACGGAAACGCTGATACCGCGGCTTTTCAGTATGGTGCCGATTGAAGCGACAGCGATGCCTTTACCAACTGAACTAACAACACCACCGGTTACAAATATGTATTTTGACATAAAGGAATATCACAAATTCTTCGGCTAGAAATGACTTTACGATTGGACTAACAGATAGGCAAAACTAAGTACGTATTATTAGTAACATAAAAAAGACAGCCTTGTCAAGTATTGGTTAAGTTCTCTTTTGGTTGTTATTTTGAATTCTAGTTGACAATAAGTATTTCGGTGATTTCTACTTGACAATTGCATGGATTACGTTTTGTAAAGTAGAATCGCAGGGTTTATAATGATGATAATTTCGTGAGAAGGAGAAGGAAAAATGTATATGATTCACGTCCAAACTATCGAATTTAGAACTGAATTGGGAGAAGTTGAAAACGGAAAAGCTAAAATCACTATGACTCCTAAATCAATTGAGGAATCAATTCTTAATGGTACTTTTCGTAAATGGCTGGAATCGAGTCTGAAAAACACAGAAAAGACGATACAATCCTTCCCTGACAAAGACTGGGTGATTCAGTCTCACAATTT
>JBKQML010000191.1:0-19707 GCA_052326545.1 Dehalococcoidales bacterium
TAACCGAACAAGGTCAATCATACTGGTAATCTTAATGGGCCTGCTGCTGGTACTCATCGGCTGGTTTATCGGTCTGGTTTTCGTTTCAAACGGCATCGTGGGGCTGGTCATCGCATTGATTATCTGGGGCATCATGACGCTGGTTGCCTATTTCCAGGGTGATAACATTTTACTCTCGGTCGCCGGCGCGAAAAAAATCTCACCCTCGGACCATCAGCAGCTTTATGATGTAGTGGAAGAGATGAAAATCGCATCGGGACTGGAAAAAATGCCCGATATTTACATTATCGACGACCCGTCGCTGAACGCCTTTGCCACCGGGCGTGACCCCGATCATGCCGCGGTATCCATTACCTCCGGTTTACTGCAGAAGCTGAATCGTGATGAATTGCAGGGTGTCATCGGGCATGAAATTTCCCACATCAAGCACCGTGATGTTTTGTTAATGTCGATGTGCAGCGTCCTGCTGGGCACCATTGTCATCCTTTCATTTTACGCTTCCCGCATGATGATGCTCGGGGCAATCTTCGGCGGCGGGGGCGGCGGCGGCGGGCGGCGCGGCAACTCCAGGAACAGCGGCGGCGGGGGCGGGGGCGCAATACTCATTCTCGTCTTTGCGATTTTACTGGCAATTTTAGCGCCGCTTTTTGCCCAGTTGATTTACTTTGCCATTTCACGGAAGCGGGAATATCTGGCAGACGCTTCCTCCGCTTTATATACCCGTTATCCGGAAGGACTGGCCTCCGCATTAGAGAAACTGGAACAGTCGACCACGCCGGTGAAAAATGCCACTCAGGCAACGGCGCCGATGTACATCGTCAACCCGTTCCGTAACAAGTTGAATGTGAATAATTTGACCAGCACCCACCCGCCGCTGCAGGAGCGCATCCGCATCCTGCGCGCAATGGCAGGCGGAGCCGCTTACGCCAATTATGACCAGGCCTACCGGCAGGTTAAAAACACCCGGAGCGGAATTATTTCCGCCCAAACAGCGGCAGCAGCAGGTACCGTCGGTTTACGCGCGGCTGTTGCCGGCGGACCGGTGGAACCCCTGGCTGACGATAAAGTATCACGGACGCGTAACGTCAATGACATGATGTACCGTATGAATGACTACACAACAATTAACTGTGAATGCGGCGCCAAATTAAAAGTACCGCCTTCCATGCAGGGTACGATGACTAAATGCCCGCGCTGTGGCCGGCCCCATCAAGCATAAAATATCAAATACCAATCCCCAATTTCGGCATATCAAACAATATCTGAATTCCACTATCTAATATCGAAATCAATATTCTTTCTTAATACTCTCCTTGTGCAGGAAGTTGAAAATATCTTAATATTCTGATAGCTGCCAGCTGATTATTGATAGCTTTCCTTTTACCTCCGTTATTATTGACTGGAATTCACTGTCGTGGTATCATAATCGAAAGTCGAAAGAGAATATGCTGTAAGCAGGTTGTTAAAAATAGATGTCAGCACTGACTGACCTGAATAACGAGATCGCCCTTTGCCGACAGTGTGAGATTGTAAAAACACGTACTAAATCTGTCCCCGGTGAGGGAGCAGAGAATGCCGAGATCATGTTTATTGGCGAAGCTCCCGGCTGGCACGAAGACCAGCAGGGCCGTCCTTTCATCGGGCCGGCAGGGCAATTCCTGGACGAATTATTGGCTTCTATTAACCTGAAAAGGCCGCAGGTCTACATTGCCAATGTCATTAAGTGCCGCCCACCGGGAAATCGCGACCCGCTCCCGACCGAAATTGCCAATTGCCAGAAATGGCTTGACCATCAGATTGCATTGATTTCTCCGAAAATCATCGTTACCCTCGGACGGTATTCGATGGCAAAGTTCTTTCCGGGGAAGACCATCAGCAAGATACACGGTACTGCACAGACGCAGAACGGCATCATCTACTTTGCCATGTATCACCCCGCGGCGGCATTGCACCAGGGAAATTTACGCCAAACGATTAAACAGGACATTTTAAAATTACCGCCGCTGCTGGCTCAAGCCAGGGCATTAAAATTAAAGGCCGCCGCACCGGAAGTACAAGCCAAACCGGAACCGCCGGTGCAGCAATTGAGCATGTTTTAGAATTAACCGGGACCAGGAGACATCATGCCGGAAAAAGAAATCATCTCACTTGACCAGGCACAAATGGCCGCCGAAAGGTTTGTTGAAGGACAATTTAAAAATCTCAAAAAAATCGGCGTGGACAAAGTGAAACTTGCCTCCATCGGGTCAATTCTCATTTACGACATAGACGGAATAGCCACCATCGGCGGCGGGTTAATCAACAAAGGGAATGATCTTCCCTTCAAAGTGCAGGTCTCGGCAATCGATGGTACAGTCGTCGGCTACGATTGGCAGAGAGCGGCAAATAAAACCACACAGGATTTAAAATAATGGCAAAATCAAAACTGAAAATTATCCCCATCGGCGGACTGGGCGAAATCGGTAAAAACATGATGGTCATGGAATACGAGAATGACATTATCGTGATTGATGCCGGTTTGATGTTCCCGATAGAAGAAATGCTGGGGGTTGACCTGGTTATACCGGATATCTCTTACCTGCTGGAGAATAAAGAGAAAATTCGCGGCATCATTGTGACCCACGGTCACGAAGACCATATTGGCGCGATGGCTTACGTGCTGCCGCAACTCAATGTCCCTGTTTATTCTGCAAAATTAACGAACGGCCTGATACAGGTCAAACTGAAAGAACATAAAGCCCTGGCTGGTGCCGACCTTAGAATCGTGCCGCCCGGCGGCAAGATAACACTGGGCAAATTTAGAGTGGAGTTCTTCCCGGTTTGCCACAGCATTCCGGACGCAGTGGGATTTATTATTAATACACCGGTCGGGACGATTGTGCATACCGGCGATTTTAAACTTGACTATACTCCGGTCAGCGGCAAGCCGACCGACCTGTCCAGATTGGCGCAGGTTGGCAGTCAGGGAGTTTTACTTTTACTCTCGGATTCCACTTATGCGGAACTGCCCGGCTACACCCCTTCCGAAAGAATCGTCGGAGAATCACTAGACCGGATTATGGCGGAAGCACCGGGCAGAGTGATTGTTGCCACTTTCTCATCATTGGTTTCACGCATCCAGCAGGTTATCGATGCTGCCGGAAAACACAACCGGCGGGTTTGTGTCATCGGGCGGAATATGACCGAAATCGTACGGATGTCGATTGAATTGGGGTATCTCAAAGCCCCCAATCATATTCTGGCGCAGATTGACGAACTGAAGGGTTTAGCGCCGAATCGAATTGTCTTTGTAACCACCGGAACTCAGGGAGAACCCACTTCCGCTCTGGTGCGTATCGCGAACCGGGACCACAAACAACTGCATATTATTCCCGGCGACACGGTAGCTATTTCCGCCACTCCGATACCGGGAAATGAAGGGGTGGTGGCACGCACCATCGATAACCTTTTCAAACAGGGCGCTCAGGTGTTATATAATAGCATCACACAAGTCCACGTTCACGGACACGCCAGTCAGGAAGAATTGAAACTGTTATTGAACATCGTCAAGCCCAGGTATTTCCTGCCGGTTCACGGCGAATACCGTCACCTCAGCATTCACGGGAAACTGGCACAGTCGGTCGGAATCCCGAAAGACAATATTTTTGTGATGGAAGACGGTGATGTGCTCGAACTTGACCAGGGCAGCGCTAAAGTTACCGGCAAGATTAGTTCCAGCAATGTCTATGTCGATGGACTCAGCGTCGGCGATATCGGTACGGTCGTGCTGCGCGACCGCCAGATGCTTTCACGGGATGGCATTGTCGTGGTCATCATTGCCATCGACCGGCAAACCGGTAAACTGGTCGGGCGGCCGGATATTGTCTCACGCGGTTTTGTCGACCCGCAGGGATATTCGGAAATGCTGGATAAAAGCCGTGATATGGTCGTCCAGGTGCTGGACCACAGCGGCGCCCGTCCGGCAGAATGGAGTTTTGTCAACGCTAAAGTGAGAGATACACTTTATAAGTATTATTACGAGCAGACCAAGCGCAGACCGATGATTTTACCTTTTATGGTGAAGGTGTAGCGATAAGAAGGCAGTCACATGGCTAAAAAAACAAGGTCCTCAGGCGGAAAGAGCGGCGGAATATCACGCTGGGACTGGTTGTTCTGGGCAGCTCTATTAGTCGTAATCGGCTTCGCGGTTTATTTTACGCACTCGGTAGTCACTGACTGGTATAACAACGTATTTAGTGCTATCGAGAACGCTGTCGACTGGGGCATCATCTTTATTGCGCTGGCGCTGCTGACATTGATTTTTCTGTTGTGGCGGGGGAAATTTTTATCTCTCTTCCGGAACTGGAATAAATGGCTGGGTGCTATCGCCCTCTTGTTTGCTGCCTGGGGTATCCTGGCATTTTCCAACCCGACCGTCAATTTGGGCGGTACGTTTGGTCTGGGCATCATCGGGGCACGTGATATTCTTGGTGTCTTGAGAATCTTCGGCCTGGTGTTGCTCAGCGTTTGTTTTATTGCTCCCCGGCTCATTCTTGCTCTAATTAAGTGGATTGGCAGAAGTATCAAAAATATCTTTGCCAGACAACGGCAGAAAGCTATCATGAAACCGATTGTCTTTAGGAATGTCGGACAACCGACAAAAGAGACAACTCCGCTGGAAACAATAGCAGACGCAGCGGCCGAATCCGCCCTGGTGAAAGAAAAGAAATCGGCAGCGAAGGAAAAGGAAACCCCGACCGTTCCGGCACAAAGAGGTTTACGGCAGATAGCACAGGATGTCTGGAAAAAGTACGGGCAATCTGCCGGCGCCAGAGAAGTTGACGGCTGGCGGTTACCACCCGTCGATATTCTGGATGATATCACGGAAAAAGAAGCCGGCCAGGCTGATAATACACTTCGGGCGAGAAAAATTGAAGAAGCGCTTAAAAGCTACGGCGTATTGGCTAAAGTCGTGCAGATTAATGCCGGCCCGACTGTTACCCAGTTCGGGGTTGAACCCGGCTGGGATATCAAAACCAGAGAAATCAAAGAACGGGATAAAGACGGTAATATCCAGACCAGAATCGAAGAGGTTTCCCGCACCAGGGTCAAAGTGGACAGGATTACATCGCTGGGTAACGACCTGGCGCTGGCTCTGGCGGCGTCCAGTATCCGTATCGAAGCCCCTGTCCCCGGTAAGGCTATCATCGGTATTGAAGTGCCCAATGCCATATCCACCGCCGTTAGTTTACGCGGCGTTATCGAGACCAGTGTTTTCCAGAAACTGGCCGCCAAATCTAAACTGACCGTCGCGCTGGGAAAAGGAGCCGGGGGAGAAGCCGGCGCCGCCGACCTGACAAAAATGCCTCACCTGCTCATCGCCGGCGCAACCGGCAGCGGCAAAACCGTCTGCCTCAATGCGATTATTGCCTGTCTGTTAATGCAGAACACCCCCGATGAATTGCGCTTTATCATGATTGACCCCAAAAGGGTTGAATTAACACCCTATAACAGCATTCCGCAACTGGCTGTCCCGGTGATCGTTAACGCCGAGAAAGCAATTGAAGCCCTGCGCTGGCTCAATCAGGAAATGGACAACCGCTATCAGGAATTGGCCAGGGCGGGCGTACGCAATATCGAGGGTTACAATAAAAACAGAGCCGGTAAGAACAAGATGCCTTATCTTATCCTTGTCATCGATGAACTGGCGGACCTGATGATGGCCGGCTTCGATGAAGTGGAGCATATCCTCTGCCGCCTGGCCCAACTGGCACGCGCTATCGGCATTCACCTGATCGTGGCCACTCAGCGTCCTTCCGTGGATGTGGTCACCGGTCTGATTAAAGCCAACTTCCCCACCCGTCTCAGCTTTGCCGTCACTTCTCAGGTAGACTCACGGACGATTCTGGACTCCGTCGGTGCGGAAAAACTGCTCGGTAAAGGCGATATGCTTTATGCGCCGACGGATGCCGCCAAACCGAAACGTCTGCAGGGATGTTATGTGTCTGATGCTGAAATAGAAAGACTGGTCTATTTCTGGAGTAGTCAGAACGTTGAAGAAGTTACCCCGCTGAAAATTGAAGCTGTTCCCACCAGTTCTATTCCCGGCAGTCATGAGCCGCCCAAAGATGCCCTGATGGAAGAAGCCCGGAAAATTGCGCAGGAGCACGGCGGACAAATTTCCACATCTTTCCTGCAGCGGAAGTTACAAATCGGCTACCCCAGAGCGGCGCGCCTGAAAGAATTGCTGGACGAGGAATTCGAGAAGGAAAATAAAGAAGTCCTGCCTCCACCTCCACCCCGGATGCCTCACGACGATGAAGAAGACCCTCCGGAAGATGGGAAGGAGTGAGCCCACAATCCATACCGACGAAAGTCGGTATCCAGTCTACCTACACTTCTTTTGCGAGACTTTCCCTGAATCCCCCCAGGGATACTAAATGGATTCTCGCTTTCGCGGGAACGACATTGGGGATTTGTAGTACCGGGTTTCGCACCTGACTGCCACGTTATCTCCATACCGACGAAAGTTGGTATCCAGAGAGGCAGCATATCATTTACAGATTCAGTTTTTGAATTCACTTTCCGGGATGCCGCTGCCGTCAATGATACTCTTCAATGTCCCGATAGGCAGTTCTTTCCCTTTGTGCATCGGGACAATAACCTGTTTGCCGGTGGTGTGGTTATGCCACTTTTCGTGACTGCCGCGCTGAGAGATAAGAATAAAACCGTGGTGTTGCAGTACGCTAACAACTTCCACTGCATTCAATCGGGAAATTTTACGCGGCATCAGTCGGACACTTCAACCTCATAAATTTTACACTTTTGCTTATTTACCTTAGAACAGGGCTCTAGATAAAGCGAAATTGCTTCTTTCGCGTTCTCCAACGCTTCTTTCTCGCTATCGCCCGCGCTGCAGCATCCCGGTAATTCCGGACAATGCGCCGCATAGCTCTTGGTTACCGGATCATATTCGACTACGATACGGAATTTCATAACGCCACCTCCGCCACGATTATTTTACCACTATTCAATTAACACCCGGATTATATCACCGTGCAAATAAAGTGACTATGTTATATCTGTTATCCAATAAGCACGATACTTAATTTTAACAATTCAGATACTCTTGATTACAAGGCTATAGTACTTACGAAGTAATGTATACTGAGCTTTAGCGAATGTATTGTTTATTGAATCTTGATTATTTTCCTTTCATTCTCTTGACGACGGCATCACGGTAGATTTTAGCCAGGCTTTTGCCTGATTCCGCAATGCGTTCCTTTTTCTTCTTCAGTTTACGCTCGCGGCGTTCCTGCCGGGTTTCGGGGTTATTCTCGAAGTCAGCGTTTGCCATATTTCTTCCTCGGGCTGATATCAATCGGATCCAGGTTTTTGCGTAAATCAAAAATTCGGTCGCGGATCAGCGCCGCTTTTTCAAAATCCAGGCCTTTGGCGGCGATTTTCATCTGTACTTCCAGTTCTTTCACCAGGCGGACAATCCCCTCTTTGGTCGCTGGCGTAGTCTGATACTGCGCCGGGGTTTCCGCCACTGCCGCTACCCTTTCCGTAATATCCCTGATGGCTTTCTTGATGCCCTGCGGCGTGATGCCGTGTTCGCGGTTGTACTCTTCCTGAATACGGCGGCGGCGCTGGGTTTCGTTAATGGCGGCCTGCATCGATTTCGTGACCGTGTCAGCATACATGATAACATGCCCGTCGACGTGGCGTGCGGCCCGTCCCATCGTCTGAATTAACGCGCCTTCTGACCGTAAGAACCCTTCTTTATCGGCATCCAGAATCGCCACCAGACTGACTTCCGGCAGGTCCAGACCTTCCCGCAGCAAATTAATACCCACCACCACGTCATAAACCCCCAGCCTCAAATCACGCAGAATTTCCACCCGTTCAAAAGTATCCACTTCCGAATGCAGGTAATGTGTTTTAATATCCAGTTCAGCCAGATAGTCGGCCAGTTCTTCAGCCATGCGCTTGGTTAAAGTTGTCACCAGGCAGCGCTCGCCCTTGGAAACCCGCACTTTAATCTGTTCCAGCAAATCATCGATTTGCCCCCTGGTGGGTTTGATTTCAATCGTCGGCTCGAGCAGTCCGGTCGGACGCACCAGTTGTTCGGCTACCTGTTTGCTCTGACTGAATTCGTAAGGTGAAGGTGTGGCCGAAACATAAATCACCTGCTTCACCCGCTGCTCGAACTCATCATAATTTAACGGCCGGTTGTCTTTCGCCGAAGGCAAGCGGAAGCCGAAATCAATCAGCGTTTGCTTGCGGGAAAGGTCGCCGTGGAACATTCCCCGGATTTGCGGCAGGGTCATGTGGGATTCATCAACCAGCAGCAAATAATCTGCCGGGAAATAGTCCATCAACGTCCAGGGAGCACTGCCCGCCGCCCGCTCCGAGAGATGGCGGGAATAGTTTTCCACGCCGTTGCAGTAGCCGGATTCCCGCAGCATTTCCAAATCGTAATTAGTGCGCTGCTCCAGACGCGCCGCTTCCAGCAATTTGCCCTGCGATTTCAACTCGGCAATCCGTTCCTGTAATTCCAGCTCAATAGTCTGGATAGCCCGTAACAGTTTTTCATGAGAGGTTACAAAATGCTTGGCCGGGTAAATATCGATGGCATTCAGTTCGGTCAGCAATTCCCCGGTAAGCGGGTCAATCTGCACAATCCGCTCCGCTTCATCCCCGAAAAACTCGATGCGGAGCCCGATTTCTTCATAGGCCGGCAGAATTTCCAGCGTATCGCCGCGGATGCGGAATTTTCCCCGGCTGAAATCCATATCGTTACGTTCGTACTGCATGTCCACAATCTGGTGCAGGACGCGCTGGCGGTTATAGGTTTTACCTTTTTCCAGATGCAGCATGAAGCCCTGATATTCTTCCGGCGAACCGAGACCGTAAATACAGGATACGGAAGCGACAATGAGCGTGTCCCGTCTTTCAAACAATGAGCGGGTCGCCGCATGACGCAATTTATCAATCTCATCGTTGATATCGGCGTCTTTTTCGATGTATAAATCCTGCTGGGGAACATAAGCTTCCGGTTGATAATAATCGTAATAAGAGACAAAGTACTCCACGGCGTTATTGGGGAAAAATTCCTTGAATTCAGCATAAAGCTGGGCTGCCAGGGTTTTGTTATGGCACATCACCAGCGTCGGCCTTTGCACCCGTGCCACGATGTTGGCCATCGTAAATGTTTTACCGCTGCCGGTCACGCCGAGCAGGGTTTGTTTACGATAGCCTTTTTGCAGACCATCCACCAGTTTATCAACCGCCTGCGGCTGGTCGCCGGTCATCTGAAAATCCGAGACTAATTGAAATTCCAAAATTAACTTCCCTGAATACAAATTGCTAAAGAGTAAAACAAGTGTTCGAGGTTCTTTTAATCAAAGTATATAACAGCGTTCGGGAAACGGCAATCGCCCATGATTATTAGGCGCTGTCGGTTTTTAGTGCAGGCTTCTTACGCCATTTCGTAAAAATCAGGACCACGAAGGTCAGCGAAGAGCACATCAGCAAACAGGCAAAGGTGACATAGACCCAATCTGGCAGGTAACGTTCCGGTAGGCCTAAGTGAGCTAAAATATGGGTCGGCCAGTAGAAATCCGGTGACATATTATGGAACCACCAGGGGACATCATCGAGCCATATCCAGACGGCAGGAAGTAGCGCAATCACCAGGGCAAAAATCCTTTCTAATTTATATTGTGTTCGCGCCGCCAGCAATAATGCCAGCGGGATATAGACCACCAGGTACTGGTAATTTACCTGATAAGAAAGGCTGATAAAGACCAGAAAACCGGCTAAAGCTCCCTGCAAAGGCGTGATTCGCCTGAAATAACATAAAATCGCGGTTGCGCTCAACCCGATAATCATGAGCGGTAAAGTGAAGGAAATCCAGGTCGTCATATCCCATCCCAAGACATTATGTAAATAAGTAAGCAGCGCGCCGGTTCCACTGAAACAAAAACACAACGGGGATTGGTAACCGGAGACTTGTCCCGGTAACACTATTGCACGGGCATAAGCCAAGAAATTACCTGTAACTAAAAATGGCAGCGAAATTACTGCAATTACACCGACCGTGATGGCACAATTAGTGAGCAACCGACGCCATTTCATGTTCCGCATGCAGACTATCACCATCATCCCGACCGCGAAGAGTGTGTGCTGTTTGGTCATGATTGCCAGACCGGCGAATACAAACGCCAGTCTATCCTTTCCTTTTATCAGCAGAATAACACAAGCCAGGAGAAAAGCGGCGGCGATGGCATCGAATTGACCGAATACACTGGATTCAAACCAGGCGGTGGGGTGCAATAACCACAGGGTGGCAAATATTAATTTACGGCGTTTCGAACCGGGGACGCCCCAGTATAAAAGCAGACCGATGGCCAGGTCGGCGGCAATGATCGGGATTTTCATCGCCAGTCGCCAGGAGGGTGATATCGTGACCGTACCGTTAATACTGAAACCTGTGCTCGAAGGTGCGAAAAACAAAGATACCTTCGATATCAGTAACCATATCGGCGGATAGACATAAGCCCAGCCTTTCATCGGGAAAATAGACAATTCGGCATCCGCGTAACGGTAAAAATCCAACCCGTGGGCCTGGAAAACTTTAGCGAACGCCCAGAACTGGGCCACATCCGGCCCCGCTGATATTGCTGCCGCCCACAATCTGATAAAAGCGGCAAGGATTAAAACAACACCGAGGATAATGACATAAACATGCTTGTGCAGCCATCCTCTAAACGACTTAAGCCTGTCGCAAACAGTTGGGGCTGAACGAGAATCCGTTGTCTTTGAACCCTTTTCTTTCATGTCAATATAACGAAAAACAATACTAAAGGATATGTCACAAATCCCCGGTTAAATCATTCTTTCGATTTTTTCTGCAGCTCATACAGTTTCGTCAAAGCTTCCAGCGGCGTGAGGGAATCAATCTCCAGCTTTGCCAACTCTTCCAGCACCGGTGATTTCTCGGCGAAAAGCGGCATCTGCTCAATTGGTTTCGGATGAGATTTTACCGTCGGTTTGGCGGTTTTCCCATCGCCTTCCAGTTCGTCTAGAACCTCCTGTGCTCGGTGCACGACGGACCTGGGTAAACCGGCCAGCTTGCCGACATGGATGCCGTAGCTTTTATCCACGCCGCCGGGTACAATTTTTCGCAGGAAGATTACCTCACCCTTCTCTTCTTTTACCGCGACGTTATAGTTTTTCACCCGCGGGAGATAATCGGCCAGCGCCACCATTTCATGATAATGGGTGGCAAATAGCGTCTTTGCGCCCAGGTGCGGGCTGTTGTGAATGTATTCCGCCACCGCACGGGCGATGGACAGTCCGTCGTAAGTGCTGGTGCCGCGTCCGATTTCATCCAGAATCAACAATGAGCGCGGCGTGGCGTTATTCAGAATCGCCGCCGTCTCCACCATTTCCACCATAAAAGTCGATTGTCCGCTGGCCAGGTCTTCCCGCGCGCCGATACGGGTAAAGATACGGTCGACCAGTCCGATGGCAGCTTCATCCACCGGCACAAAACTGCCGATCTGCGCCAGTAACACAATTATCGCCACCTGTTTCAAATAGGTTGATTTACCGGCCATATTGGGACCGGTCAGAATCACCAGCTGCGTATCTTTGTTGGATAAATAAGTGTCGTTGGGCACAAAACCGGTTTCGGTTAAAGAACGCTCCACCACCGGATGCCGTCCGCCCTTGATAATAATTTCATCGCCGTTGGTCAACTGCGGACGTTTGTAATTGTAGCGGATCGCTACTTCCGAAAGGCTGGAATAAACATCGATTTGTTCAATGGCTGCTGCCAGGTATAGAATAGCCGTGCGACTCTGACTGATTTGTTTGCAAACGCGTTTGAATAACTCCGTCTCCAGTTCTTCAATCCGCTCCCGGGCATTCAGAATCGTGGACTCGTAATCTTTCAGCTCCGGCGTAAAATAGCGTTCCCCGGTGGAAAGTGTCTGTTTGCGGATATAGTTTTCCGGAGCCTGCGCCACATTCGATTTCGAAATTTCGATATAATACCCGAAAACGCGGTTATAGCCGATTTTCAGATTCTTGATGCCGGTTTTTTCCTGTTCGGCGCGTTCCAGATTGGCCAGATACTGCTTGGCATTTTTGGATACCGACCGTAGATTGTCCAGCTCTTCGGAGAAGCCTTGTTTAATCACGCTGCCCTCCCCGAGAGTAGTCGTCGGCTCTTCAACAATGGCCTGATTGATTAGCTCTACAACCTCGGGCTGGGATCTAAGTTCATCCTTGAGCCAGACAATAGCAGCGCTATTCTGAGTATTTTCCAGTGCTTCTTTCATCTTGGGAATAATGGCTAAGGTACGTTTCAAAGCCACCAGCTCGTTAGGCCCCGCCAGATTACCGGTGATACGGTTGATAATCCGCTCCAGGTCGGCGATATTGTTCAGGAAAGCAATGGTCTGGGCCCGTGCCAGCGAATTATCGAAAAACCAGGCAACGGCATCCTGCCGCTGATTGAGCGTTTTTAAATCGAGCAGGGGCTGGGTTAACCTGCGCTTGAGCAGACGGCTCCCCATCGCGGTTTTTGTCAGGTCGATTACAGATAAAAGAGAGCCTTTGACCGCACCGGAACTGCTGCGGAAAAGCTCCAGGTTGTTTTGTGTCTGCGGGTCGAGGGCCATAAAAGACTCGGTGGTATAGGTCGCGAGGCGGGTCAATTGCCCCAGCATAACTTTCTGCGTTTCTCGTAGATAGTGAATAATCGCGCCGGCCGCGCTGATTGCCAGCGGTAGTCCGCTGCAGCCGTAGCCGTCCAGTGTGGCTGTACCGAAATGGTCCAATAAAAGCTGACGGGCTACTTCAGTTTCGAAATGATAACTATCCAGTTTCGTCACCGGCACGGTAAGCTGCAGGGCCGACAAATCGGCATTCTGCGGCACGATTAATTCCGGCGGCTTCAGGCGTTCCAGTTCGTTACGCACCCGGCTCAAAGGTAACTGGGTCGTGGCAAATTCGCTGGTGGTGATATCGACGTAGGCAATGCCGGCCGCATCACTGTTCATTACCAGCGCCGTAAGATAATTGTTGGCTTTGCTGTCTAAAAGCAGCGGCTCGACGACTGTCCCCGGCGTCACCACGCGGATGACATCACGGTCGATAATTCCCTTGCTGGCGCCGGGTTTGGTCAATTGTTCACAAATCGCGACTTTATAACCGCGGTTAATCAGCTTGGCCAGGTAGTTATCCACGGCATGGTAGGGAATGCCGGCCAGGGGAATTTTATTATCCTTGCCCATCTCGCGTGAGGTTAAAACAATTTCCAGTTCGCGGGAGGCGATTTTCGCGTCTTCATCAAAAGTCTCGTAGAAATCCCCGAGACGGAAAAAGACAATCGTCTCCGGATATTTCTTCTTGATTCTGAGGTACTGCTGTCGGATGGGAGTAATGCTTTCGTGCATAATATGGTTATTATACTAGAAAAGAGAGAAGGATGAGAAAGAAGCTTTGTCTTAATCGAAATAAGTTTGAAAAGTAAAAGGATTAATTAAAATCAAACTAATCATCCTTGTCCCTTGAGGCCTACAGTACAGAGCAAAGCGAATGTGGAGAAGCGTAGATGAGGGTGTTCTTTGTTCCGGATTAAAATAGAGTTGCTTTATTAACTCCCGTCGAATTTCCCGCCCTGAAGCCTGTAATTCTGCTTCGGTGATACCGGACGCTTGAAACATTTCCCTGATTTCTTTCAAAGCATTTTTCGCAACTACTTTTTTGTTTTTCATCGTTTATTCCCTGCCGATATTATATCATATCTGATACTTTGTTATTGCGCAAATCAGGAAATTGTTAAAACAATCAGAAAAATTATTAATTGTATGGTAAACAATATGTCTTTTGCCTCATCCGTGCTTCCTGTGTTATATTTATCTATTATGGAAAAGATAGATTTCGTGACGAACGGCACTGTCACCACACCGCAGGGTTTTTCCGCCGGGGCAGCCTCTGCCGATATCCGGAAAAAGGGCGATAACCGGCTGGATTTAGGCATCCTTTGCTCGAAAGAGCTATGTAATGTCGCCGGCCTTTTTACCGACAATAAAATCAAGTCGCCGTCGGTCATCCTTTGCCAGAAACGGGTGCTCGAAGGCCGCGCCAGAGCGATTGTCGCCAGCAGCGGCTGCGCCAATGCCAGCACCGGCGAACAGGGATTTACCAACGCCATTGAAATGACCGCCCTCGCTGCCCGCGTTATCGGCGCTAAACCGGATGAAGTGCTCATCGCCAATACCGGCGTCATCGGTGTGCAGTTACCGATGGATTCAATCCGCGCCGGCATGAAGAAAATAACGGTTAAACCGGACGGCGGACATGATTTCGAACGCGCCATCATGACCACCGATACCCGGCTGAAAGAGGTTGCTGTCATCGTGAAAAGCGGCGCCAACTCCTTTACCATCGGCGGCGTGGCCAAAGGCTCCGGCATGATTCACCCTAATATGGCCACCTTGCTGGCTTTTCTGACCACCGATGCTAGCGTCACACCCGCTTATTTGAAAAAATCCCTGCAGGACGCGGCGGCGATTTCTTTTAACATGATCTCCGTGGACGGCGATACCAGTCCCAGCGATACATTGTTGATTATGGCCAACGGTCTGGCAAAAAATGAACTGATCACCGGCAAAAGCGGTATGGCCGATATTTTCCAGAAGGCGATGAACGAGGTCTGCATCTATTTGGCGAAAGAAATTGCGCGCGATGGCGAAGGCGCCACCAAGTTAATTGAAATCAATGTTAATAACGCCGCCAACTTGAAAGAAGCCCGGCAGGCCGCCCGCACGATTGTCAGTTCCAATTTGCTGAAAGCCGCCTTCTACGGCAACGACCCCAACTGGGGCCGGGTGACCGCCGCCCTCGGCAGAAGCAGCGCGCAGATTGAAGAAGCGAAACTGGACGTTTATATGGGAAACATTCAGGTACTGAAACAGGGCGCCCCGATGCCTTTCGACAAGGTCAAAGCAGTTAGTGTATTGAAACAAAAAGAAGTGTCGATTACCGTGGTTTTAAATATGGGCGCGGCCAGCGCCACCGCATGGGGTTGCGACCTGACCGAACAGTATGTGAAAATTAATGCCGAATATACAACCTAAAAGACGAAAATTCCAAATTCCAAGCACCAAATTCTACATCAGCTCGTTGAGCTGAGTACCTTCGGCAAATAATATCTAAAATATTAATTCCAAATTTTCTTCTTTCTTCGCCCTTCGATGAAGGGCGAAGAATCTCCATCTCTACCAGATAGGCTCTGAGACCCTTCGCCAAGCTCAGGGTGACAATGTTATAATAAAAGAGCTATGGAAAAACCAATCGTCATCAAAATAGGCGGCGCGACCTTCGGGAAGCGCGACCCGATTCTGGAAGACATCGTTGCTCTCCAGAAAAAAGGTAAATCGCTGGTGGTAATTCACGGCGGCGGCAACATGGTCACCGAATGGCTTAAAAAACAGGGCATCGAGACCAAATTTGTCCGCGGCGAACGGATTACCGATAAACCGGCGCTGGAAATCGTCGCGGCCGTGCTTGGTGGACTGGCCAACAAGCAGATTGTTGCCACCATTAACCATCTCGGCGGACGGGCTGTCGGCATCAGCGGCGTCGACGGTGCTTTAATCCAGAGCCGTATCGCCGACCCGGAACTGGGCTATGTCGCCGCCACGGTAAAGGTAGACACTACTGTCCTGGAGGTTCTGCTGAAAGCCGGTTTTATTCCCATCATTTCCCCGATTACCGATTTTGCTTTCGACCGTCCGGCAAACGCGCCTGTGATGTTGAATATTAATGGCGACCCGCTGGCCGGCGAAATTGCCACCGCGCTCGGCGCGGAAAAATTGATCTTTTTAACCGATGTCACCGGTGTGCTCGATAAAGAAGGCAAGCTCCTTTCCATCATCACCGTTCATCAGGCCAAAGATCTGATAGACTCCGGCATAGCTTCCGGCGGCATGATTCCCAAACTCAATGCCTGTCTGCAAGCCGCTGTCAACCAGACCACTACCTGCATCGTCGATGGGCGACAGCCCCACGCTTTAATCACTGCCATTGAAAACGACCGCGCCGGTACCGTTATCCGCGCCAGATGACGCTGAGTCAAGGCAATTCCTTTCTTTTTCACTTTTCTTTGCATTTCTTTATTTTAGTTTTGTTTGCTGTTTGGAAAATTCGCCGATGGAGCGGTGCTATCAGCAAATAATATTGGGGAATATAACAAAGTATTAAGCGGGGCTTTGAGTCCGAAGGTACTCATCCGCAGGATGATGTATAGAGGGGCGCAGCCCCTCTAAGTAACCTCCTCCCTCGCCGCAAGCGGAGAGGGAGCCAGAGGGTGAGGCCAATAATATTTTCATGGTAGTGGTTAATAAAATAAGCAAAATGGATGGTGTTACAAATGCTTTCGCATTTATATAGACAAATCAAAGTTACAAATCCAGGTTTGTCTCTCATTCCCAAATTATGTTAATATTTAAAATCTAATAATATCGAGGTTAATTATTATGTCAAACTGGCAAGAAATGAATAGTAAATATCTTTTCAACAATTATACTCGCTGGCCTATCCTGCCCATCAAGGGAAAGGGCTCCTATCTCTGGGACGAAAACGGCAAGAAATACCTCGACCTGATGGGCGGTTGGGCAGTCTGCAGTCTAGGACATAGCCATCCGGTCATGATTAAAGCGCTGACCAAACAGGCAAAATTGTTAACCCAGGCAGGACCATATGTCTGCACGCTGCCTCAGCTTCAACTGGCAGAGATTCTGGTGAAAAATAGCTGTCTCAACCGCGTCTTCTTCAGCAACAGCGGCGCCGAAGCTGATGAGGGTGCTGTTAAACTTGCGCGGCGTTACGGCAAGCTCAAACTTAACGGCGCCTTTGAGGTCATCACCGCTCTTAATTCGTTTCACGGCCGGACCCTGGCGATGACCGCTGCTACCGGGCAGCCGCATTATCAGGAGATGTATCAACCACTGCCTGTTGGCTTTAAAAATGTGCCTTATAACGATATTGAAGTGATTAAAAGCGCCACCACCAGGGACACCTGTGCTGTCATGCTGGAGCCGGTACAGGGCGAAGGTGGGGTCAACATCCCGGAAGAAGGCTATCTGAAGGCGGTCCGGCAATGGTGCGACGAAAAAGGTATTTTGTTGATTCTGGATGAAGTTCAGACCGGCGTCGGCCGTCTCGGCACCCTGTTCGGATATCAACAGTATGGGATTGAACCTGATATAATGACATTAGCCAAAGGAATGGGCGGCGGCATTCCCATCGGCGCTTTCCTGGCCAAGGAAAGCTGCGCCGTTTTTCAACCGGGCGACCACGGCTCTACCTTCGGCGGTAATGCTTTGATGTGCGCGACTGCCTTTGCGGTCATGGAATATATCATTAACAACGACATCGCCGATAATGCCAAAAAAGTAGGGCAATACCTGCTGGAAGGCTTGAAAAAGCTCAAAGGGAAATATCCTTTTATTATCGATGTGCGCGGACGCGGCTTGCTCGCAGCGATTGAGTTTAATAAAGAAATCGCTCTATCGATCCGCGATACTTGCATCGCAGAGGGCATGCTGGTCAATAATGTTAAACCTAATGCCATCCGCGTGATGCCGGCTCTGACTATCAGCAACAAAGAAATCGATGAAGCTCTGGCCATCTTCGACAAAGTCTTCGCGGGAGTAAAAGTTTAAGGAAATAATTCTCCCCCGAAGGTCCCTCCTTATCAAGGAGGGAAATTTCTCCCCTTTGTAAGGGGAGATACAGAGGGATTTAGCGTATAATAAGAATCCGTCTCAACAACAGCATAATAAAAAGGAGAAAATTATAAAATGGCAGAAAAAGTAATACTGGCTTACAGCGGCGGACTGGACACCTCCGTCGCCATACGATGGATAAAAGAGAAATACGGTCTGGACGTCATTACCCTGACCATCGACGTCGGCAACTCCAAAGATTTTGAAGCGGCCCGCGTCAAAGCTTTGAAAGTCGGGGCCATCAAGGCCATCGTAATCGATGCCAAAGACATGTTCGTCAAATACTTCATCTGGCCGGCTTTGCAGGCCAATGCCCTGTATGAAGGGCAATATCCGCTGGCTACTGCGCTGTCACGTCCGTTAATGGCCAAGTTACTGGTGGATACCGCCCTGGCCGAAGGCGCAACCACGGTGGCCCACGGCTGCACCGGCAAAGGCAACGACCAGGTCCGGTTCGATGTCGGTGTACACGCGTTAGCGCCCCAGCTCAAAGTCATCGCCCCGGCGCGTGAATGGGGCATGACCCGTGAAGAAACACTCGCTTATGCCGCGAAATATCATATTCCGGTGCCGGTTACGAAAAAGAGTCCCTATTCCATTGATGACTGCCTCTGGGGCAAGAGCGCTGAGTGCGGCATCCTGGAAGACCCATGGGTCGAACCGCCGGACGATGTCTGGACATGGACTAAAAATGCCGACGAAGCGCCGAACAAGCCGGCCTATATTGAAATCGGCTTTGAAAAAGGCATCCCGGTCACGCTCAACGGTAAAGCGATGGACGGCGTCAGCCTGATTCAGAAAATGAATCAATTGGCCGGACTGCACGGCATTGGCCGCATCGACCATATTGAAAACCGCCTGGTCGGCATTAAATCCCGGGAGACCTATGAAGCACCGGCCGCGGTTGTCCTGCTGCAGGCACATAAGGCATTGGAAGCGATGACCCTGTCCAAAGACCAGCTGCGCTTCAAGGAAAAAACTTCAATTGAAATCGCGGATATTATTTACAATGGTCTGTGGTTCAGCGGTTTGAACCGCGACCTTTCCGCCTATATCCAGAGTTCGCAGCGGTTTGTCACCGGCACTGTCCGGGTGAAACTTTTTAAAGGCAGCTCGATGGTGGTCGGCCGTGAATCGCCGAAATCACTTTACAATCTCAGTCTGGCGACTTATGATAAAGGCGACAAATTCGATGCCAGCGCCGCGGTCGGTTTCATCCACCTCTGGGGTCTGCCGGTAACAACACAGGCTCAAATTCAGTTACTGGCCGATCAAGAAGACCCGATGAAACTCATCGGCACCAAAAAGCCCGCAAAGCAAGCGGTAACAAAGAAAAACAGGAAGAAATAATGGCGAATCAGATTCGGGGCCGTTTCCAGAAAGACGCCGATAAAGCTGCGATGGACTACAGTTCTTCGATACATTATGACTGGCGGCTGTATCCTTATGATATTGCCGGCAGCATGGCGCACGCCAAAATGTTAGCCAGGCAAGGCATTATCACGACGGCAGAGGGCAAAGCCATTGTTGAAGGATTGGCTGAAATCGGAGAAGAAATTTCCGCGGGCAAATTCCGGTTCAAACCGGAACTGGAAGACATCCACATGAATATCGAAGCCCGCCTGATTGAAAAACTGGGTGATACCGGGAAAAAACTGCACACCGCCCGCAGCCGCAACGACCAGGTAGAGACTTCAGTCGATTGGCGCTTCCGTCGGCCAAGAGGGTGACAGCGGGCCATCGACCGGGGAGCGAGCCATTCTCGAAGAAGCGACGCGGTTGGACATCCGCAGGCGCGAGCTCGATCAGTTTCGGGTGGCGGGGCTGTTCTACCGGTTGCTGTGGGATTACGACGGTGGTTGTCAGCTCTTCCTTGACTTGTTCGGCCAGGCTAAGGCGAAGTACGACGTCATCTTTC
>JBKQML010000192.1:0-24458 GCA_052326545.1 Dehalococcoidales bacterium
CATCTGAAATCGTAACCCCGCCGTACATCAAAAGATCCGCTTCTTTCAGGGCGGCCGCCAATCCGGCTTTGTCACTTTCGGCAACTTCCACTAATTCCGCATTTACCTTGGCGAACTCATCGGCCTCAAGTTGCGACATGCTGGGACCTACTGCCAGACTACCGGAACCAACGACCTTGGAAATCTTGAGAATCTTGAATTTCTTTGCCATTAATTTGTCTCCTGTTTATTTTTTATTTATTTTTTTTGCACTGTTTAGATAACGAAATATGGACCTAAATGGGGGGAATTGCATTCCAGAATCTTGGTTAAAAGTATAGCATTACCCCTAATAGGTGTCAATTTAAGAATCTTATAACCGGTTGAAAACGGAGGTTTATTTCCCGATTCTCCTGACCTCAAACACCACCGGATTATTAGCGTCAGGACAGCAAATGGTCGTAACATCCTTATCCGGTTCCCAGGGGAATGAACCGCCGTACATCAATGTCCGGATATTCGGCAGCAACATCCAGAAAGCGTTGAGACAAATCCCTTCCGGCGTTCTTCCGCCGGTCACCCACTCATCCCCCAACTTGTGTCCCACACTGCACCGGCCCTTCTGCGAGACTACCTTTAACCTGATTTCATACCGGCCTTCCATCATTGCCTCTTTAATTCTCCGGACTGGTATTTCGGATTTGCTTGACTATTGATTATTGAAACCCGAAGGTACTCAGCTCAACGAGCTGATGGTTGATTACTATTTCTTCACCCTCTTTATTTCAAATACCACCGGGTTCGCGGCATCGGAGCAACAGGCGGTCGTGGCATCCTTATCTTTTTCCCAGGGGAATATTCCCCCGAACGAAAGTGTCCTGATGCTCGGATATAATACGGCAAAAGCCGGCAGACAGATTCCTTGCGGCGTTTTTCCAGCGGGAAGTATCCACTCATCGCCCACTTTATGCCCCGCGGCGCAGCTGCCTTTCTGTGAAATGACTTTTATCCTGATATCATAACTGTCTGCCATTTAATACTCCTGAATATTAGTACCTGATTTTTATAGCGCTACGCGCTGCTTATGCAGCGCAATCCTTACAGGCAGCATAAATATTATTGAACAAAGCCTCTATTTTTTGCAGCGGCGTTGATGAGAAAGCAATCCGCAGCAGATTCTTTTCGCTGTAGCAGATAACGCCGGTACTATATTTTTTCAGCATCGTCTCCCAGACTTTATCGGTGTCTACGTTTTTCAGACGGACGCACATGAAATACCCGGAATTAAACGGCAGCGCCTCAAAGTACTGCTCATACTCTTTATGGGCATTGAATGTCTCTTTCACTTTTAGATATCGTTCCTTTAATTTTGCCTTATTGCGCTCTTTCTCTTTAGCGTGAGTCTCCGACTGCATGGCGCTCAGCAGCAGCGATTGCGAGATATTCGGGGCATTGGAAATATTCCCTCTGACCGCGCCTGCCGTTTTATCTTCCAGGGCTTTGTACAGTTCGCTGCTGCCGCCTTTGATGCCGTAGGTCACAAATCCCACCCGGAAACCCCAGGCAAACTCTTCTTTGGTGATGCCGTCCATTTTAATCGCCAGCAGGTTCTCGTGGGCGTGCGCCAGTTGCGAGAAAAATGATTCTGCGAAAATATCATCTTCAAAATCCAGACCGAAATAGGAATCATCAAGAATAACGGCCAGTTTGTTACCCTCTTTGGCAACATCGGTTAAAACAGTGATGATTTCCCTGGCAGCTTCCTTAGTGGGGGTGTAGCCGGAAGGATTATTCGGGAAATTCAGCAGCACAATCTTCTTACCGATAGGTTTGGCGCTCACCGTTTTCCGGAAAGAATCGATATCGAACTTCTGATTTTTAAAGAAATTAAAGAACTTCAGTTCCGCCCCATAGGCGCTGGTGAAAACCAGGTCGTAATTTTCCCAATACAGGTCAGCTGTAATTACCTCATCGGTGTCTTCAACAAACATGTAACCGACCATGCTCAGGGCATGGGTCACGCCGCAGGTGACCACCGGTGAACTGAACTCTTTGGAAACCAGTGTCGGGTTTTTCCCGATCATCAGTTCTTTCCATTTGTCCCGCAGCGCTTTCAGGCCTTCACTGGGAGCATAAGGAAAAATATCTTTGGCCGGGAGGTCGATATGTTTGGCAACGCTGGGTAAAACCATCGGTTTACCATCATCTTCGCAAGCCGTGCCGATTGTCGCGTTGATATCCTTATCTTTAGCAGCCTGTCCCTGGGCTAAAATACCCTTTTTCGGGAAATAAATGGCCTTACCTTTTTTGGATAACATTTCATAAACGGTCGGGCTTTGTGTCCTGATGATACGGTTGAGTTCTTCTGCCTGCGGGTTCAATGTTACCATGATGCGTACCCTCACTTTGCTGTATTTTCCTTAATTATACCTGTAGCGTCAGGAAATAAGAAAGTGGATTTTGAGGAAATTAAGCGGTTAATTTTAATAAGTGACAAAAGAAGTGCTAGATGGTCCTGGCAAACTTCACGGCATTCTGGAACAATGGAAAAGCGTTCCCGCCTTTTTTCAGACCCAATCTTGTCCATTGAGGATGCTGCGTGACGAGAATATGGTCTTCCGGATGCGGCATCAGGCCGAAAACCCGCCCGGAATCGTCGCAGATGCCGGCAATATTTTTCATAGAGCCGTTGGGATTAAACGGATATGGGGCTGTTCTGTCGCCCTGCTCATCCGTGTAATATAAAGCAATATTTTTTTCGGTGATGGCTTTTAAATCGCCGGCGAATTTCCCTTCTCCGTGCGCCACCGGGACATAGACGCTTTCCATACCCCTGGTGAAAACGCAGGGGCTCTTTTGATTCATGCTCAAATGCACCCAGCGGCATTCAAATTTACCGGAATCGTTATTCGTCAATGTCACGCGCGGTGTTTTGCCTTTTTTGACGCGCGGCAAAATACCCGCTTTGACCAGCACCTGGAAGCCGTTGCAGATACCCATCACCAGCCGCCCATCGTCGATAAACCGGGGCATTTCCTCACCGAATTTCTGCTTCAATTCATTGGCCAGGACGCGGCCGCTGGCAATATCATCGCCGTAGCTGAAACCGCCGGGAATGATAAAAATCTGGAAATCGAACATGTTGCATTCGCCGCGCAGTAGCTGATTGACATGTGCCAGTGTGACTTCCGCCCCGGCCTTTTCAAAGGCATAAACGGCTTCACCATCACGGTTGGTGCCCGGAGCGCGGATTACCAGAGCTTTTACTTTACTCATCTCATTACCACCGTAGCGGCTTTTGCCACGCTTCTTTCAAATCCCCGATTGTTTCACTGACAATCTTTTTCCCGTTGGAACCGGTAACTTCAAATTTTCCGGTATCGCCGGTCGTGCCGATATTGGCGAAAACGACGTCTTTCACCGTTTTCTCGAATTTATCTTTATTTTCCGGCGCGACTTCTACAATAAACCGGCTGTTGGATTCCGAGAAGAGGATGAAATCATCGCGCATTATTTTTTCCGCCAACGGTATTGATTTAATGCTGATTGCTGCGCCCAATCCACCGGCGAAAGCCATCTCCGCTGCCGCCACCCCGATGCCGCCTTCGCTGCAATCGTGGCAGGCTTTAACCAGGCCTTTTTCGGAGGCTTGACTGAGCTTGTCCATCAGGACTTTAGCTTTGACGGGTTCAACTTTCGGGACACTGTTGCCGATAAAGCCTTTGGTATCTAAATAGGCGGAACCGCCCATTTCATTCTTTGTTTCCCCGACGACGTAAATCAAATCGCCGGCCTGTTTGAAATCCATCGAGATCGAGCGTTTAACGTCGTCCACGATTCCCATTGCGGAAATCAGCAGTGTATGCGGAATCGCGATGATTTTGCCTTCGTATTCAAACTCATTGTAGAGACTGTCCTTGCCGGAAATAAAAGGTGTCTCATATACTTTAGCTGTGTCGTAGCAGGCCTGTGCCGCTTCGATCAGCGCGCCCAGCATCTCCGGTTTGCGGGTATCGCCCCAGCAGAAATTATCCAGCAGCGCGACCTGATTCAGGTTGCCGCCCACCGCGATAATTTGACGCAGCGCTTCGTCGATCGCCGAAGCCGCCATCCAGTAAGGGCTGAGCTGCCCGTATTTGGGGTTGATGCCGTTGGCCACAATCACGCCTTTATCCGAATCGAACACCGGTTTGACCACCGTGGCGTCGCCTGGGCCTTCATTGGTGATACCCACTAAAGGCTTAATTACCGTCCCGCCCTGCACTTCGTGGTCGTACTGGCGGATAACCCATTCTTTGCTGCAGACATTCCAGGTGCCGAGGATATCTTTCAAAGATTTACCTAAATCTTTCGGCGGCGCAAAATCCGGTTCGGGATATTCCGGCTGCGTTAAGACAGCATTTAATTGCCACTGCGGGATGCCATGGTGCAGGAATTTCATTGAGAGGTCGGCCACCTGATGGCCTTGATAGAAAAGTTGCAGCTGTTGATCATTGGTAAACTCACCGATAACCGCTGCCTGTACATCCTCACTCTTGCATAGCTTGAGGAGTTCATCGAGCTTTTCCGGCGGCACCGCGATGACCATGCGTTCCTGGGCCTCGGAAATCCAGATTTCAGCATAATTCAAGCCGGAATATTTCAGCGGCACTGTGTCTAAATCCACCCGCGCTCCGGTCTCTTCACCCATTTCCCCGACCGCGGAAGATAAGCCGCCGGCGCCGCAATCGGTGATGTGATTATAAAGCCCTCTGTCACGTGCTTGTAACAGAATATCGATAACTTTCTTTTCCACAATCGGGTTGCCAATCTGTACAGAAGTGTAGGAAACCGCCCCTGATTCGTCAGTCAACTGCTCGGAAGCAAAAGTGGCGCCGTGAATACCGTCTCGGCCGGTTTTACCACCAATCAGAACAATCAAATCACCGGGGTTATGTTTGCGTTTTTTAGCCATCGAGACGGGCATCAAGCCCATCGTGCCGCAGTAAACCAGCGGGTTGGCCAGATAGCGGTCGTCGAAAAGAATAGCGCCGTTCACCGTGGGATGCCGAGCCGGTTACCGTAATCGGCCACGCCGGCGCGCACCCCTTTGAAGATGCGGCGGGGATGCAAAACGCCTTTCGGCAATTTTTCGTAAGGAAAATCGGGCGGGGCGAAACAGAAGACATCTGTATTCAGAATCGGCTTCGCGCCCAGGCCGGTGCCCAGCGGGTCGCGGATGACACCGCCGATGCCGGTGGCGGCGCCGCCGTAAGGCTCAACCGCTGACGGGTGGTTGTGGGTTTCCACTTTGAAACAGAGCGCCCATTTGCCGTCGAAATCGATGACGCCGGAATTATCGACAAATACAGAGAGGCACCAGGGTTTGTCCAGTTCTTTCGTCACCCGGGCAATAGTGCTCTTCAAGATGTTATTTATTGTTTTGTGGTCGTAGGAAATCCTGGCTTTAAAGGTCTTGTGTACGCAGTGCTCCGACCAGGTCTGCGCCAGTGTTTCCAGTTCGATATCGGTCGGGTTTCTGCCCAGCTTTTTGTAGTAATCCCTGACGGCCGCCCGCTCGATATCGGAAAAGGTGTAATTCTGTCGCAACTCTTCCATTGCGGCTTTTTCGCTGTGCATCAGGTCGATTGTTTTCAGCGCGAAATGATATTGCGGATTGGCAGCGAAAATAGAATCGTCGGAGGTGATGACATAATGGATGATGGGGTTCACCAGCAGCTTGGCGCTGATATCTTCCAGTTGTTTTTTTGTCAGTTTGCCTTCGAGGATGTAGAGCTTAGCGGTTTTGACGGCTTTTACATTTTTAATGCCGAGGTCACGCAGGCCGATCATCACTGTCTCTTCCACAGGGTCGACCACGCCGACTTTATACGCCACTTCAACGACATGTACCCCAGGCTGTTTTTCCTCCGTACTGAGGGCATCGCAGCGGTAATCCTGGGTCACCGGGTCGGCGAGCAATTCACGACCGATAAGGTCAAGCTGGCCGGCGGGGAGCTTCGCATCCAGATAATAAATATCTCTGACTTTAGCAGTGGATACAGATTTGATACCGAGGTCGGCAATGTCGCCCACCAGACCCAGACCGCGGGCATCAGGTACATGACTTTTGAGAATTATTTCAATTCTATGCATAGAAGTTCTGCTTACGGACAACTTTATCTTACCAGAAAGTACGGGTAAAAGCTATAATCTGAAAGGTTTCCGTAATGCACTATCTTCCTAAGCGTAGCGAAGGACAAAGTACTTGAGCAAAGTCGAAAGTATTTCTATCTCTTCTGGCCTCGTCATTTCAGGGATCTCCCCCTTTCTCCAAAAACTTTTAGTCCCACAAAATACGGGGATTAAGAGGGATTTTTCAGCCCCGTAGTTTTAGTAAACTCGTCAAGTATTTTCGTCTTTCCTGCTTTACTATTTTGCCAATACCTGTCACGTATTGCCTCTGCATATTCTTTAATACTGTTTCGTGTCACCTGAACTCCTCTCATCATGGTCTTTCGGTAACACTTATTTTGAGTCAACGACATTCTTTTCGGTAACTTTAATTATGAGTCAAACCCGGTATTGACAAATCATCGAAATGATGTTATGCTACAAACAATTTCATTACGTCAGTGAAGTTTCACATGAATTACCATACTGATTGCAGCTGTCTAAACGACAATCAAACCATTTGCTTAAGGATTACAAATAGACAGCATTGGCATAATACCAGCGTTTAATAAGCGTGTTAAATGGTGGTGATTAATGGCAAAGATTGTGACGGGTAGGACTGGTCTTGCCAGGGGAATCCAGGGTACTGAGAGTTTGTGGTTGGACTCAAAGCTAAGTATGTGGTTGTCCCCTCCCGTGACTGGAGCCCTGGAGGTAATCGGGGTTTGTGGCACGGCCAGTCTTACTTCTTTTTTTATAAATTTTATTGTTATTCAGAAAATGATCGTATAATCGATTTTTATAAATCAAATATTAAATAGGGGGGACAACATGAAAAGAAGATTTATCTGGGTAATACTAACTTGCCTCATTGTAACATCACTGGTACTGGCATCTTGTTCTTCATCAACCACAACAAGTACCCAAACCACGGTTACGGCAACTACATCTACTGCCACATCGACTACTACGGCAATTATTCCAACGTCAACCACTTCCTCTGCTTCCACCATTACCGCTACAACTACATCAACCGGTAACTGGTGGGACAGTCTTGGAACGCCGCAGTATGGTGGCGCGATTAATATTGCAGTTTCCGGTAACATCACTGGTTTTGACCCTAATAATACCTTAGGGCAATATTGCGTGTACTCCGGATGGATAGAAGACCTGTTTGCGGACCAATGGACATTAAGCCCTTCAGTATACGCTTATCAAAGCAGTTTCCTGCCTAATGCCTATGTGGGAGGCTGGCTTGCTCAAAGCTGGGAGTTTACTAACCCCAGTACGTTTGTTGTGCATTTAAGACAAGGGGTGTACTGGCAGAATATCTCACCGGCAAATGGTCGTGAACTCGTTGCTAACGATGTAATAGTTAACATTAACAGAGAATTCGGCTGGGGCGGTTTCACGAAAAACCCGGCAATCTCACTTGGTACCGGTACATATTTGACCTCTGTAAGCGCACCTGATAATTTCACAGTTGATTTTAACTGGTCAATTACCGGTGTGGAAAGCATTTACGAATGGATGTTTTCAAATGGGGGTGTCGCTATTGCGGACCCCGAAGCAATCACAGCATACGGGAATCTTAACAACTGGCACAATGCTATAGGAACCGGACCATTTTTGTTAACAGATTTTGTTGACAGCGGTTCAGCAACGTTGACTAAAAATCCCAATTACTGGGGGTATGATGAGCGCTACCCTCAGAACCAGCTTCCTTATGCAAATAAAGTTAATGTTCTGGTAATACCTAACCAGCCTACGGCACTGGCAGCAATGCGTGCCGGCAAGATCGATGTTACAGATGGCCTGAATATTCAAGCTGCCATTGCCATGAAACAAAGCAATCCTGAGATAGGGCAGGTATCATATCCCGGCACATCGTGTCAGACCATGGACATGGTAGTTACCTTGTCGCCATTCAGTGATATCAGGGTCCGGCAAGCATTACAACAGGCGATAAACCTGCCGGATATCGCCGCCAATTACTACCTGGGCACTACCGTATCGGTGCCTTCAGATATGACCTCTGTTTACCTGACAGGCTATGGCTGGCCTTATTCTCAATGGCCGGCATCTTTACAGGCGGAATATGCCTTCAACCCCACAAATGCCAAGGCGCTGCTGGCGGCTGCCGGGTATCCCAATGGTTTCACTACCTCATGTGTGGTTGATACTTCATCGGATTTAAACTTATTTGCAATAGTTCAGAGTGACTTTAGTGCCATTGGTGTTAATATGAATGTGAATGCGTTGCCTTCTGCTGCTTGGACTGCTTACGTGCAAACTAACCGTTCAGCTACCGGACTGATCTGGCGGAATGGTGGCAGCCTTGGCTTAAATTATCAATTCTTGAGGCAATTCACCCGGTACCAGACAGGATATACGACTAACTGGTTGAATGTGAGTAATCCGGCTTTGGATGCGCTTTACACTCAAGCCGTGAATGCTACGAGTATGGACCAAATACAGCAATTACTCGTCACATTGAACCAGATCGTGGCACAAAATCAATGGGCAGTATCCCTGCTTCCAATAGTAAGTTATGGCGTATATCAACCCTGGCTCAAGGGTTACAACGGTCAATTCTTTGCGATCTCCGGGGGAGCTTCGGGCCCTTATTTCCTGGGATTCTTCGCGTCACGGTTCTGGATTGACCAGAATGTGAAGAATTAATACCGGGATTGGGCTTAATGTTCTTGAGAAATTTTAGAGTAAGATTTCTCTGGTAAAAGAGTTAATGCCTTCAAAGGTCAGGAGACTACTATATTTTTAGTAATGGTAGTCTCCTGATCTAAAATTAATAATAAAAAGGTGATAAGTTGAAAAAGACAACGCTACTTCGAAATGCACTTAAAGAATCAGAAGTCCTGATGGTACCGGTTGTCTATGACTGCATGTCTGCCAGGGTAGCCGAGACGGTGGGATTTAAAGCGGTCTTTATGCCGGTAAGCATCACAACGATGATCCAGATTGGTTTACCTCCTATCGGCCTGGCCACGGCGAGCGAAATAATAAACTGCACTAAATATACGGCAGATTCGGTCAACGTCCCGCTTATCCTGAGCGCTGACGATGGATATGGCGGCACGCTGGCAGCCTATCGTACCACACAAGAAGTCATCAGAGCGGGAGCTGCCGGGATGTCAATCAGCGACAGGGTATCCGTTATCAAGACAACGGTTCCGCATAATCTTATTGAAGTTCTGCCCAGAGATGAATATTTGAGCAAGATGGGTGCGGTTGTGGAGGCAAGGAATAATCACGATAATGACTTTGTTGTCATCGCCCGAATTGAAGCGGGAGCCCTCTACGGAGATGAAGAAGTAATCGCACGGGCGAAAGGCTGTCTTGAATTAGGAGTAGATATAATACTCCCCCACTCCAGACCGAAGGAATCTAAATTCGGGGTTAGAAGCAAAGAGGATTTAAAGAATCTTTTTAAGAAAATCGGCGCACCCGAAGTGATGATTTGGGGTATGGGGCCGCACGGCTTTACCGGTAAAGACTACAAGGATATCGGCGCCAAAATGTGGGCACCAAACGATTCACCAACTGAAGTCGCTCAAAAAGCGTTATTTGAACTTTATCAAGAGCTCCACGACACAGAATGTGAACCCCCGCACGATGGGCCACCTGCCAGACAATTTTCAGATAAGATCAAAGGTATGGAGTTCTGGCGCGGGATAGAGAAGAAACATTTACCGTAAAAGGCTAAAAGAAGTAGTAAAATATTTTATATTATCAATGCGGATTTGCACGTTCGCAAAGCAGCAACACCTATTGGTATAAATACAAATATATAATTAGAGGAGCTTATCATGGTGAAATTAGGATCCAGTACCTTTATTTTTAATCAGCTAGATATATATGGAGCTTTCCAGCATATCGCCTGGGCAGGTTTTAGCGGGGTTGAATTGGCCTGTTCGGCAAACATGCCGCCACATGTCGAACTAAATACTGATCGAGCGTACATCGATGAGGTGAAAGCGACGGCAAAAAAACATGGTCTGCAATTGTATGCTATCGATGCCGGTGAGCCCGGTTTCAGAAATCAGCCTGAAGATGAAAAAATAAAATCGATGGCGAAGCTATTCGATGTCGCCGCTAAACTGGGTATTCCGGTCGTGGCAATCCGTTCCGAAGGAAAAGCTGATGACAAAGAAATCACGCAAAAATTATTCGATTATGTTAGAAAACTATGTAAACAGGCGGAAAGCAGGGGAATAACTGTTGCGATGGAATGTCATGGCGGCCATTCAATTTATAACACCTCGATGCTGATTAAATTAATTGATGAGATAAAATCGCCGGCTTTGGGTGCCAATCTTGACCCCAGCAACCTGTTCAGGGGTGGAGACGACCCTGCGGAGACTGTTTTAAGGCTTGGAAAAAGATTAGTTCATACCCACTTACGTGATTGTCCGCGTACAGTAGAAGTTCGCGCGGTTCCTGAACAACAAACACCCGGGAGAGGCGATATCGATTGGTCTAAAATTCTGAAGAACCTCAAGAAAGTGGGGTATGATGGGGCACTCGATACCCATGTGCTGGGAGCAGCTACCTATCCGTTATCCAGACAAATGGGGATAGCAGCTGAGGGAAGAGGCTACCTCAACAAGTGCCTTCAAGAGTTGGGATAATTATCAGGAAAGCGAGAAAATACAAAAATTAGAACATCAGAGACCTGACGGTGATAGCATGACACCAATATTGAATCTGATATAAAAAATAAGGATAAGATAGTCGATGGCTAATGAAACCTCCGTAAGTTATTTTCCAATTCCAAAGGAGTTACTTTTAAAGAAGAAGATTGCGTGGTGGGATAAACTTGGCAAACCGCAATACGGCGGTGAGATGGTCATTTCAAGTCCATCGAACATTGAAAATTTTGACCCGTATTTCAGCGAGCACCTCACCCAGATATACACCGGGTGGTTGGAAAGGCTGCATGCCGAAGATTGGACATTAGACCCGGCAGTATTTGACTACAAATTGATATCGCCCCATAACTATTTGAAAGGCAACCTGGCCGAAAGTTGGGAATTTACAGAACCAGGCACGCTGGTTTTTCGTCTCCGCAAAGGAATCCGCTGGCAAGATATTCCACCGGTCAATGGCCGTGAGTTTACCGCTGATGATGTGGTCTATCACTTCCACCGGTTGTATGGTTTGGGCAGCGGCTTTACCAGTCCATCTCCGTATCAGGATAAAGTTATTATATATCAGGACCTGGTATCCGTCGCCGCTATGGATAAATATACCGTTGCTTTTAAGTGGAAAACAACTAACCCTGAGTTTATTATGGAAATCCTGGTGACGAATCACAGTCCTATTTTAGTGATCGAAGCGCGTGAGGCTGTGGAAAAATGGGGAGACGTCAATGATTGGCATCATGCCATTGGAACAGGACCATTTATATTAAAAGAATTTATTTCCGGCAGTTCAGCAACCCTGGTGAAAAATCCCAATTACTGGGGACATGACGAGCGTCACCCGAAGAACAAGCTTCCCTATGTGGATAAACTCAAGATTGTGATAATTCCCGATAAAGATAAAGCACTGGAGGCATTCCTCGCCGGCCGGATTGACGCCATCGACGGAATTTCGCTTGAGCAGGCTCAAGCAATACAAAAATCAAATCCTGAAATATTGCAGATACCCATTCCTTCGTCGAGTGTTACCACCATTGACCCAAGAAATGATACAGCACCCTTTAATGACATTAGAGTCCGCAAGGCAATGCAGATGGCCATTAATCTACCGGACATTGCCAAGAACCACTACGGCGGTACTGTTGAACCATATCCATCTACATTAAGCTCAAAACTCATAAAAATATGGGGGGATGGCTGGGCATTTCCATATGAGGCCTGGCCGCAAGATTTAAAGGACGAGTATGCCTATAACCCCACAGCAGCCAGGCAACTGCTGGCTGATGCCGGTTATGCTAATGGGTTTAAGACCAATGTACTGGCAGATACTAAAGCTGATTTGAAGTTGCTTCAAATCGTCAAATCGTATTTTGCCGAGGTTGGCATTCAGATGGAAATCCGGCCGATGGACTCCAACTACAAACATGACCAACTGGCCTATCCCGGTGGGTCATTGGGGCTTGACGTAGAACCATTCAGGCAACTTCCGAGGCTTCGGACCGGATACCCCCTTAATACCCGTCTGAGGGTAAGCGACCCGGTTTTTGATGCCTTCTTTCCCCGGGCTCAGGCTGCTGCTGATCTCGATGAAACAAAACAAATTTTTAGAGAAGCAAACGAGTATGTCGCGCGACAGCACTTCACCATCTCTCTGCTGCAAAGACCGACGCGCTACTCGCTCCATCAGCCGTGGCTCAAAGGCTATAATGCTCAATTCGGTTCGACCAGCTGGAGCCCTCCGAGTCTCTCCTTCTATACAGCGCGGTTCTGGATAGACCGGAAACTAAAGAAATCCATGGGACATTAATATTACTTCCCGAAGAAAAATCATTGACTATTTAGTATTCTGATTTGAATAATGTATACAAGTGATATTTGTATTTTGTTATTCATCGGATATGTCAGGAAGAATGCACGAAGATGAAGGAAAGTTATGGAAGAAAACAGAGTAGGTTTTATCACACCGATTGCAGAAGCAAGGATTTCGACCGGTCCGAAGGAAGGCCATCCGGGTAATCAAGGTATTCAATTTATGAAAGAACCGGGAAAATATGTATCATTGGGTTTGAATAAAATCCAGCCGGGCGGTGGTATTGAAGAACATTATCACGAATATAACGCGGAGATGCCGATTTATGACCATGTCTATTGGGTCGTCTCCGGTCGAATTCGAGCTAATGTCGGAGATACCGTAAGGGTAGTTAGAGCCGATTCGCTGATATATTGCCCTTCAAGTATGAGGCATTCTATTATCAATGTTGGGAAAGGCCTGGCCAAGGTACTGGTAATAAGTGGATTTGGCGAGGGAGACAAGATGGGATGCCCGGTTTACTCAAAAACACCGAGTGGGGATTTAAAAGCCCATCCCTGGAAACTAGCGAGCACAACGATAAAGCCAAAAACGGAAGATAAAAGAACCGGATACATCATGACTATCAATGAAGCAGAGCGCGGCCGCGGTGCGGAAGGCCATCCCGGTAATCAAGGTTACAGCTATCTTCGGCCATCTACTGCGGCCGTGAAAGTAGGCAAAGAACCTTCGATGCACATCTCATTAGGCTTGAATAAGATCCAGCCGGGCGGTGGAATTGAAGAACATTATCATGAATATGATGCCGAAATGCCGATTTTCGACCATATTTATTATGTGATTTCCGGTAAGATTAAGGCAACTCTGGGAGATACGGAAAGAATTGTGGGCGCCGACAGTTTAATCTATTGTCCTTCGAATATCAGACATTCCATCACTAATGTCGGAGATGGTCTTGCCAAACTGATAAGAGTGAGTGGCTCAGGCGAGGGAGCGAAGATGGGCGGCCCTGTCTATTCCAAAATGCCGAGCGGGAATTTAGGAGTGATGCCCTGGAAAGTTGCAAGCTCTTAAAATCAAAAGGGGTGGTGTATTCCTGTATACTTTGTCGTGTCACCTGACATCCTCTCATCATGGTCTTTCGGTAACACTTATTTTGAGTCAACGACCCTCTTTTCGGTAACTTTTATAATGAGTCAATGCGCATATTGACAAATCTAAAAAATGATGATAGGATTGTTCCAATTTATTGATTATGCCCTATGAAATACTAGTCAGATATTCACTTGAATTATCATGGTTAAACCGAAAACGAATCATTTGCAAATCGGGAGAGTGGACTCAAAGCTAAGTGTGATTGGCATCACCTCCTGAAATGGAACCCCGGGTGTAATCGGGGTTAGTGACATGACCAGCCTTTAATCAAATTACTTGAAGTTTTAATAAAAATAGGAGGTTACATGAAAAGAGGAGTTATCTGTATCGCGCTAACCGGTCTAATTGCGATGTCCCTTGTTTTGTCTTCCTGCGGCTCATCAACGACAACTACTACATCAGCTGCGGCCACAATAACCACGACATCAGTCATGACTACTACTTCAACGTCAACAGCAGTGTCAATCCCAACGAGCACCGCTACAACCGCGGCAGTCACTGCTACCACAACTTCCACCGGAAATTGGTGGGACAGTCTTGGTACACCGCAGTATGGTGGTACCATCACAGTTCAATCGACCGCCGATATTACGAATTTTGACCCTTATAACCTGGCACAATTGCCAACCGTAATGGGGGCATGGTTGGAGATGTTTTATAACCCGGATTGGACTTTGAACCCTGCAATTTTTGACTATAAACTAACCGTTTTAGACCCGGACTACTGGCAGCCTTTCCTGGCGACAAGTTGGTCGTTCAGCAGCCCGACCACTTTTGTGGTCAATCTCCGCCATGATATCTACTGGCAGAACATATCGCCGATGAATGGCCGGCAATTCGTCGCTTCCGATGTAGTATTTCACTATGACCGGCTGTATGGCCTGGGTGACGGTTATACCACCCGCGACCCGAATCTTAGTTTACCGGCCGCCGGTGCGCCCAACCTGGTATCGGTAACAAATCCTGATAATTTCACGGTCATCATGACCTATTCACTGCCAAATCCGGCGCAAATATTGCAGAGCATCGAAGGATTCACCTGCCAGAGCGATATCGAACCGCCGGAAATCGTCCAGCAAAATGGAAATACCAATAACTGGCATCAAGCCATCGGTACCGGACCATTTATCTTAACGGACTTTGTTTCGGGCGCTTCGGTAACCATGGTCAGGAATCCTAATTACTGGGGTTATGATGAACGTTACCCCCAGAACAAGCTTCCCTATGTAAACGAAGAGCAGGTTCTGGTCATACCTAACCAGGCGACAGCTTTGGCCGCAGTGCGTACCGGTAAGATTGACATCATGGGCGGCCTTTCATTGATTCAGTCTCAGCAACTGAAGCAAACAAGTCCTCAAATAACACAGATATTTGAGCCTCCTGCCACCGCACTCACTGTCGATATGAGAAATGACCTGTCGCCATATAATAACCTCAACGTCCGTATCGCACTGCAAGAAGCGATAAATCTACCGCTGATAGACTCAACTTACTATCAGGGCTCTCTCTCGCCACTGCCTTCCTCATTAACCTCGATAGAACAGAATGGCGGCGGCTTCCCTTATTCTTCCTGGCCGGCATCTTTACAGGCACAGTACACCTACAATGTGACAGGGGCCAAAGCGCTTCTGGCGAGCGCCGGTTATCCCAATGGGTTCAATACCGATGTGGTAGCCGATAGTGCCTCGGATTTGGATTTGCTGCAGATCGTCCAGTCGGAATTTTCTGCAATTGGTGTGAACATGAGTATCAATCTCATGGCCACCGCAGCCTGGAGTACTTATGTGCAGACCAACCACAGCCAGGATGCACTGGCCTACCGTGCAGGTATTGGAACAATGGGTCAAACCCAGGCGGCAACCTCTCAGCTTAACCGCTTCAGAACAGGTGTTGTGTACAATTATGAAGGTATCAGCGATCCCAAAATTGATGGTTGGTACACCCAGGCGATGGCGGCTACCGATCCAAATGTGGTGTTGCAAATACTCGAACAAGAAAATGAGTATATTGCAGCCCAGCACTTCTCAATTTCCCTGCTTGAAGTGAATACTTATAACCTCTGTCAACCATGGCTCATAGGTTATAATGGACAACAGCAGGCGATTGGTAATAACGCCTGCGGTATGGGCTTTTATGGTGCGCGCATGTGGATAAACCAGCAACTAAAGAATTCCTCCTCATAAAAGCGTCCGGGTAATTAATGTCATTTAGCTGAAAGAGTTAAGGATTTTCCTTAACTCTTTCAGTATTATCCCGGCAACAATTTCGATGTTTACGTAATATCAGTGTAGAATATAAAGAAAAGGTAGAAAAAGGAGAAAGAAAAATGGCAGATTACGGAAAGGGATTCATCGTTTCGAAATCGGAATTAAAAACGAATGAATACGGAATGAATACGAACCACTATAATGGCAATGTGAGCAGTTTTCTGAATCCAACCACGCATAAGGGGCAATTAACCGAGAAAGAAAATGCAATTCACATCATGATGGGGCTGGGGACTTTCTACCCGGGCGGCGGCATTGAAGAGCATTATCACGTTTACGCCGATGATGTGCCGATTTTCGACCATGCCTACTATGTGATTTCCGGTAAAATCAAGGCGGTTATCGGTGACCAGGTGAGAATTGTCGGGCATGACAGTTTGCTCTATTGCCCGTCAAACATCAAACACTCCATCACCAATGTCGGCAAGACCAATGCCAAAGTACTGCGGGTCAGCGCCTGCAACGAAGCGGCCAAGATGGGCGACGCGGTCTGGACCACCTGGAAACCCAATGGGCCGGCGCACGAAAAAGTCGAAGTGAAGAAACGCCAGACCAGGAAAAAGTAAGGACGGTATTCCGTCAACGGTAAATTATCTAAACCTGTCGTCTCAGTGAAAACTTAAAACCAAACAGGCAGGGCTTCCGGTTAATTTCAGAAAAGCCCTGCCTGTTTTTTCACGATAGTTTTTGTGTCCGGATGATGCAATTTTCTATGATGCCGGAATGCAGACCATTGATAGCCATTCTAACAATCTGTGCAACGCATCAGAGGGGTTCAGGTTCAAAATAAGCGTCTGGCGATTTCACGATGGTGTTTCAGCTGAGGCAAAACTGACTCAAATTATCTTAAAAGATTGGTAACAGGCGCTATATCTCCATCCGCTTTCATTTATGTTAGAATATGATTCAAAAGCAGCAGTCTGCAGAAAACGAGTACATCTAGAATCGAATATTTACCTGAAAAACGAGAGAGCTTCTTACCGTGAGTGATTTAAACGATATTGAGAATAAAGTAGACGAGCTGAGAAAACAGCTTAATTATCACGCCAATCGCTACTTCGTACTGGACAGCCCTGAAATCAGCGACGCCGAATACGACGGCCTGATGCGGCAACTCCGTAACCTGGAAGAACAGTACCCCCAGTTCCTGACGCCGGATTCTCCCACACAGCGGATTGGAGGAGCACCAATTGCAGCATTAGGTGTGATAGAGCACCCTATCCCGTTATTATCACTGGGTAATGCCTTTGTGACTGAAGATTTGTATGCCTGGCATGCCCGCACCCTGAAATTACTGGCAGTGCAGCAATTCGATATGGTCTGTGAGCACAAAATGGACGGCCTGGCAATTGCACTAACCTATGTTAACGGTCTGTTCGTCCAAGGCGCCACCCGTGGGGATGGTTTTCGCGGTGAAGACATTACCCGGAACCTGAAGACGATTCACAGTATCCCCCTTTCGGTACCTAAAGACGCCCCGTCCCGCTTCGAAGTCCGCGGCGAGGTCTATATGCCGAAAGCCGGATTCCAGAAACTCAATAAAGAACGGGAGAACGAAGGCTTACCGCTCTTTGCCAATCCCCGCAACGCTGCGGCCGGTTCGGTGCGCCAGCTTGACTCTCGCATTACCGCCAAACGCAATCTGGATATTTACATCTATATGCTCGGATATGCCGAGGGAAAACAAATGCCGTTGACCCATTGGGAAACGCTGGAATATTTTAAAACGCTGGGATTCAGAATCAATCCCGCCAACAAACGTGTCAAAAGTATCGAAGAAGCGGAACAATATTATCAGATGTGGACGGAAAAAAGAGCGAGCCTGCCTTATGAAGCCGACGGCGTGGTGGTTAAAGCTGATTTGATGGAATATCACACCCGTTTGGGCGATGTCGGACGGGAACCGCGGTGGGCCATCGCCTATAAATTTCCCGCGATTCAGGGCACGACCCAATTAAAGGAAATCGGTATCAGTGTCGGCAGGACCGGCACTTTGAACCCTTATGCCGTACTGGAACCGGTGCAAATTGGCGGCGTCACCATCGAGCGCGCCACACTGCACAACGAAGATGATATCCACCGCAAGGACATCCGTGAAGGTGATTGGATTTACATCCAGCGTGCCGGGGATGTGATTCCGGATGTGGTCGGACCGATTCTCAGCAAACGCACGGGTAGTGAAAAAGAATTCAGCCTTTTGGAGAAGATTTACAGTAAAGAGAAAGAACGCCCGGCCTGTCCCATCTGCGGCGGCGAAGTGGTCAAGCCGGAAGGTGAAGTGATGTATTACTGCAGCAACGCCGCCTGTCCCGCCCAGGTGCAGGGAAGGATTGAATTGTTCGTTTCGCGCGGCGCGATGGATATCCGCGGCATCGGGGAAAAATTTATCGAGTTACTGCTTAAAGAAGAAATGGTCAAAGATGCTGCTGACCTCTACGGCCTGAAGGACAAGAAAGATCAGATCGTCCAACTGGAAAAAAAAGGTGAAAAAAGCGCCGATAATATTCTGAAAGCCATCGAAAAGAGTAAAGGCGCGAGTTTACCGCGATTATTATATGCTCTCGGCATCCGCCACGTGGGGGAGGAGACGGCCAACCAGTTAGCCGAGCATTACAAAGACCTGGATGATTTAAACCATGCCGAACGCGAAAAACTGATGACCGTGCCCAGCATCGGGCCGAAAATCGCCGACAGCATTATTGCTTTCTTCCACGAAGAACAGAATAAAGCCATTTTAGAGAAATTACGCAAAGCCGGAATCTGGCCGCAGCAGGAACTGGCGCAGGAAGGTTTGCCGTTGTCCGGGAAAGAATTCGTGATTACCGGGACTCTGCGGGCATTCTCACGCGAAGAAGCCCACAGCCGCATCAAAGCCCTCGGCGGTACCGCTAAGGATAATATCACGAAAAATACTACTTATCTGGTCGTCGGGGAAGACCCGGGGGATAATAAATTAATTCGCGCCCGCGCACTGGGCACCGAACAAATAAACGAGGAGAAATTACTTGCCATTCTGGGACAGAAAAACTGAAGTCAGGTTGATCGTCGGGTTGGGGAATCCCGGCGTTAAATACGCCGGCAATCGCCATAACATCGGGTTTATGTGCGTCGACCGCTTTGCACAGGAAAACAGCCTCACATTCAGCAGAAGTAACAGCCATGCCAAAGTCGCCGAGAGCCGATTTGCCGGTCATGACATTGTGTTGGCTAAGCCGCAAACCTTTATGAATAACAGCGGCGTCAGCGTCGGCGGCCTGGTCAGAAAATTCAAGGTGAAGTTCGAAAACCTGATCGTGGTGCACGACGACCTGGACCTGCCGCTGGGCAGAATTCGCATCCGCCTGGGTGGGAGCTCCGGTGGACACAACGGCATTAATTCTATTGTGCAGCAAATTGGCAATCAGGAATTCATTCGGGTACGTATCGGCATCGGAAGGCCCAACGGTCAGGAAACAAGCAAAAACGGGGAAGATGAAGTCATTAACCATGTGCTTAGCGATTTTACCCCCGAAGAAATAACAATAATGCAGGAAGTTATACCGTGCGTCATTGAAGCACTGCAATGTCTGCTGAGCAGCGGTTTAACCGAGGCAATGAACAAGTTTAACAGCACTGATTTCCGGAAAAAGTGACAGGTAATGAGGGACGAAGTCCTCCTGTCATCCCGACGGAAGCATGTCCCATACTTGATAGGGGATCGGAACCATAAGAGACGTGTCCATCCCGGCTAAAGCCGGGATCCACTGATGGGAGAATAATAATAATTTGAACAGCGTCGCGGAATTTGTCTACCGGGTGGCTGCAAAAAATGACCGGCGCAGGTTGCTCTGGTCCGTCGCCGGTGCGGTGTTCTGGTACGGCGCGGTCGCAATAATGATTTTTCTGGCTCCAATAGTCGACCAAGCTACCGGAATAAAGATGTCGATTCCAGTACTTATTAGATTACCGCTCGGCATCATTTTCTTGCTGATTGGCGTCCCGATGGTATTATGGACAATCACCCGGTTTTTACGCTCAAAAGGTACACCGATTCCTTTTAATCCACCGCCGGCATTAGTGGAGGGCGGTCTTTACCGCATCGTCCGGAATCCGATGCACCTCGGGTGGACACTATTATTGATCGGATTGGCGCTCCTTATGCAGTCGTTTACCTTACTGGTGATATTCATTCCTTTATTCATATTGGCACATATTATTTATTTAAAGTTCGTGGAAGAAAAGGAACTGGAACAGAAATTCGGACAGGCATATCTTGATTATAAACAACGCGTGCCGATGTTTTTCCCGAGATTGATAGGGAAGCAATATGATTTGTGACCCGGAGTTAAGGGGAACTATATACATTCGTCCTTCAGCTGAAGGACTCAGTACGACACTGCGGTGCCGGATTCTTCGGGCCGCTAGGTACGGTATCCTCAGTACATTTTACCTTAACGGTAAAAGTATTTCGGCCTGCGGGCCTCAAAATGACAAGTGCAGGTGGTAAAAATGAATAAAATTAAAACCATCGTTAACTACCAGCCGATTGAATGGAAAGGGGATATGGTGAAACTCCTTGACCAGACGCTTTTACCGGCGGAAGAGATATACGAAGAAATCACCGATTACCACGAAATAATGACTGCCATTAAAGAATTGAAAATCAGGGGGGCACCGGCGATCGGGGTAGCTGGTGCTTATGGGCTGGTACTGGGCGCGATGCAGTTAACAGCCCGGAGCAAATCAGGCTTTCTCAATCAATTGCATGAGGTTGCAATTGCAATTACCGGCACCAGACCAACTGCCCGCAATCTATTCTGGGCAATCGACCGGATGGAAAACATTGCCGCTAAAAGTAAAAACGTCGATGAGATAAAGACGGCATTATTGAAAGAAGCTAAAAAAATCCACAATGAGGAAACCGAGGCCACTTTCGATTTGAGTAAAAACGGCGCCGAGTTAATCAAAGACGGTGCGACGATTTTGACCCACTGCAACACCGGCCCGCTGGCCACTACCGGTTACGGCACGGCCCTGGGTATTGTGATTTATGCGTTTAAGCAAGGCAAGAAAATTCAGGTTTATGCCGATGAAACACGGCCTTTGTTACAGGGCGCACGCCTGACTACCTGGGAACTGAGGAAAATCGGCATCCCGGTAACGCTGATTACCGATTCCATGGCTGGGTACTTTTTAAAAAAAGGGAAGATTAACTGTGTGATTGTGGGCGCAGACAGGATTGCGGCCAACGGCGATACGGCCAATAAAATCGGGACTTATTCCCTGGCAGTACTGGCTAAAGAAAACCACGTGCCGTTCTACGTGGCTGCCCCGACCAGTACCTTTGATTTGTCATTGAGTTCGGGAAACCGTATCCCGATTGAACAGAGAAACCCGATGGAAGTGACCCATATCCAGGGAATCCCCATCGCTCCCCGCTATGTCGGCGCGGCTAATCCGGCGTTCGATGTGACTCCGAATAAATACATCACCGCTATTATCACCGAAAAAGGGATAATAAGAAAACCGATTACCAACAGTAAAATCAGCGATAAACAACTGAAGCTGATATAAACAAGGAATGTGTTTGTGCCCAAGATACACAAAGCCCATTTTGAAATGTCTGGCAATCCGCTATAATAGAGGCGCAATCAGAGGAGGCGGAAGATGGTAACTAAAGTGAATGAATTGACTTTCGACCAACTCAAGGCTTTGATAAACGCGCTCATCGACGAAAAATTAGAGCAAATGATTAAAGACCCGGATTCAGGACTAAAATTTCGACCAGAATTTTTAAAAAAGTTAAAAGCTTGCGAAAAGTCCAAAGCCAAAACAATATCAATGGAACAGGTTTGTAAGGAACTTGGTATTAACCTAGAGGAGTAATCACATGCCAAATTCACCCAAAGCTAAAATCGCCGTCATCGGGGGGACGGGACTGGAAGATATCGAGGGGTTGACGTATGTCCAGCAGGTTAACATCGATACGCCCTTCGGCAAACCGTCGGACGCGATCACCATCGGCAAGCTGGATGGCGTCGGCATCGCCTTTTTGCCCCGGCACGGCCGCGGGCATTTCATTTCTCCCACCGAATTGCCGGTCCGCGCCAATATTTACGCGCTGAAATCGCTCGGCGTGCAGCAAATTATCGCCGTCTGCAGCTGCGGTAGCTTCAAACAGGAATATGCGCCGGGGCACCTGATGATTCCCGACCAACTCATCGACCGTACCCGCAACCGCGTGAATACTTACTTCTCGGACGGCATTGTGGCGCACATCGGTTTTGCCGAACCTTTTTGCAAGGAACTGAGCCAGATTCTCTACCAGTCAGCGAAAGAGGCCAATGCCATTGTACACAGCAAGGGCACCTATGTCTGCATGGAAGGTCCGGCTTTTTCCACCCGCGCCGAATCCAAATTATACCGCAGCTGGGGCACGGATATTATCGGGATGACGGCGCTGCCGGAAGCGAAGCTGGCACGGGAAGCGGAAATATGCTACGCTGTTATTGCCTGTGTGACGGATTACGACAGCTGGTGGGACTCGGGAAAACCGGTTGATGTGGCGACGGTTATCAAAACTTTAAATGATAACATCGCACTGTCGAAGCAGATCATCAAGCTGGCGGTAAAGAAAATACCGGAACATCCCGGCTGCAATTGCGGGCATGCATTGGACGGCGCGATTGTGACAGCGCCGGATAAAATCCCCGCGGCCATAAAAAAGAAACTGGGATTAATAATAAACAAATATATATAATAAACATACTTCCTTTGCGAGGACCAAAAGGGACGAAGCAATCTAAAGTGTATGGTGGCAGACAAACTTTATTTTGTTTATATCATGACCAACGCCAAACATGCGGTACTCTACACCGGGTTCTCGAATGATTTGAAAGTACGTGTCTGGTCACATAAGGGAAGGTTCGTAGAAGGTTTTACAAAAAAGTATCATGTTGATATGCTGGTATATTACGAAGCCACTGAAAGTGTGGTAAGCGCTTTAGAACGGGAAAGACAAATCAAGGCAGGTTCCAGGCAGGATAAAATAAACCTGATTAATAGCATGAATCCCCAGTGGCGTGACCTATATGATGACCAGGATACATTCGTCCGCATGAGGCGGACTCAGTACGGCACTGCGGTGTCGGGTTGCCGCGACCTTCTAGAAGGTTTTGGGAAGGTCTCGCAAAGGAAGTAAAGTAAAGTGACCAATTGTCAATTCGGTTGTTTACCAACAATAATAGGTACATTTCCGCACAAAGACCCGGTTCGGGCTTGCGAACTGGTAACGCATTATTTGCGCGATATTCCCGCCTGGCCGCAATTACCCAAGCGGACATTTCTGGAGAATATGTATGCCCAGTACAGCGAGGGTTTTCCGGGCATCGTCATCAAAGGCGATAAAATTTACGTCGACCGCAACCAGGACCTAACCAAACAACTGGAAAAATTTTATACCGACTATCTGGCGAATGACTTCTCCAAATACATCCTCAGTCCGGAATATGCCGCCGGATTCCATACATTTATCGGGCTGGATAAATTGACATCGCGTGCCATCAAAGGGCACGTTACCGGACCGGTGAGCTGGGGTTTGACCGTGACCGACGAAACAGGTAAGGGCATTATCTATGACGAGACTCTGGGCGATGTGGTCCCCAAGTTTTTGCGTCTCAAAGCCAGCTGGCAGGAACAGGTATTAAACAAAATCAACCGGAACACCATTATTTTCGTCGATGAACCGTATATGACCGCTTTCGGTTCGATCGCGATGCAGCTGTCCCGCGAGCAGGTGATTGCTGCCCTGGAAGAGACCTTTGCCGGTATCAAAGGCATCAAGGGTGTGCACTGCTGCGGCAACACCGATTGGTCGGTCTTAATGCAAACCAGCACCAATATCGTCCATTTCGACGCTTACAAATATCCGGATTCGCTGGCGATTTACACTAAAGAGGTCAAGAAGTTTCTGGACAACGGCAATTGCATCGGCTGGGGGATTATCCCTACAGATGCGGAATCGGTGAATAAAGAAAGTGTGGCCAGTCTGAAAGACCGTCTGGAATCGGCGATGGCGCCTTTTACCCGAAAAGGTATCCCGTTACAAACACTGATTGAACAGGGCTTATTACTGCCGGCTTGCGGCCTGGGTCCGATCGGCAGCGAAGCGGCGGCAGAACGCGCTTTGCAGTTACTCGCCGACCTTTCCGCATATATCCGAAGCAAATACCTCTAATAATAGAAATACGAAATTCGAAATCCTAAATACTAAACAATATCAAAATACGGAACAATATCGAATTACCAAATAAAAAGGTTCTCATGCAACGCAGTGTCCGCCTTGTCGAAAGGTAGTACAATACTACCAAACGATAAGGAGGATCATTGAAAAAGAGATGATAACTTTTGGTTCGGCTTTTATTCTTCTTGCTGGTGCATTCTTTGAGTTAGGAT
>JBKQML010000193.1:0-3085 GCA_052326545.1 Dehalococcoidales bacterium
TGCCGGGAAAATCAAGAAATAGTGAATTCGAGAAATCAGATTAACACATAGAGGGAAATTAAATGAAAAAAACGACGATGCTGCGTAACCTGCTGAATGAACCGGGCCTGCTGTTAGTGCCGGGTGCCTATGATTGCATTACGGCCCGATGCGCCGAACTGGTTGGCTTTAAAGCTGTTTTTCAAAGCGGCGCGGGTGTCCGCGATTCGCAATTGGGTATGCCGGATGTCGGTATCGCTACCGCCAGCGAAATTGTTAACTGCGCTAAATATATCGTAAATTCGATAAAAGTTCCGCTCATCGTTGACGCTGATGACGGTTACGGCGGGGCACTGGCGGCTTATCGCACTACCACAGAACTCATCCGGGTCGGCGCTGCCGGGATGTTCCTCGACGATCAGAAACACCCGACCAAATGCCCGTTCTTGGCGGTTCAGGAAGTTCTGCCGCGGGAAGAATTTTACGGCAAAATCGGTGCGGTGCTGGAAGCGCGAGACAAAGAGGATAAAGACTTCGTCATTGTCGCCAGGATTGATGCTGCCGCCACACTGGGTGACGAAGAATTACTGGTCAGGGCTCAAGGCTGCATCAAATTGGGTGTGGATGTTATTCTGCCCCACGCCATTCCTCCTACTTCGAAATTTAAAGTCCGGAACAAAGAAACTTTGCAGGAACTTTTCAAGAAAATCGGTGCGCCGGAAGTTAAAATCTGGGCGATGGGCCCGCATGATTTCTCCGCCAAAGACTACGAAGAAATCGGTGCGAAAATGTGGGTTCCGGGGCCGCCTAACAGCGCCGTCGCCAAATATGTCATTGAATTGTACAAAGGCCTTTTTGAGAAGGGCACGCTTGAGGGTTATCCCGCTCCCGGCGGTCCTTACTGGCAGTATTTGAACACCCTGCGCGGCATTGATTTATATACCGAACTGGAAAGAAAATATGTCCTGATGGAGCCCGAAAAAAAGGCTTAGAGCTGAAGGGAGAGTAACCTGAAATGAATTTGCCCGTATTTGACCTGACAGGAAGAACCGCCATCGTAACGGGCGGCGGGCGTGGCATCGGTAAAGGAATCTGCCTGGCGCTGGCGCAGGCCGGTGCGAATATCGTCGTGGCCAACCGGGATACCGCCACTGCTGCGGAAACGGTCCGGGAAGTTGAAGCGTTGGGTAGAAAATCCATCGCCGTCCAGACCGATGTCTGTCAAAGCGCCCAGGTCGAAAATCTGGTCAAGAAGACGGTTGAAGCTTTCGGCACGCTGGATATCCTGGTCAATAATGCCGGCGGGACTACCCGTGAGATGCGGGTTCCCCCGCTGCAGGTAACCGAAGAAATCTGGGACGCTGCCATTGACCTCAACCTGAAAAGTATTTTTCTGTGCAGTCAGATTGCCGCCAAAGTCATGATCCGGCAGCAGAAAGGCAATATTATCAATATTTCTTCCTGGTATGCGTACATGCCGTCGCTGGTCAGTATGCCCTACGGCGCGGCTAAAGCCGGCGTCAATAACCTGACCCAAACGATGGCGCATGTGCTGGGGCCATATAATATTCGCGTCAATGCGGTTGCGCCCGGCGCGGTACCCACCGGTCCCGGCGATCCGGAAATGCGGGAACGCCGCCGCAAGTCCTGTCCGCTGGGGCGGCTCGGCGTGCCCGAAGATATTGCCTGGGCGGTGGTCTTCTTTGCTTCCGACGCGTCTTCCTACGTCACCGGCCAGGTACTGTCTGTTGACGGCGCCATCCCGAAAATAGTTTAACTGTACCGCCTAAATTTATACCTGTAAAGGTATTCATTTAGTTTATTAATAGAATGGAGAAAGAGAAGCGATGGCTATTGATGCAACCGAAATTACCCAGGAAATGATTGATGAATTAAAAAAGAGGATGAATATCGTCTGGAAACCGCGGCGTCCGTACTTTAATACCTCGGCCACCAGGGATACCATCGCCCATTATTGCGACGGTATCGGTGATGTCAATCCCCTATTTACCGACCCCGATTATGCCAAGAAATCCAAGTTTGGCAAGCTGGTAGCCCCGCCGACTTTTCTCTACAGCGTTTACTGGGCGGCGCAGGGCCGGGGTATGCCCGGCGTCCATGCCTGGCATTCCGGCGACCAGTGGGAGTTCTACAAACCTATCCTGGAAGGCGATACCTTTACCTATACCAATGAGCTGGTAGACGTTCAAGTAAAAGACAGCCAGATGGCTGGAAAAACGGTAATCCAATACCATGACATCAAATATTACAACCAGAGAGAAGAACTGGTCGCGAAGGCACATGACTGGTGTGTGCGCGCTGCGCGTAAAGCGGCCGAAGATAAAGGCAAGTATGCGGATATCAAAGCGGCGGAATACACCAAAGAAGAACTGGATAAAATTTATAAAGATTACGAATCCGAAATTGTCCGGGGTGCGACCCCCCGTTACTGGGAAGATGTTGTTGTTGGCGATGCGCTGCAGCCGGTTATCAAAGGCCCGTTGTCCCGGCGCGATATCTATGCTTGGTTGATTGGCGCCGGCAGTCCTTTCATCAAGGCACACGGTTTAGCTATGGGCTTCTTCCAGCGGCACCAGGGCGCTGATATGGTTGATTCCCGCACCGGTTTGGCCGATGTTCCGGAACTGGTCCACATGGAAGATTCCCGTGCCCAGACTATCGGAATTCCCGGCGCTTATGATTACGGCTGCCAGAGAATATCGTGGCTTGATAATGTGGTTACGAATTGGATGGGTGACGACGGTTTTATTAAAAATCTCAACGGTACGCTGAAACGTTTCAATATTGTCGGCGATACCCATTGGATGAAAGGCAAAGTCATTAAAAAATATATCGTTAACGACGAACACCTTGTTGATATCGAATGCTGGGGCGAAAACCAGCGCGGCGAAATTACCTTACCCGGTTCGGCGACTGTCCGGTTACCATCCAAGACCCAGAAGGCAACAAAGACAGCTAAAAAGTAAATTTCTCCGGAATCAGGAAAGTAAAAATAAGGTGACTGCAAGTAACCAATTAGGTTATACTGTAGTCACCTTATTAGTAAGTGTAATTATTCTCATTAGCGTCGAAAATTGATATTAAA
>JBKQML010000194.1:0-7967 GCA_052326545.1 Dehalococcoidales bacterium
CTTCATCTAAGACTACCCATCAAAACGAAACAATTTTATTATCCGAAGACGCTTATTATAAACAAAGTGAAACGGTATGATGACCATAGATGATGAGTAAAGCCGATTAGGCAATTGTCGATGAAAAGTGGGAGAAGTAACTCAAGCTGTTGAAAGATGTTATTTATGTGGAGGTGAGAAAATGTCAGTAGAACGGGGTGATGCAGTTCCCGGCACCATAGTTCCTGCAGATGGGACAACAAGCGTGGTTTTTCAAAATAGCGGTCTAGTCTCAAGTAGACCTGTAACTCGGCTTACAGGTTTACTTGACCCACAACATTACTAAAATATGAGGCTGAAATAGTCAACTTTTCCGTACAGTTCACCAGCCCCAACACAATCAATAGCAATCTGTTTTAATACGGCTGGTCAATAAATTTTGACTCGTGTATTATAATATAAAGAAAACATAAATCTAAAATACTCCACAAACAATAGATAATAAACATAAAAAGGAGAACAGATGGAAACCATGTCGTTTAGTTTGCCGACCAACATTATCATCGGTGTTGGTGTTCTCAAAAAACTTGGACCCGAGGCAGCAAAATCAGGAAAGAAGGCGATTATTGTTACTTATCCGGAGATAAGGCAAGCGGGAATACTCGATAAAGTGATTGCTGATTTAGAAGCAAACGGGGTTCAGTCTGTCGTTTTTGATAAAGTTCAGCCCAATCCGCACAGTGCCACGATAGATAAAGGAGCGGTTTTTGCCCGGGAACAAAAAATCGACCTGGTTATCGGGTTGGGCGGCGGCAGTGCCATGGACTCGGCGAAAGGAATTGCAGCGGCTTTTAACGGCACTGTACCGGTTTGGGATTATGTTGAAGGTAAGGCTAAAATAAATCTGCCCCTGCTGCCAATTATCCAGGTACCGACCATGGCCGGCACCGGCTCAGAAATCAATGCAGGTTCAGTCATTACCAATTGGGAAACTCATATCAAGAGTCCACTTTATACGGCACTGGCAAGAGTAGCGATTATCGACCCGGAGAATACATTAACCGTTCCATTGAAACAGATAAAGGCCGGCGGATTTGATATTTTTACCCACGTTGCAGAACAATACATCTCCGACCCGGCACCGGAACCCTTAACTGACGGAATTCGCGAAACGATTATGAAAATAGTGGTGCAGAATCTGCCAAAAGCTATTGCCAAGCCGAATGATATCGAAGCCCGCAGCCGGCTGACCTGGGCCAGCACGGTGGCAATGTCGATATTGTCCAGACTGGGAGGAGGGGGCGGGGCAATGACCTGCCATTCGATTGAGCATGCCCTGAGCGGTTATTATGATGTGACGCACGGCGAGGGGCTGGCGGCGCTTTTCCCGGCCTGGATGGAATATCACCGGCATTTCCGCCAGGAAAGGATAAAATCAATGGGAAACAATGTTTTCGGGGAAAAAGACGGCATTATAGCTCTGGAAAAATGGCTGCAGAGCGTCGGGATGAGGTTGAGATTGGGCGATATCGGCTGTGAAATAGAGAAAACCGAGATGATTACGGATTTGGTATTGAGATCATCTCCTCCGATTATGCTGGCCGGCGCTCCCGTGCCGATTGGCAAAGAGGCGATTATAAAAATATATCGCGAATCATTTTAATTAAGCTTGAATTATTATTTTTTAGGGTTTAATACCCCGCCGGTTGCGGTGAACTCCATAGTCTGGTAACGCTGTACCAATGATACCTCAATGCTTGCATCGAGGAGATTCATTTGTATGAGTTATCGATTTTGCGTTTGAATTAAATATCAACGGTTTGGAGGTTTGGAGATGGCAAAAATAGTTTTAGTAGGCGCTGGAAGCAATAAATTTGCAAAAGATCTGATTACGGATATCTTGTTATATCCCGAATTAAGAGATATAACTTTCTCTCTGGTAGATATAGACAAAGACCGATTAGACCTCACGACGGCTTTCGCCAATAGAATTGTTAAGCAACAAGGATTTAAGACACGAATTGAGTCCACGGTTGATCATAAAGAAGCATTGATAGGAGCGGACTATGTTCTGACAACTATCAGGGCCGGAGGTTGGAAGCCGTTTCTGGCAAACTGAAAGGTTGGTTTGAAATATGGCATAGAAGCCTCAGCGGATGCCGTCGGGACCGGTGGCGTGTTTAGTGCATTACGGCAAATACCTGCTATATTAAATATTTGCCACGATATGGAAAAAATTTGTCCAAATGCCTGGCTCCTAAACTATTCGAATCCGATGGCCATGATCTGTTGGGCTATAAACGATTATTCACATATCAAGAACGTTGGCCTTTGCCCAAATCCCTACAGCCATGCTGCGAAATTAGCTGATTATGCCGGCGTACCTATCGAAGAGGTTACTTATTGGGCCGCCGGTGTAAACCATTTCTCCTGGTATTTGGATTTTAAATGGAAAGGGCAAGATCTCTACCCATTGTTGAGGGAGAAATTCAACGACCCTAAAAATTATATGAAGCCCTCCGAAATGAGCAATGGTATCGGGAAAGATCTAATGGAAGTTGAAATGCTACACCGGTTCGGATACTTCACCAGTGCAGGACAGCATCTTTCGATGTTTTTGCCATATTTCAGACGGAAGCCGATACTTGTAGAGAAATATAACCTGGATAATTTTGACCTTGTTTGGCCACCAGCGCCAAAAAGAATAACTGATGATGCGGAAGAGATGAAACAGCAACTTAGCAGTAACTACAAATTTCCGCTTACTAAACAATATAGATGGAGCAAACATGCCACAGATGTTATCCACTCTTTGGAAACAGGTACGCTCAGACGAATTGACGGCAATGTCAAAAACAACGGACTGATAACTAATTTATTGGACGGATGTTGTGTAGAAGTGCCTTGCTTTGTAGATAAAGCAGGTATTCACCCCTGCTATGTCGGTGACCTGCCACCGCAGTGCGCTACTTTGATCCGACCAAACATTGGTGAGCAGGAACTGGCGGTCAGGGGAATTGTGGAAAAAGATAAGGTTAAAATCCTTCAATCACTGTTGGTTGACCCATTAACCAGCTCGATATTAACGATTGATGAAATAGAAGAGATGGTTAATGAAATGTTCCAGGTGGACAAACCTTTTTTGAAGGGATTCAAATAAATCGAGTTATGTTTTTTTATTTATCCGGTAAACTAAAAGTCAACCAGGAGACAAACGGAATATCCGGTTGCGTCTTAAAATAGGTTCTTATTCCGCAGTCAAATAAGAATAAATAAGAGCTGTCAGAGGAGATTTAAGATGAGTGCTGTCAAACGTATATTCATGGTGGATGGGAAGCCGTTCTTTCCTCTCGGGGGTCAAGCACTTGATGCGACGGGTTATAGTGTTCGGGATGAATCTGAAACAGAGGCATATTTCAGGGCAGTCAAACTAGTGCATGGAAACACCGTTGAAATAGCTATTTACTGGGACCAGATTGAGCCGGAAGAAGGGAAGTTCGATTTTACCAGTATAGACAAATTGCTGGCCATGGCCAGACAGTACCAGTTGAAATTAATCCTGCTCTGGTTTGCTACCTGGAAGAACGGCGTTATGGACTTTGTTCCGTCATGGGTGAAGACCGACCCTAAGCGTTTCCGTCGGGTGATTTCAGTTACCGGTAGGGTTACGTGGGGGCTTTCACCGCATTGTAAAATGAATGTTGAAGCTGACAAAAAGGCTTTTAGCGCGATATGCAGTCACTTGAAAGCTAAGGACGAACACGACCATACTGTGATTGGAATCCAGGTTGAGAATGAGTCTGGTATCATAGGCAGTGATCGTGATTATGGGCAGGATGGAGAAGCTGCGTTCAACGGGCAGGTTCCCACCAAGCTGGTATCCAGGCTGAAAGAGGCCAGTAAGGGTGATATATATGATATTTGGCAGCAGGCGGGAAACAGGGAATCCGGTACCTGGTTTGAGTTATTTGGTCCTGAGGCCGGCGAATTTATGACCGCATGGGGTCTTGCCTCCTACATCAATGATGTAGCTAAGGCAGGAAAACAGGTTTATAAACTTCCAATGTACGTAAATGTTTGGTTGGGAGAAAAGGGAGGATGGTCCAGTCCGGGAGAGGCCTATCCATCAGGAGGAGCCGTTGTTAAAGTTCTGGATATTTACAAATGGTGCACACCGGATATAGACCTGATAGCACCGGATAATTATATCCCCTACGAAAAAGCTTTTAACTCCATTTGTGCCAGCTACGCCCGCGAAGATAACGCTCTTTTCGTGCCTGAATCGTTTGGCGATTTAAATATGTTCCGTGCCATCGGTGATTATAATGCTATCGGCTATTTTACCTACTTTTATGGGGTTGGGGCGGATGGCACAATTATGCCCGAACTTATGCCGAAGATGGACCTTTTTCGGCGCGTCGCGGCAGCTATACCGCTACTACTAAAATATCAGGGTACCGGTAAAATCTATACGGTGATGCAAGAATTGGTGACAGAATCCGTGCGAGATGTTGAACAGGAATTTGGATTTAAACAGGTACAAACGATAGATTTTGACGGGTATTTGGGATTAATAGAGTTTGGGGAGAAAAAATCACCGGTGAAGCGGGTTGAAAAACTCGAACGCGGCGGTGGTCTGGTAATCCAGGCAAACAGAAATGAGTTCTATCTCATCGGTTTAAACTACCGTCTTCTGCTTCGTCCCAAACCATCTTTTGATGGAACAAAGCCCTCGCGACTGGCTGCCGACTGGAGAGCAGAACCTGGCAGTTATAACTTCCTAATAAGTGTTGATGAGGGACATTTTGACCAGAATGGCGAATTTGTAGTCGAGATGCGACGCAGCGGTGGCCGTATTCGTGACGGCGTATGGGCAGGGACCTCCGCTCCGTGGTATTTAAGAAAAACTGAAAACGATTACGGTGTAGTCCGCGTGATAACATGTGACTGATGTAACCAGAAGCATAATTGATTTGTTTTAGAGACAGGGAACACAGGCAGAGTCCCGGCCGGAAAATCTACCACCTGGCAATACATACACCCTGGCAACCGGGTATTTCTGCGTAACCTGCGGCCGTTACGTATCGAGTTGAGGCTTACCAAGGTGCAAAATTCGCAGGATTTTTCAGAGATTAAACACCCAGTTAGAACAGTTGCTTTGATGAAGAGCGGTATGAAGCTAAAACTAGACCATAAACACCCAGGTTATCAAGTTTTGAATGTATTCTGAACATTTTGTAACTCAGTATTTTCCGGCCGATGTAATGGTTAATATTTGTATAGGTTCTTTTTTTCTAATGAAATGGGCCACTTGTTAGATTTTTGCCAAGCAGGAGTTTGGTTGAAGCTCCGGAGAATGCCAAAGCGCAGCCATCAGCGTTTATAACGATGAACGCAACTCCGTCTTTTCCATAGAAATTCCGGTAATTTTTAAACCCAAGCACTTTGTGGTAACGAGAATCTGGAATGAATGTTATTAGAATTGCATTTTTAATACGAAAAAATGCAAAGCAAGCAGCGATTGAACATTACTACAGGTAAGATAATTATTTGTGTTATACTGTTTCTGAATTGTAAAATAGGGGTTTGAGTCATGAAATGCCACTTGTATGTTTCTCTCTTACGGGAAGATAAGATCTTGATTTTCGCTACCGATCTTCAAACGGGAAAACTACAGGTTCAAGGCGAGATGAAAGTAACCGGCCAACCGGCAAACATGGTATTTGATCCCGGTCAGCAATTTATCTACGTGGGGCGTAAAGCTGACCGGTCAATCTCTACCTATCGTAGAAATCGTGAAACAGGAGAGATGTCGCTCGCCGGTACAGCACCTGTCGGAATCGAACCTGACTACCTGGCTAGCGATCGGAAAGGCAGATTTCTGCTGTCGACCTACATCAGCGAAGGCAGGGTGGCAGTACACCAAATTGGCAGCGATGGTATCTTGAGAAATCATCCGATAGAATGGCTTACTACTTACCGGGGGGTACACTCGATTCAAATTGACCCTTGCAACAGATTTGCTTTTATTCCCCATATCGCAGGCAATGATCCTAATTTGATTCTTCAATTCAAATTTAATGAAGTAACCGGTCATTTAACTCCTAATGCACCAGACAGAGTGATTCCGGAGAAAGATGCCGGTCCACGCCTTTTCTGCTTTCACCCGAATCTTGATATTCTCTATTTCTGCAATCAGGAAGGGAGTAGTGTTACAGCCTATCAATTAGATACCTCAGCCGGTACGCTGAGCGCTTTTCAATCGGTTTCGACACTGCCTGACGATTACAGGCAGAAAAGTAAAACTGCTGATATTCAAATTTCGCCTTCAGGCGGGTTTCTCTATGTCAATAACAGAGGCCATGATAGCATCGCCTGTTTTTCAGTAAATGCCAATAACGGACGCCTGACATCTATCGGGCGAGTACCCACAGAAGCGGAAGCACGATCGATGTGCGTGGACCCTTACGGTAACCTCCTCTTTGTTGCCGGTTTGGCATCCGGTCGACTTGTATCATACCGAATAAATAAAGATTCAGGTGAATTAACAAATCTTGAGACATACGCTGTGGGTAATTCACCGTGGCATTTATTAATTTCGAGACCGATCAGATAATCAAGTTATTCTTGCTGAGAGGCTTGGTCCTGTTTTATATTCCTCTTCGAGGGACATACGGAGGAAAGAATGTCAGAAAACGCGGAATTCGCCAAGAGAATTATCAAAATGAAAGTCAAGTATGTATTAGAGAGGTCACAGGGACAGATACTTGATGAGAAAAAATTGAAGGATATCGCTCAGAAAGTAAAACAGGGTGAAAGTAATCCTACGATTACAGAGGAAATTAAAAAAATAACACTCAATGGCATAGAAAAGGCTAAACCTTTGCTCAAAGAGGTGATAAAACAATTACTTGATGAATATACACAGTCCATCAAGGACATAACCGATGAAGCGATATTAGAAATGGTGACCGGTGAGATACAAAAAATGGTAAAAGAACAAGCAGGAAAATGAGATGTTGATACCGTTAAAACCAACGTCCGGTTCTTTTTGCTTTGACCTGGAAGAACGGCAGTGAATTAAAAGATCACTTTACGCGGCGGGACTCTTTGTCCAGAATGGCCATTTCTTTCTGAGTAAGTTTTAATGTCAGGGCACCAACATTCTGATTCACATGGTCGATCTTAGTAGCTCCGGGAATAGCTACGATGACATCGCCGTGGAAGTTTACCGTCCAGCTCAAAACAACCTGAGATATGGTGCATTTGTGTGCGCCAGCAATATCATCTAATTTTTTAAGGAGATTAAAGGTTTTGGCGACCTTGCCCCCAAATTGCATACGCCGAATAAATGGTAATTTCTTAATCAATTCAGGGTTCTTGTGGAACTTACCTGTTAATAAACCACGAGCTAAAGGACTATAGGCAATGAGGGATATGCCAAGTTCTTTCGCGGCATCCAGAACGCCGTTTGTCTCCAAATTACGGTTTACCAGGTTAAACATCACTTCGTTTGAAGCCAATACCAAGCCGTGCCTGGCAAGGGCGGCTAAAGCCCGCCGCATTTGCACGGCCGAGAAGTTGCTCACACCGACACATTTGATTTTACCTTCCTTAACCAGACCCGCCATGGCATCCATCTGTGCCTCGACGGATGAGAATGCATAAGGCATGTGGATTTGGTAAAGGTCGATTTGATAGGGTGATAGACATTCTAGACGTTTATCGATGGTACGGTGAATATTGCGGGCTGTCCGGAAAACGGGGAACCATTTGGTGGCAATCACAACATCGTTATTCAACCTGCCCGCTTTAACCAAGGCCGCAGCCAAAGCTCGCTCTGACTTTCCCCAACCGTACAACTCGGCGGTATCAAACCAGTTAATGCCGCCATCCAATGCAATTTTTACAATTTTGTTCACTTCTTCCTGTGAAGGACTATTCCACATGAAAGGGTTCCCGGCAAACTGCGAGGAACCCAATCCGAT
>JBKQML010000195.1:0-2569 GCA_052326545.1 Dehalococcoidales bacterium
TCCAAAGCGGCGCGATCAATAGTAGTATTGGCGCCGATCTCCACATCATCGTCAATTTGCACAAAACCGACTTGAGGAACTTTAGTATTGTTTACTCCAGGGGACGCAAAACTAAATCCATCAGAGCCGATCACAACTCCGGAATGCAAAATTACCCGTTTACCAATAATACAAGAGTGATAAACAGTGACATTGGCGTATATTGTTGAATTTTCGTCAACAGAAGAATTTTTCCCTATAAAAACACCGGGGTAAATAACTGTTCCTTTACCGATCTTTGCTCCCTTGCTGATAAAAGCACGGGGAAATATTGTAGCCTCAGGAGATATTATGGCGCCATCTTCAATATATGCGTCTGGACTTACACCACTGCGGCCATGTTCCAATGGATAAAAAAGTGTTAATAATTTTCCCAAAGTGGCGTAAGGGTCAGCCACTATAATTAAATTTTTGCCTTCAGCCGTTGTTTGCGGAGAAACAAGAATAGCTGATGCCTTTGTCAGCTTCAGTTTCTTTAGATACTTCTTGTTGGCAATGAAGGTAAGGTCACCTTCATTTGCTTCTTCAATGGACCGGATATCGTTGATAATTGTATCATCCGCTCCAATGACAGTGCCGCCAAGAAACAAGGCTATCTCCGCAATCGTCATTTTCATTTAAGTGAAGATTGTCCTGTTATTTCGTTTTATTGTATTCTTCAATAACCCTCTTGCTAAAGTCATTTTCCTTAGCATAGTAAGGTATCGGCATGGTTGCTACATCCATAACCAAGGTGTATTTTTCTTTTTCAGCTATAGAGCGGATAATTTTAATTATCCCGGGCATCAGCTTTTGAGTCATTTCCTGATCGCGTTTTTTAAGCTCTTCATTTGTATCATTGACCAGTAATTGATAATCCCGTAATTTCTTTTGATATGCAGCTTCCTTTTCGGTTCGTGAGTTCTGAGTCATGATTGAACTTTGTTTTTCCAGCTCTTCCTTCATTTTTTTTAATTCGGTTTCTGATGATTTAATTTCCTGGGTTTCCTTTTCGTAAAACTTTTTAAAATCTTCCGAAGCCTTTTTACCGGCGTTGGAATTTTGCATTATTTCCTGCAAGTTGATAAAACCAATTTTATCCGCGGCCAAAGAACTGGCGCTCCAGACAAAAACCAACAAGGTAATTATTGTCATCAGGTAAATACTTCTTTTCATATAGACTCTCCTCTCTAATTATTTATGGTTTAAAAAAATCCTTTTGCTCACTCTATTTTTGTTTACATGGGCGCTCCGATCGTAAATTCGAAGCGTCCAGGTGAGTCATCATCTATTCCTCCACGGTTAATTATGTAACCATATTCAAGCCTTAAAGGACCAATCGGTGAATACCAACGAAGACCTAGACCCACGGACTGCCTTAAATCATTAAGGTAATAATTGTCATTCCAAGTGTTACCGGCATCATAAAAAGCAACCAGTTTCATGCCGGAATCTTTAATAAAAGGGAATACCAGTTCAAAATTAAAGCATAACATAGTTGAGCCGCCAATTACATCCTCCGTTCCCGGATTAGTAGGACCAATATAACGAAAGCCACGCAAAGAATTAATTCCGCCTAAAACATATCTGTCGAAAATAGGAATTGCTGCCCCATTTTGGGCATCAATATAACCGATTCTTCCTTTAGCTCCAAAAACTACATCTAAAGGCAGAGGGAAATACGCAAATAAATTTGCTCCATATTGTGTATAATTGGCGTCGCCCCCTAATATTCCCCCTGCCCCTGCTTCCGTAACTGAGATACCAGCCTTTGTTCCTCTGGTAGGGAAAATATAATCATCAGTCGAGTCTCGATTTAAAGAGAATGTTACCGCACTGGTTATTATCTGACCTTCCTGATCTAAAATTTGAATGGGGGCCGCACCTGAAACGTTCGATATTTCATCGGTGCTAAGTTTATAACCTATGGAGCCCATAATCTTTTCCCAGATAGGATAACCTAAAGTAAGTCCTACACCGCGTGAATCCAGAGAGTAATCATCGTAATCCTTTTTGTATTTCCAGATATCCGCTTTAGACCAAATCGGCAGATCAAAAAGCCATGGTTCTGTGAAAGACAAGTCAATATCATTGGTAGTCGAACCTAAAGATGCTTTCAGGCTCAAAATCTGACCATAACCAAGAAAATTTTGTTGAGTAATCTGCCCCATAATGACAGCCTGATCAACGGCACTATAACCGGCACCCACCATAAACGTACCTGTACTTTTTTCCTTAACCCGGATATTGATATCCTGTTTACTTTTATCAGGTCCTTTTTCCGTTTGAAAATCTACTTCTTCAAAATACCTCAGTCTGTTTAAATTACTATAACTATTTTTCAAATTGATGCCGGAATAAAGATCACCTTCAACTACTTCTAACTGACGCCGGATAACTTTGTCACGTGTAATGTTATTGCCGGAAATATTAATATGATTAATATAAACTGGTTGGCCTTTATTTATTTGATAGTTTACATCAACCAGTTGCTCATTTTCTCTGGTGTTGATTTTGGGATTAATATCCGCGTTAGCATAACCTTCATCAT
>JBKQML010000196.1:0-7578 GCA_052326545.1 Dehalococcoidales bacterium
CATCTGAAATCGTAACCCCGCCGTACATCAAAAGATCCGCTTCTTTCAGGGCGGCCGCCAATCCGGCTTTGTCACTTTCGGCAACTTCCACTAATTCCGCATTTACCTTGGCGAACTCATCGGCCTCTTTGGACGACATGCTGGGCCCGACGGCTAAACTGCCGGAACCAACGACCTTGGAAATCTTGAGAATCTTGAATTTCTTTGCCATTAATTTGTCTCCTGTTTATTTTTCCTTAATTATTTTCGCAATCTTTATCAACTTACGTTTACATTATTACGGTTTAATTTTCTATTGTTCCAGCATTTCAACCAGCCGTTTCATCGCCGTATTGATTTGCTCAATTTATCCCCACATGCGATTTTCTGTTTACAGCACCTCCTTCAAACTTGTCGACCATTTAACTTTAAAACGCTTTATTCCGATTCACTTCCTGTTCCATTATTATTACTATGACCGCCACCCCCGACATTATGAATCATTATACTACCGGAAGACCTAAATCCTCTAATGTTTCAGGGGTTGGTATTCCCGTTTGCGCATCCCAACCCATTAACGCATAATAATACCTTTTGGCTCTCTCGAATTTGGCGGGGTCCGGTTTGGCCTGGGAGAGATAACCGTCGGTTTTAGGCTCAAAAAAACGCGCCGGTAGTTTGTCATCGGCTGCGTTGAATCCTTCGCGGATATTGAATAACCGCATCATTGTCAGAATCCGACCGGCAATTCTGGTCAGTTCCGGGATTTCCATATCCCATCCCGTAACTGCCGAGGTTAAATCGGCAAGCTGTTTATAGTTATAAGGGAGTATCATACACGCCGGTAAACAATCACCCAGGAGGCGCAAGAACTGCATTGCTTTGAAAAGCGTAACTTTTTTAGGACTCATCTCTTCCGGCGGTAACCCTTCCAGAATCCCCAAGGCATGCAAATCCTTCATTTGCGGATCTTTGGCAAACGAGGTGTCGTGGATATTCATACAATGGTCAGCGCCGTTTGGATTCACCATGTAACCCAACCCCAACCCTGCTTTTAAACGCGGTTCATGCAATGCTAACTCCAGTCCCTTGACCTGCATCGCATATTCCCCGGCGCCTCTCCCTATTTTCTGAGCCGCAATCGCCGTCCCATCAGCCAATAAATCACCAATACCTTTCCGGAAAGCGATTAATTCAATGAGTTTGAGCATTATTTCGGCATCCCCGAATCTGATTTCAAGGCCGCCGGTATCTTTAGACGTTAAAATTCCCTTTTCGAAACACTCCATGGCAAAAGAAATGTTCAGTCCCGTGGAGATGGTGTCCAATGAGTAAGCATTACACAACTCGTTACCTTTACAGATTGCCTTAAGATTATCGATGCCGCAGTTCGACCCCAGGCCGGCTAATGTTTCATATTCCGGTCCGCCGTAAGCGGGGTCCACCCGGTATGGGGCATCTATTTTTACCACTTTTTTACAACGCACGATACAACCGAAACAACCATCCATCCCGACTCGAATCGTGTCTTTTATGGTCTTGCCTTCAATCGCAGCTGCGTTCGGGAATAATCCATCACGGAAATTTCTGACCGGCAGATTTCCGCTCGATTCATAGGGAACCATGTAGGCGCCGCTGCCTAATTCCTGGAAAAGCCTTACCTTTTCAATATTGGTCGTGAGCCATTCCCTGTATTCTTTAACCCGCTCCGGCGATGCAATTGGGGGCGGATGATGACCGCGGACGGCGATTGCCTTGAGGTTCTTCGAGCCCATAACTGCGCCCAGTCCACCCCTGCCGGCAGCATCAAACAGCCCATGCATGATGCAGGCGTACTTTACCAGGTTTTCGCCTCCGGGTCCGATTAAGGCGACCCGCACACGGCCGTCTTTCAGTTCGGCGCGAATAATTTCCTGAGTTTCTTTGGTGTTTTTACCCCACAGGTGAGCGGCATCATTGATGGCTGCCTGCCCGTCATTTATCGAGATGTATACGGGCTTATCGGCTTTTCCTTCAACAATCAAGGCATCGAATCCGGCGTACTTGAGTTCTACACCCCAGAATTCCCCGGCTTCTGCCTTCGCAATCGTATTGGTCAAGGGGGACTTGGCGCCGACACAATGCCGCGCACTGCCGGATAATTTAATCCCCGTCAGCGGGCCGGTAGCAAAAACCAGTTTATTATCGGGTCCCAATGGATCCACACCCGCTTGCAATTCTTTCAATAAAAAGTACGCGACAAACCCGGCTCCACCCAAGTATTTTCTACAAAATGGACCCTGAATTTCTTCGGTGGAAATACTGTTGTTGGAAAGGTTGACCCTCAGTATTTTCCCATTATATCCGCCGGGTATTGTTTCAGAGCTCATTAATCCCTCCGGGGAATCTGATGCAGCACAACGCCGCATTATCAAACAATTGTTGTTGCATTATGAAAATAACGTCCGCTCTCTCAGTTCACATTTGCGTTACTTTTTATAACTCATTCTGATCGCAATGTCAAATGTTCTTAAGCCTGATGAGATTAACGGAATATCGCGGTACTGAAACAGCATAAATAACCGCTGTCTAAATAAAGGGGTGCCCCGTCCGTGTTCCATTCATTTTTTATTCTTTGACAAAAACCGAAATTGATGTTATACTGCATTCAAATTTAGGATATTCGGTACTGAATACTATACCATATTTAATCCTGATTACACAAACAAAAGATTATTAAAACAAGTTGTTTTCAGCATATTACAAACAAGGGCGCAGCACCCGGAGATTTTTTAAAACAACAGCAAGCAGCTAATAATTTTTTATCAAATATTAAAAGGGGGATTTTTCCTATGGCAGACAAAGAAACAAAAGTACCGGGTTTGGAAGAAAGACTGGCTTATGTATTGAGCCGGCGGGGCATTCAAAAGTTTAACAAAATGACAATGGGAGCCGGGGCGCTCCCCGGTTCTATCATTTACACCGATGTCGCTTCGGCGGAAAATATCAGACGGTATTCCGACGCAATCGGCGATTTCAATCCCAGGTTCAGGGATGCGGAGTATGCCAGGGCGACAAAGTACGGCAAACTGATTGCTCAACCGACATTTCTCTCGAGCGCAGCGCACCACCTCGATCCGTTGGCCCATGAGGAAGTCACCGACGAACGGCTGGGCGGCTTTCATACCGCCGGAGCACGGGCATTTAACAGCGGCAACGAATGGGAATACTTTAAACCCGTCTTTGAAGATGACCGCCTGGATTTTAACGGCGTAGGATTGATCGACGCCAAAATTGTGAAAAGCAGATTCAGCGGACAGATGATGGTGACAACCAGCATCTGTCAGTACCGGAACCATCTTGGCGAGATTTTGGCGCTGGCCAAGGGTTTTGTCCACCATTCTCCCAGCGATGAAGCGTCGAAGAGCCAGGGGAAATACGAGGAATTTGTCAAACCGTACAAATATACGGATGAAGAGATCGCCAGGATCGAGGCAGACAGGAAGAAAGAGGAGATGCGGGGGAGCCAGCCGCGGTTCTGGGAAGATGTTAACGAAGGTGATTCTATCGGCCACATTGTAGTCGGGCCGTGGACGATAATGAGCTTCTTTGCCTGGGTTTCCGCCGCCGGAATGAAAGGTATCAGATTCCCTATCGGCGGCGACGGAGGTATTTATGACCCCCGTATCAATACGCGCACCACTTTGGGCCCCCATGCCGATTATGATCTTGGCCGGGCAGTGGGAGTTCAGGGCAACTATGACCTTGGTGTCGAGCGGGAATGTCTGGTATCCATCCTGTTCACGAACTGGATGGGAGATGACGGTTTTCTGTGGAAGTATTCCATTCAATTTCGCGGATTTGTCTGCCATGGGGACACCTGCTGGTACCGCGGCAAAATCACCCGGAAATATATCGATGACGGCAAGTATTGCGTCGATATCGAACATTGGGGAGAAAATCAAAGGGGAGTGCGCGTAACGTTAGGCAAAGCGACGATTATCCTGCCGTCGAAGGTCGCGGGCCAGGTGAAATATCCGGCGCAGCGCTCCATCGAGGATGTCTTCCCGGGAAAATAGCCGCGGTGGTGGGGGACACCGGCAGCGTATTTTAGAGTAAGTATGTTTTTGTGATGAATATCACTTGCTTTTAATTTGATTTGCTTTATGATAGTAACTACAATATAAGTGGGTAAGAAATAACAAAATGTTGGTCTCTTCTTGATCCATCAAACAAAGAGGGGGTTCAAAATGGCTATCGGATTCAGTGACAAAGAGAAACAAAATGTCGGCAGCTGGCAGGAATTATTTGTCCCGTCTTATACCGAACGCGTGAAAAAACTCCGGGAAAATGCCATCCGAACCCCGGAAATTTGCCTGGAACGCATGCGAACGGAAATGAAGGTATATGAACAATACAAAAATGAGCCCAGGATCATTCAACGCGCCCGTTTTCTGGAGACCTTCCTGCGGGAAAAAACCATCAAGATTTACGATAATGAACTGATTATCGGCAGTATCAACAGCAAGGTACGTGGTTCTACGATTGTCGGCGGAGACTATACATGGCTGGAGAAAGAGCTTGACGACCCGGAGAGAGATCCTGAAATAAGGACATTTGACCGTCACATTATTCACCCTGAAGAGAGAAAAGAGTTAAAAGAGGTAATTTTCCCTTACTTTAAAGGGAAAACACTGGGTGATTACAATCGGGCAACTTTAAATGATGATTTGAAGGAGCATGCCTTTGCCGGTCTATCCTCCTGTCCGCATATTCCGGCCATTGCCGATTGGCAAATGAACGGTGATATCGGACATCAAATGGCAAACTACGAAAAGGTATTGCACAAAGGCTTGAAGGGCATCCGGGAAGAAGTAGAATACTATCAGGCTCAGGTAGACCAGCCGTACGACCACTATCAGGTACAGCAAAAGAAAGACTTCTACAAAGCTGTCCTGATTTCTATCGATGCCGCCATCGCCTACGCCAAACGATATTCCGACCTGGCCAAAGAAATGGCAACAAAAGAAGCGAACCCCAAGCGGAAAAAAGAACTGTTACAGATTGCTGAGGTCTGTGCACAGGTCCCGGCCAATCCTGCACGCAACTGGTGGGAAGCTTTGCAATCCGTCTGGCTGCTGCATGTCGTTATTTCCTGCGAACTGGCCTCGCTGGTGCATTGTTTCGGACGTTTCGACCAGTATATGTATCCTTTCTACAAGAAATCGGTCACCGATGAAAAAACAATGAGCTACGACGAAGCGCTCGAATTACTGGAATGCTTCTGGATTAAGTGCAATGGCGCCATGCTGCGCAGCTACGAATTTGTTAAACTGCTAACCGGCATGGGGTTGGGCCTGGTGCTGACAATGGGCGGGCAAACCCGCGAGGGTAAAGATGCCTGTAATGACGTGACAATGCTCTGTCTGGAAACCGACGAACAACTGGGCGTACTTTTACCGGAAACCGCATTCAGAATGTGGGAAGGGACACCGGACAAATATCTCCGCAAAGCAACCGAGCTGGTCAGACTGGGTTACGGCAAACCCAAATTTATCATGGATAAAACCGGTGTCCGGATGACACAGAAAGGGTATCCCGATTTAAGTATTGAAGATTGTCGGGAATATTCACTATTGGGCTGCACGGAAGTTAATCTGCCGCACATTACGATGGGCAACCTGTATGAGGCTAATAGCGTCGTCGCCAAGATATTGGAACTGGTGATCAATAACGGTAAGTGTGCCATCTGCGGGAAACAAATCGGCCCGATGACCGGCGACCCGCGCACTTTTGAATCGATAGAAGGAATACGTAAAGCCTTCCGGGAACAGGTTTTCTACTGGATGACGTACAATGCCAGGGGCTCGCAAGCCCTTAAAGAAACCCAGTCCCGCTGGTATCCGGCACCGTTCAGCTCATCATTATCCGAAGGCCCGATGCAGCGAGGCATCGACATTACCCAGGGTGGGGCATGGTTTACAACCTACGGCGCTTTTTGCGCCGGTTTAGCGGATACAGCCGATTCTCTAGGAGTAATTGACCGTTTGATATTCAGAGAAAAGAAAATGACCTGGGATGAATTAACCAAAGCCCTGAAAGCGAACTGGCAAGGCTATGAAAATTTGCGGCAGGAATGCATTAATAATGTTCCTAAATACGGTAACGATGACGACTATGCCGACGAATGGGCGGCCTGGGTACTGGATACCTGGTACGACGCCCTTGATTGGATCAATACTCAGAAAGAATTGCTGCCGCGCTGGGGCGGCCGGTGGACCGGCGCAATCATTACCGGGTCCAATACGGTGATGTTCGGACAGATTGTCGGGAGCCTGCCTAACGGACATATTTATCCGAATCCCCTGGCCGATACGATGTCACCGGTACAGGGTATGGATAAAAGTGGGAGCACTGCCGTTATTAAATCAGCCAGTAAGATGCCGATGCACCGGTTCGCACTCGGCGGACCGTTAAATTTGAGACTGAGCCCGCAGCTTATTGCCACCGAACGTGATGTTGATAATGTCATGTCCTTCCTCCGGGCAATCGAGGATGAGGGAATATATCACGTTCAGTTTAATATCATTTCCAGTGACGAGCTGAAAAAGGCGATGAAAGAGCCCGAAAAATACCGCGACCTAATGGTACGGGTGGCCAGTTTCACAGCTTATTTTGTTGACTTAACTCCGGAACAGCAGCAGGACATCATCAACCGGACCCAACACGAAGGCTTTTAGCATCTAGTCTGCCGATGATGAAGAATGAAACGATTTCTCGCGAGTCCGGAAGAAGTGATGACAGCCGGCTTGTCTTAAGCATCACCCGGATGACGATACACAACGGGCCGGGTCTGCGAACGCTTGTCCTCTTCAAAGGATGCCCGCTCCACTGCTGCTGGTGTTCCACTCCCGATTCGCAGAAGTCCGAACCTGAACTGGCCTTTTATCCGGCGAAGTGCATAAAATGCGGACTGTGTGCGCTTGTCTGTCCCGTCCATGCCATAACTCTAGTTGATGGCAAGCCGGTCATTGACCGGTCTATCTGCACTGTCTGCGGCAAGTGCGCTGAGGTCTGCAACGCTCAGGCCCTCGAAGTCCTGGGACACCGGATGACGGTTGCCCAGCTGGTGGCCGAAGTCGCAAAAGACGAGACTGTTTTCAAGTACTCTCAGGGCGGTGTTACTATTTCCGGCGGGGAACCGTTGTTTGTTCCCGGCTTTGCACTGAAATTACTGCGGACTTTCAAGCAGGCGGGCATCAACACCGGGGTTGGCACCTGCGGTCAGATTCCCTGGTCGGGACTCGAACCGGTCTTGCCCTATGTCGACTTCTTCCTCTGGGACATCAAGCACATGGACCCGCAGCAGCACAGGCGTCTCACCGGCGTTTCCAACGAGTTGATTCTGTCAAATGCCAGGGCTGTCGCCGAACGACATATGCCGCTCTACATCAGGATACAGCTGATTCCCGGTAGTAACGATTCGGAGGAAAACATCCGTGCTACCGCTGAATTTGCCCTGGGGCTCTCTTCTTTAGTTGAAGTCGATAGTATGCCGCTGCATCACCTGGGTAAGTCGCGATACGAAAGTCTGGACCGCCCGTATCCCATCGGGAATCT
>JBKQML010000197.1:0-8654 GCA_052326545.1 Dehalococcoidales bacterium
GATTGCGCATTACCCGACCAAGGAAGAAGCCGAACCGATCGCACAGCAACTGAAAACTTTGGGGTTGGTCGCATTTACCGTGAATGACAGTGAGGTTGATAAATCTCCTGCAACCGGATTCACCGCACGCGCGCTTGAGTTTGGAGAACAGGAAGTCGTCTTCCGGGATAAGACCAATCAGGCGCTCAAACTGGAAACCAAAGACGTGTTTCTTATTCTCAAGGGAAAGTATCAGATATCTACGGACAAAACAGTAACAAAAACCAGAATGAAATTCAATCTGACGGCAACACTGGTTACCGGCGGTATTCCTATCTGGAGTAAAGTTAAAGAAACAACTAAAGCCAGTTCAGATGAAGTGGGCTATTTTGTCAGGATTTACGGCCGGGACTCCCTGGAGCCGAGAGTCGAATTTTTTGAGAATTCTTTTAATTTCTCATCTCTCGGCGCGAACATTGCCCCATCTTCTTCAACCAATCTTAACAGCGTCGTGGCGCAATTGAGAGCAATGTTTCCACAAGCTTTGTTCGACGATATACTGACACAACCGATTGGAATGAGTGAACATTACGATAAACAGGCAGATACCGTTGAGCTTAATTGCAGATTGATTTACCTGTATCACCGGGCGGTCAGCAATACAACCTGATCACACCGGCTATTTATTCCCCGGTGTCTTTTTATATTCCTAACCGGCACTCTTTTTAGGGCTGTCTTCGACTTTAATCATATCAGCTTCAGCCCGCATTATTTCAAGGTCGCTCTCAGTAAACATGCGCCATCCCCGACGATCCCGATATGTCTTTTTAAGCACCCCCGCCTTCAGCCAGCGAAAAAGTGTCGCCCTGCTGATACCCGCTTTGGCACATATCTCGGCAGTTCGATAATAGGTCTTCCCATTTATTTCTATCGACATATGTCTTATCCTTATTGATGAGAAGTATTGATACTACTTGAATAATTATCCTTGATAGGGCATTTTGAGTCCATCCATCTTTTGTTCAATTTGTATAGTACTTTCGTATTGAACGTGAAACAAAGATGGATATGATGGATGAATTTCTTTTATAATACTAACGGAAAAAACTTCTTTTCATGCGTCTGAAACAGTATAATGAGTTATCCGCAGGCAGGCCAGGAAGAAAATGCAAAAAATATTGCAATCAATGAGAACCAGACTTAAAAAAGCGAATGAACAGGACAGGAAACTGGAAAAGCCAATCGAGAAATTTTCACGGCTGATCTGGCCGTGGTCTGAATCGAGACTGATACAATTCGTCAGTTTGCTGGCTGTCCTGGATTACTCCAGTACATTTGCTGCGCTCAAATTTAATTCAAGTCATCAAGTTTCAGAGTTAGGTCTGATGGCGAAATGGGCGTTAAACACCGGAGGGTTCACGGAATTACTGGTAATAGATGCCGCCGTGATAGCGGCATTTATCTTAATTGCCGTTGGGGTGCGCGCGCTTTACACCCGTTTCGGATTTCCCGGGTATGGACGCGCCGCCTTTGTCTTTATCTTTATTCCGTACGCTATAATAATGCTGCCGATAATATTTAACAACATCATTTCTACTTTTCGGTAGAAGGTCAAAAACAAAATAACAGATGAAACCGGAGTTGTGCAATGGAAACTAAAACCGTCAGGCAAACAATAACCTTTAAGGCTCCGCCGCATGACATTTATGAAGCTTTGATGGATTCCCGGAAACACGCGAAATTTACGGGTGACAAAGCGTCCATCAGCCGGAAGGTTGGTGGTAAATTCTCCGTCTTTGACGGTTACAGCGAAGGCACTAACCTCGAACTGATACCGGATAATAAAATCGTTCAAAGCTGGCGCGCCAGTGATTGGCCGGAAGGTCATTATTCCACAGTTGCTTTCACGTTTAAAGAAATTCCGGGCGGCACCAGACTCTTATTCACTCAAACCGGCGTCCCCGCAAGACAATTTGCTGATATCTCACAGGGCTGGCGGGACTATTACTGGGCTCCCATGAAAGAGATGCTGGAAAAATAACAAATTGCCCGAATGTCATTCAGCCCTTTGTGCCCGGGCCGCTTTCGGAAATAGTTCCTGAAGGTTTCTTTCGCATTCGTAGAAGTGTAATAATCACAGCTGCGATTATGATAATGGCCGCAGCACAGGCTATCGCGATGTTGGTGTAGTTATACGCAGAGCTGGATTCAATACTTTGTGGAGAATTCAATACTGTGAATGTTTTAGCGTTTTTACTGACAGTTAATCCGCTCCATCCGCGAAACGAATAGATAAACAGTTTGGGTTTGGCGGTAAGCTGTATGTCCGTGCCTGCCGGGGCATAAATTGTTCTGGTAATGTTTGAGACGACTGCACCTGCTGCGCCGGTATATGAATATAAAACAGACATATTATCGCCGGCGGTGATTGTCAGTCCGGGATAAAAAGTTGCGGTTTCCGTCAGCGGTGCATTTACTACCGCTGCCGCCGTATTATTATTTCCCGAATACGAACCGCTGCCGGACCCGCTCCAACTTTCGAACTGCCACCCGGGGTTAGCAGATGCGATGGATTGTAACTGTGTACCTGCATCGAACCAGCCGCTCATCATGGAAACTTTACCGCCGGTAACCGGATCCGCATTCACCGTGCCATAGTATTGGTGAGAAAATACAAAATTTATTGTTTGAGCTGAAGTAGCAGTACCAGCGGTTACCTGGCTGGTCAGCCACCTTTCCGTCGCCGTTGATGATGGCAATTGGCCGGTCACGCTCCAAGAAGAACCGCCATCAACCGAAATTATTTGGCCGGTTTGGGACAAAGCGGCTGTCTTCGTAACACCCCCGGCGGTGTAAGTCAGTACCGGGGCCGTTGAATTACCGGTACCTCCGATTACAGAATAACTAAAAGTAAGCTGCACCGTTGATGGTATTTGTCCGGTGATAAACTGCGTGGCATTAGCCGAAACAATTGCTCCGTTTGAAGAAAGCGACTGCATTTGGGTCGGATTGGTAAATACGACCGGTGAATTAGAGAAGTTACTGAAAACTGCACTCCCAATACCTCTCGCTGAAACCGAAAATTCATCCATCCACAACCAGGCCGATGTGATGGGAGAACCGGTGGTAGTATAAGTTACACCCTGTTCGCTTCCGGTATATAAGGCGCTGTGATACCATTCGGTCATCAGTCCCGAGAAGAAGCCCTGTGAGTTACTCGGTGCGGAGGAATTACCTGAAAATGTGTTTGCTCCAGCTGCCGTATAACTTTCCTGGGCTTGCGCTCCCGTATTCCGGTCGGTGCCTTGCATAATCACATTTCCATTCGAGAAACTTAAACTGAGAAGAACTGTATCCCCCGGATTCACCGGTGAAATCGTTGCCAGACCTGCACCACTATTAGTGGGTAATACAAGATTACCTGAGGGGTCGAAAACAGAATATGCCAATTGGAATCCGGTCGCAATACTGGGGTCCCAATTGTACGACAGCCCCACCTGATACCAGTAACCGGTATTTCCCAAACCATTTAGCAGATACGCAGGTCCGTAATTATCCGTTCCCGTTTGCGCCACTGCAATCACCGTGTAAGCGAGCGAACTGGCGTCCTGGGTAAAAGTTGTCCCAAGCTGCTCATCATATGCCATCGAACCCGGTCGGCCCAACAGTAAATTATTTCCCAGCCTTGACGACGCCGGTAATGGGCAAACATTTTGGTTAAGGCTGGCAGGATCAGTTAAAGATGTATTTTGAACCGGTGGTATTACATTCGCTGCGATTAACGGAAGAAGCAATATTAAAGACAATGAAACTGCGACTAAACCCGGCTGATATGAATCTGCAATACGTTTCACCACATTTTTCTCCTGCGGTAACATCATTTTCCAGGGGCATAATACCGTAATGCTATTATCACAGAGAGCAAGTGACAAAGTTATATCATTTACTGCCAATAAATAACAAACCTATGACATTTTCTGATAAAATCGTGATTCGGTGATGATTGGATAATATATAGCGCAGAATAGTCTAATTTCAACAGTAAGTTGCATTACGAGGAACGCTGAGACGAAGCATCAATCTCAGAGTGGGGAAAATTTCCTTTTTAATATTTGCGGATAAACAATTATCCCTACCCCATTTCCTGTGTTGACTGAATCTGCACGTTGGCTTTGTTCAGTATTTCCTGCAGCTCCGCCTGCTCCATCCAGTTGAAGCGGACGGCCATGCCGCTGGGGCTGTGGAATTGACCTGGAGCCGGAATCAGGGTTGAACTGTAACCTTTAACGGATAATACTTTCTGCGCCTGCATTGCCGCGGTTGTCGTGTTGAAAAGAAAAACTCCGTATTTCATATCGTAACGACCTTCTCAATTTCTTTTAGCATTTTACCAAAAACCAGCGGGCGACACGATTTTGCGCCCGTTACGAGCAAGTATACCACATTTTATTTTTGACTAAAAAAGATATTACGTCCGCCGCACAGCGCGTAGCATACCATATATCACCGTGCCGAAAAAAGGACGGCGCGGAAAGATAGCATTAAACCGGCAGACCTCATGACAGCACATGCAGCGGATGCATAATTTATCGTTAATGACCGCTGTTTTCCCGACCATCGCGGCGGCACCGGTAGGGCAGGCTTTTACGCATTGGTAGCAGGCAGTGCAGTTCTTTTTTATCACGCGCGGTCTGGGTGCAACCTGTTCCAGAATATTTTTCGCCAATCCGCGCGGAGCGCCTTTCACCGCGATCCGGACCGCGCGGGCGGGCAGTTTAAAATCATTGATAATTAAAGAATCAAATTTCTCACCGGCGACCTCGATTTTTCTGAGGTCGCTGATACCCGAATTCCTTTCACCGGCATAACGTGTGGTCAATACATCTTCCGGCTTCAATCCGATGATTCCGCCGCAGACCGCATCCAGCGCCACTGCGTCCCTGCCGGCCAGGATTAACCCCGTGTTTCTCATTTTTCCTGAGCCGGGGCCATCCCCTTCCATCGCCATAATGCCGTCCATAATCGTCAATTCCGGCTTTGCCAGAGAATAAATATCGACCAGCATCTGACAGAAATCTTCCGGCCTCAGATAATCGCCGTGAAACCTGCGGCGTAAACCGGCCGGGATAATGCCGTACATGTTCTTGATACCGCCGGTGAAAATGGTCAACGAATGCGTCTTAAACTTGGGTAAATTAATGATAACATCCGCTTCCTGTACAATTTTTGAGATATATAGATTTTTCAGGATTTTTCCATTGCAGGCCTGCTCCACAAAACCGGCTTCTCTCAAATTTAATAGCTTTACGTGTTGCCGCTTGCACATGGCACGGTATCCGGAGACGATAAAGCCGTCCTCATCGCCTTCTTCAATGTCATCGCCAACGGTAATTTCCGCACCCGTCTCCTCCAGCAGAATGATCACAGCTTCCGTAAAAACAGGGTGCGTCACAATGCCCTTTTCGGGCGGAGACGGCGGTGAGAGATGATTTATTTTTAAAAAAACTTTGCTGCCGGGTTTTACTATCGAGTTTAAACCGCCGATCAATTCCAGACTTTTTCTCACCGCGGGAACAAGTTCGGCCAGGTTGTAATTGTGCGCTTTTACAGCTGAGACAATCGATTGTTCGGAATTAAAATTTTCTGCGGACAACAACTTCATCCTTTGATTGTGCGACAAAAGACGCATCTATCATCTGCCATTTATTATATGCTAAATTTAACAGACCGGGGAGGTTGAAAATGCCGATATACGAATATCAATGTGAGCAGTGTGGAAACAGATTTGAGAAATTCTGCCGGTTCTGCGACGAGAAAACGGGAAAATGCCCCAAATGCGGCGCGGAGAATCCGAAGCGGATTATTTCCCCGGTTGCTAAAAATTCCGCCGATAGTTCGTGCGGGACACGAAACTATGGCTGAGGCGGCTGATCGTAAGACAGTTTGTCTGACAAAATCAATGTAAAGTCAAGCTCAGCGTGACCACGACCAGGACGAAGAGGGTGATGATGACGTATTTCCAGTTCCTTTGCCAGGAAAAATAAAGGAAAGAAGCGATTACCCTGAGATATGGAGTCAAAATCAGCACCACAATTCCCGCGATCATAAACAAAATAGCCGGTGTTACGGCGCCGCCGTTATGCAATTGCCGGTAGATAAAACTGAAGAAATCATGCCCTTTGACAAAAACTCCTGCTTGTTGTGAAATATTAAGATTACCGTAATCATGGTAAAACAAGGCGACACCGATCACTTCCAGCAGGATGCACAGAATTACACCCGTCATTAACAGATAACTGATAACCTTTTCAAATTTAGGTTCACTATTATCCGGTCGGTTAATTTTCATAGCGATGCGAATCCCTTAATTAACATTTGCACAATCAGATAGGTAACAACGATAAAAAACATTATTCTCAATGTCCGGTTATTCAGACGGTTCAGCACTCTGCCGCCCAATATCGCCCCGATGGTAGTCCCGATCGCCATCGGGGCCATCAAAGTCAGATTCAGCAGGCCGGAAAACAGATAAACACTGACTCCAGCCAGGGCAGTGATACCGATTACGAAGTTACTGGTCGTGCTGGAGACCTTCGGCGGCATTTTCAGGACGTATTCGTGGATTGTCACTTTGAAAGCGCCGGCCCCGATGCCCAGCATTCCCGCCGCCAGGCCGGCGATCAGCATCCCGAAACCGCCGGGAATTGCATTGGTGACCTTATACTCCACCTCGGTTTTTTTTGCTTCGTCATAATAGCTGCCGTGTAACCCCAACCATTTGGATAATCTATCCTGACTGGTTGCCGGGACGAAGTCTTTGGTCATCGATTCCCTGAACTTCAGGAAGGATGTCAGCAGGAAAGCCGCAAAAAAGAAATATAGGTAGGTCGGATGGATATAAGTGGTAATGGTGGCGCCGGCAATGGCGCCCAGAATGGTGAACATTTCCAGGTACATGCCCACTTTAATATTGGCGATATGCGCCCTCACGAAAGTAGCGGCCGAACCGCTGGAAGTGGCAATAATCGCCACCATGCCGCAAGCGATGGCTTCCTTCACCGGAATCCCGAATAAAACCATTATCGGCACCAGGATGCTGGCGCCGCCGATACCGATCAGCGAGCCCAGAAAACCCACACCGATTGCGATAATGGCCAGAGACCAGATATTTAACATTATCCGATTAACCCTGTCCATCATTAAAGAAAATTATTGACATCGATATTGGCCTAATTATATCATTGCCATTGTCACAAAAAAATTTCATTATCAGGAAAACGCCTTCTTTATGGAGACGTTTTTCTTTTGCAAAAGTATACTTGAACGTTGGCATCTTCAGCAATGTCCAACCAGCCCGGAAATAGCTAATATTAACGCTATTTTCGGTGGGTCGTGCACAGAAATGGTTGAGGGATGGCTCCACAGTCCATCCCTCCAGTTTTCAGCTAATTTAATTATCAATAAACGGTGCAATGATTGAAGGCTAGTCTTTCTTCGAACCGGCAGCGGGTTTAGGAGTAACGGCCGGTTTCGAACTTTCCGCCGTTTTAGGAGTTTCTTCCTTTTTTTCGGCGGTGGAGGCAGGGTTGTTCTTCTTATGGTCGGTGACATAAAACCCCGAGCCCTTGAAAATCACCGGCACCGATGTGATAATCCGGTTCGCTTTGCCCTTGCATTCCGGGCATTTTGCGCTGCTGACTTCGTTGAAACCTTTCTTCAACTCAAACCGGTGATGACATTTCTGACATTCGTAATCGTAGATTGGCATAAGAAGTTATCCCCCATTAATTAAGTGTTTTTAAAAACATCTGGAAACATTCCAGATCTGCGGCGGAACCGGTTAGATTCCCCGAATCATCCACTGACAATCCCCAGTAACGGTTCAGCCCCTGACGGCATTCTTTTTTCTCCAGACCGGCAGCCCACTGCAGGCAGGCATCCGGTTTAAAAGCATGTATCCGGCAAAGCCATTTGGCTTTCCCTTCTTTCCGTTCTAAAAAAAGACACATCCCGTCTACATGGCGTAATAAATGGGTATCGGTTCCCGGCCAACGGGGGTCGGTACAGTCATCCAGAAATTTCTGCAAAGAAATACCCAGATGGTCGGCAATCGACTGAGATTCCCGCATATCGAGGTGCGGCTGGTAATCAGTGCAGCAAACACCGCAATAGAAACAGGGAAAAACAGCCGTGCCCTGTTCCGCAGTACCGGCATTGCTAACATCTGAAATGTTCACCTCAGCTGTCATCACCGTTTACGAGGCAAAATAAATTGCCAACAAAAATACTTTGCTGCGGTCTCTGAACATTTGCGTACCAACCGTGGCTGAAAGTTCCGTATCTTAAGGCCAAAGAACACAACCCCATATCTCCATCATACAAGTTTATGGGATAGCGCTCAAGGTTTGATATATTATGTTAACTGCGTCGCTGTCCCGGTTCGGACATAATATCCAGGTCTACGGTATAACTGCATTGCAGGCATTCCATGTACCAACCGTCATATTCCCTGTCGATGAACATGTTACCATGACATCTGGGACACCGCCGCGTTCCTGCTGCTCTTCTCATGCTAATCCTCTTTCGAGAACTATATTTTCAAAGGTTACTGCCTCTTTATCCCGGAAAATTGAGGTTTCACCTTACATAATTCGTCCTCTGCTTTTAGAATAAAC
>JBKQML010000198.1:0-12734 GCA_052326545.1 Dehalococcoidales bacterium
CTATCTAAGGTCAGCATTGCCGCCGTAATCGGGTCCAGCAGAATCGCGTGGAAGATTTTCGTTTTATCCTTTTCCGCCACGCCTCTGACAATCAGTTCCTGCATCCCGACGTTGTTGATGTTCAAAGCTGCGACTTGCGGCGGCAAATTTCCGATATGGCACGGGTGAAGGCCCTCCCCGTCCACCAGGCACGGCACTTCGACGCAGCAGCCAACCGGCAGGTTGGTAATCAGTCCTTTGTTCTTGACGTTGCCGTAAATTACCGCCGGTTCACCGGTCTCGATGGAGTGGATGATGATGGAGCCGTACTCGCCGCTGTTGTCGACCGGAAATTTGAAATTGTCCGCCAGTTTTTTCCTCAGCAGCTCATCCTGTTCTTTGTCCCGCGCCTGGTTATTCGCGATATTGCTTTGATATTTGGCGCCGCTGGATAGTTTATATTTTTCGATGGTTTCCGGCTTCTTCCGGAAATAGGGAACGTATGAGGCGCAATGGGCGCTTGACTCGGTGACGTAATAGCCGAAAGTCTTGAACATTTCCGCCCGGACGATATCCGCCCCGGCATAATGCGCATCGCTTGCGGAATAAATTGAGGGGTCTTTAAACTTCTCCCGCAGCAGCGGATAAGCGTCTTTCCCTTTCCAGTTGAATTCCAGAAACCAGGCGAAATGGTTCAAACCCGCCACCCAGTAGGAAATTTCTTCAAACGGTTTGTCAATGTATTTCGAAAGTGTTTTCGCCGTGCCGTAAACGCTGTGGCACAGCCCGACGCTCTTGATTTTGGTGTAATCGTTAATCGACCAGGTAATCGTCGCCATCGGGTTTGTATAATTCAAAAGCAACGCCTTTGGGCAGAGCTCTTCCATATCGTAGCAGATGTTTAAAATCGGCGGGACATGCCGGATGGAATCGAAGGCTCCCCCGGACCCAATGCAGGCCAAATCGCCTTGGTCGACACCGTACTTTAGTGCAATCGACCTCTCGATATCGAGATGGTGTACACCCCCCACTTTCAGCGTAATCAGCACATAATCCGCGCCGTCCAGCGCTTCACGGCGGTCGGTCGTCGATTCGATTTTGGTGTTGAATTTATTCTGTTCCACCAGTCTTTTCGCGAAGGCCGTCGCCAGCTCCAGCGGCTCTTTGGCGATATCCATCAGCGTAATCGTGCCCTCGCGCAATTCGGGATAAGAAACGATATCAGTGATGAAACGGCTGGAAAAGACATGGCTCCCCGCCCCGACAATCACAATCTTGGCCATTTTAAACCTCCTGGCATACTAATGTCCGTTCGAATGGATAAACTATTATGCTAATACAATATCAATACCCCGCGTCATTGCGGGGTTTATCCGAAGCAATCTCAGAGTGGGGTGGCCACCTCCTACATTGCATGCCCTGTTATTCAATATGGAATTAATTATATCGCAATTCGACCTAATTATTTAATGCTGATAACTCTTTTTCACATCCCGGTCGATCCAGTACCGCGCCCCGTAATAACTCAGCAGGCTGGGGCCGCCGGAACCCATCCACACCGAATGACCCTGTGCCGCATACGCCTTCACCCACGGCTGGTATAGTGAGTACTGCAGCGGCAGTAATAAGGATACAGCATAATGCTGCCGCGCCACATGTTCGTTGGCGTCCCGGATGACCTGTTTCAGCTCATCATCGTTTTTCGCGGCCGCCGCCCGCGGGTAAAAAGAGTCGAAAATGGGGTTACTGACATGGGCGAAGTTGGCGGAGTATCCCGTCTGGAACTGCGTCACCACCCGCAGCGGCGGTTTATTATGGCCGAGCGGCCCGTAAGGCCGGTACATTAACTGGTCGTGCTTCTGCTCGATTTCCACAAAATTTACCCAGTCGGCGGGTTCCATCGTCTGTATCTCCATGTCGATGCCGATATCCGCAAAATAGGACTTCACCACCTGCAGCAGGTTCAAATCCCCGTCCGTGGCCGCCACGATGTGTGTTTTAAATCCTTTCGGAAACCCGGCTTCCGCCAGCAATTGCTTCGCCGCCGGGGGATTGTACGCATATTCGTCTTTTAATTCCTGCGGCCACTCTTCGTAAGGGTAACCCCATCCTTTCATCTCCCGGTTGGTTAACGTGGACGGGTATGGTTCCACCGTGCCGCCGTAATATGATTTCGCAATGGTCGGCAGGTCGATGGCCATCTGCATCGCTTTTCTGACCCTGATATCGTTGAAAGGAGGTTTATCATTTCTCATCTGGATAGTAGTCGCCGGGTCGCCGGAAGTGACAATCATCTGTATTTCCGGATTAGATTGCTGAATGGCCTGGGCCTGTTTGTACGAAATCTGGTGAATGATATCCAGTTTACCGGCGCGCATCGCTGCGGCCGCTGCTGTCTCGTCGGGGATAATTAGATACTTTATTGCGTCCACGTAGGGCAGTTTGTTCTCCGGATACCGTTCGTCGTGTCCCCAGTAATTGGGATTTCTGACCAGCGTCGCCGAACTGCCGGAAACAAAGTTCTGCAAAATAAACGGGCCGGTACCGATTGCATGATGCCAGTCCCGCATATCCCCCCACAGTTTCACGGCATCGGGGTTTTCCAAACACTGCGCCAGACTGATGTTGTGCAGCGCTTCCATGATCAATTCCGGGTTCAATGTTTTAAATTTGAAGACCACGGTGTACCTGTCCGCCGCCGTCACCGATGCCAGGTCTTGAATCCGGACATCGGTCGAACGGTAGGGGCTGGGTTTATCGAAGCCTCCTCCGAGACCGTAAAACCGGTGGTAGTGAAACACCACATCTTCGGCCACAAATTCCCGGCCGTTGGCCGGCGGCAGGTTCTGCCATTGTATCCCTTTACGCAGATGGATAACATGAGTTTTAGAATCCGGAAACTCCCAACTTTCGCACAGGTTGCCTCTCCAGCTCTGGAAACGGTTGCCGCCTACTTTGGTATCTTTTACCGAAGGGTCTAAAGTCCAATCGGGGACTACCAGCCTTTCCAGCCACGCCCCGTAGATGCCAGTCAGCTCCCCGAAATACGGGTCGAAATTCACAATGTTCCGGCTGGCGCGGACCACCAGTTCATCGCCGTATTGCGGCGTCCCGAGCTTATCCCACCACCTTTCGGCTTTGTTTTCCATAATACCTCCTTAAATTTCGGAAACCCATAGTACCATGGAATTCCTCAGATTGTGGATGTTGATTTTGTATCATGAAATGCAGACAGTATGATATTGACAAACAAAACGCCTGAACCAAACCGGGTAACTTTATCATTTTCAAGCTATTTTTAGTATCAAGATTTAGCTGATATTCTAACAGTGCCGGATAACCATGTCAAATAAAAATACGCACAGGAACGACCAGAGCGGTGATAATATGGTAAGCAGAGTCTTGGTTCACCCCCACTCTACACGACTGTTAGATGTGTGCTGACCGCTGATTAAAATATTTTCCTGAAAACGATTGAAATGTGTTTTATTCTATGCTATTATGAATCTCATTAATATGATTATTTTTATTATTATTCTTAGATAAAGGAATATTTATGTCTTATGTCGATGATTATCTGGTAGAGGTAAAAACCATTGCCTCACTGATAAACCGTGCCTCAATCGAAAAAACAATCGACATTCTGATTGATATCCGGGAGAAAAAAGGACGGCTGTTCTTCCTCGGCGTGGGCGGCGGCGCGGGGAATGCCTCCCATGCGGTCAACGACTTCAGAAAAATTGCCGGTATCGAGTCCTATTCGCCGACCGATAATGTCTCCGAATTAACCGCCCGGATTAACGATGACGGCTGGGAAAGCAGCTTTGCGGCGTGGCTGCAGGGCAGTAATCTCAATGGAAAAGACGGTGTTTTTGTATTTTCGGTCGGCGGCGGCAACCGGGACAAGAATGTCAGCGTCAATCTGGTGAAAGCGCTGGAATATGCCCGTAAGGTTCAAGCCAGAATATTAGGCATCGTCGGCAGAGACGGCGGCTATACGGGACAAGTCGCGGACAGCTGCATCATCATTCCGGTGGTAAACACCGGCACAGTCACCCCGCACACCGAGGCTTTCCAGAGTATTATCTGGCACATGATCGTCTCCGACCCCCTGATGCGTACGTCAGAAATGAAGTGGGAATCGACTAAATGAGACTGAGTAACCGGGTGAAAGCCGTCTTTCTGGACAGAGACGGTGTCGTGAACGATCTGGTGTACTTTCCGGACCGGGGTATCATTGATTCCCCGTTTATTGCCGGACAATTCCATCTGTGTCCCGGTGTGCCTGAAGCTATTAAAAAATTCCAGCGCGCCGGTTACAAAGTAATTATCGTTTCGAACCAGCCGGGCATTGCCAAAGGGCATATGTCGTTGAAAGACTTCCGGCAAATCAGCAATACGATGAAAACCCAATTGTGTCAAGAGGAAGTCTTCCTGGACGGCGAATATTACTGTCTGCATCATCCGGAAGCCAAAATCGAACGGTATCGCGCCGTCTGTGCCTGCCGTAAACCCAAGCCCGGATTGATTTTTAACGCCGCCCGGGATATGGACATCGATGTTGCCGAATCCTGGTACATCGGCGATAATCTGACCGATATCCAAGCCGGACGTGACGCCGGCTGCCGCACCCTGTTAATCGGTAAAATGAGATGCGAACTCTGTAACTTGATGTATAATGAGGGCGTTAAACCTGAAGCCATCAAGCTTAACCTTTTGGAAGCTGCAGATTATATATTGAAAGGAGAATGAAATGAAAATCTTTCTTGATTCTGCCAATGTCAAAGAAATCGAAAAATGGCTCTGTTACGGCATCGTCGACGGTGTCACCACTAATCCTTCAATCATGCTGAAAGACGGTATTTACAATATCGAGGAAGGGGTCAAGAAACTGGCCAAATTAATCGCTCCCCTGCCGCTCAGTGCTGAAGTAACCACCAACGACACCAAAGAAATGATAGTCCAGGCAAAATGGCTGGCTTCTTTAGCGCAGAATGTTGTGATTAAAATACCGGTCGAAAATGAATTCGGCGCGCCCTGTTTCGGCGTTATCAGCCAGCTGGAAAAATCCGGCATCAAGGTCAATGCCACCGCAATCCTGTCTTTTGGACAGTTAATGTTCGCTGCTAAGGCCGGTGCTACCTATGTCAGCCTTTTTGCCGGCAGAATCGATGATGAAGGCGGTAACTCTGCTGAAATTATCGCTAATTCCGTGGCCTGGCTGGACGACTGGGATTTCAAGAGTGAGTTGATTGTCGGCAGCATCCGTTCCGCCGGTGATTTTATCAGCGCGGCTTTGGCCGGCGCCCATATTATTACCGTGCCGCCGCAGTATCTGGACAAAATCGCCGACCACAAATACTCACGGATAACCGTGAAGGAATTTATTGCCGACGCCCAAAGCGCCCTGAAAATGATGGATAAACCTAAAAAGTAGTGCTTTGCACGTTAAAAACAAGAACCCATTATCCATTATTCATTCCGGCGAAGGCCTGAATCCAGCCGCCAAATTACCATTTCTGTCGTTGCGGGAAATTCGCTTCAGGCCGATGACGAAACATCTATGAAAATTCCACTGACACTAATAGATACTGTTGATAATTCAGCAATATCAACAAAGGGGACTCCTGTGCAATTCCACCATTTATCTGAAAATAACCGGTTCGGTTAAAGTAGTCCGGTAGGGTGGGCGAAGCCCAACAGCCCCAATCCACCGGTATCCGCCTTTTTTCCTCTCTTTGTCTTTTCGTGCCACTCTCCGGATACCCTCAAATAGGAATCTAGCTATTTGAATTTAGAGTTCAGGGTTAATACCTTTATAGTTGGACAGGCGTCTCTGCCTGTCCGGTAAGCCTGGTTAATTTTATTTAGCGGGTGCTCTTTCCCACACACCAATCCCGAATTCTTTTAAAGCTTCCGCCAGAGCACTTAACGGCAGCCCCACCACATTGTAATAATCGCCCTCGATTTTCTCCACAATTACCGCGCCCAGCCCCTGAATACCGTAAGCGCCCGCCTTGTCCAGCGGCTCGCCGGTCTGTACATAAGCGCCGATTTCCTGCCGTGCTAGTTTTTTGATGTAAACTTTCGTGGTTACGGTTTTCGTTACTATCTTGTTCGCCGCAGTGTCCAGAACCGTAAAACCGGTAATTACCAGGTGGGACTTACCGCTGATTTGTGTCAGCATTTTGCGGGCTTCTACTGCGGTGTGCGGTTTGCCCAGCAGCGTATTACCAATTACCCCGATCGTGTCCGCCGCGATAATCACCGCATTCTTGTGTCTTGACGCGACTGATTTTGCTTTTACGACCGATATCCGGCGTACCAGTTCTTCCGGTTCCAGCGCCGGGTCGATTTCTTCTGCACAATCGCTGGCATCGACCTCGAACTTAAGCCCCAGTTTTCGCAGCAATTCCTTGCGCCGCGGCGATGCTGATGCCAGTATTAGTTTTTTCATATCAGAATTTACGATTTTACTTATTAGCTTTAAAATGCGTCTTTAAACGCTTTCATTGTGGATTGATGGCAAGGAGCGTAATAATAAAGGTCAAATCCTGGCCTGCTAATGGATTACTCGCGCTCTTCTGTGTGCCGTAGGCCTGGGCAGCCGGGATTTTCACTGTTTTCGTTTCTCCTACCCACATGCCGTTGACCGCTGCATCAAACCCTGCAATAACCTGACCGGTTCCGAGTGTAAAATCAAAATGACTGCCGGTGCCCACCGTTGTCTGATAGACACTGCCGTCTGCCAGCTTCAAAGTGTAATCTACCTCGACGGTATCTCCGGACTTGGCGGTGGTCGCCCCCGCGGGTGGGGTCTGGGTCGTGGTTCCTTTGGAACAACCGGCCACCATTAGCGCAATACCGGCCAATAAAGCTATTGCTAGAACAAAATATAGTGCCTTTTTCACATTTATCTCCCGTATATTTTTGTTACCGTAAGTTAATCACTGAGTTCCACCTGTGTCGCCCCGGCGCCGCCGTGCTGCGGGTCAGCCGGCCTTTGCGACCGGACCAGCGGATGACGTGATAAATACCTCCGCATTTCCTGGCGTAAAACTCCCGTCCCCTTGCCGTGAACAACCCACACCCTGAAATGTCCGGCCTGAAATGCCTGATAAATGAATTCTTCCAGTTTGGGGATCGCCTCATCGACGGTCAGCCCGTGGAGGTCAATCTCGTCCCCGACCCGCTCAGTTTTGGCTTTGCCAATATTTTTATGCTTTATCATTTTATAAATTATACCATGATATTGTTTCAAAATAGGAGATAATCATTTTCAGTCGCGTAGGAGGGGGTGAGCCGTGGCTCAACCCACCCCATTACAATCCATACCGATAAAAACTTCCCCATGCTTGATAAAGTACCGCTATCCAATTTCCTCGCAAAGCTTTAGACTGTAGGTCGGAGATCGAATACCATAGTATTTACGCTGGTGAACATATACATTGCGAAGCAAATATGTATATTTCCGTCCGCACCGAGACAGGGTGTTCCCTTTTTTCAACAATCCGGTAAGTCAAAATCATCTCTCATTCATGTTACATTCATGTTATTTTCATCTTCTTTATGTATAATGTAGGTAAAGTGAAACCTTGAACAGGAGTCAACTATGCGTGTTCTGGTGGTTGAAGATGAAAGGCGGCTCGCCAGTATTATCAAGCGGGGCCTGATTGAAGAGGGGTATGCGGTTGACACCGTTTATGACGGCGAAGAAGCGCAATATATGGGAGAAACCACTTCCTATGATGTTATTATCCTCGACATCATGCTTCCCAAAAAAGACGGCATCGCGGTCTGCAAGGATTTACGCGCTAAGAAAATTAATACTCCAATCCTGATATTGACCGCCCGGGATAGTGTTGAAGACAGAGTCAAAGGGCTGGATTCCGGCGCTGACGATTATGTCGTTAAACCATTTGCTTTCAGCGAACTCCTGGCACGGATTCGTGCTTTGCTGCGGCGGGAATCATTGTCAAAAACCCCTAAAATGCAGGTTGGCGACCTCTTATTGGATACGTTGACCCGGGAAGCCTGGCGGGGTGACAGGAAGATAGATTTGACCACCAAAGAATACTCGATACTGGAATATTTTATGTCCCATCCCAATATGGTTATCACCAGAACAATGCTGGAAGAAAACGCCTGGGACTATGAATACGACAGCATGTCCAACATTATCGATGTTTATATCCGCCGGCTCCGCCGTAAAATCGATGGAGATGGAGATGACAGCTTGATTCAGACCGTTAGAGGTGCAGGCTACCGTCTTAAAACAACATGAAGTTTTTTAAAAGTATCCGGACGCGTCTCACCCTCTGGTATCTGGGAGTCATTGTTGTTTTGCTGCTGCTGTTCAGTTCCGTAGCCTATTTTATGTTGGATTACAACCTCTATAACAATCTGGATAGTTCTTTACAAACCCGTGCCAACGAACTGAATACCGTCACGGTCATTACTCCGAAGCCAAATGAACTGCTGCTGTCTTTTAACGCTAATGGTGCTCTGACTCAGGAATTTCCCTCCGGTGTGATTGACACCTCCAAACTGAGCGGCCTGATCAAACAGGCGCTATCGGGGCAAACCCCGTATCTGACTACCGTCACTACCGATAATCAGAGCGTCCGACTGTACGCCACTGCTTTTTATAACCCTTTTAATGGGCAGCCGATTGTTATTGTCGTAGGACAATTAACCACAGAAATAACCGGGGTTTTGCATACATTCATCTATGTCATTGTCTTTGCAATGGTAGGTGTGATTATTCTGGCAGGGCTGGGAGGATTGTTCCTGGCCAGCCGGGTATTGAAACCGGTCCAGGAAATAACCAAAACTGCACAAAAGATTGAGGGCAGCGACCTCAGCCAGCGTATCGCTGTAAAAACCGACGATGAACTCGGCAGGTTAGCTGCGACTTTAAACGAAATGATCGGACGCTTGGAAGAATCGTTCAACCGCCAGCGGCAGTTTACGGCGGATGCTTCTCACGAATTACGTACCCCCCTGGCGATTATGCAGGCAGAGGCCACGTTAGCGTTAAGTAAAGAAAGAACTTTGGATGACTACCGGAAATCCCTGGAAACCATTTCGCAGGAATCGTCTTACATGTCGTCGGTTATCGGCAAACTGCTTTTTCTGGCGCGCAGTGATGCCGGCAAAGAACAGCTGAATTTTGAAGATGTCGACCTGAAAGAACTGATTACCGGCCTGTCGACCAATATCGAAGCCTTGGCTCTGGATAAAGGGATAAAATTCACGGTTGATGCCCAGGAGAATCTGATTGTTAACGGCGATAAAGTCAAACTGCGGCAGCTCTTCATTAATATTCTGGAAAATGCTGTCCGTTACACTCCCGCCGATGGTAAAATCTCCGTTTCCTTGGTGGAAAAAGATTCAAATGCCGTGGTCTCCATCGCGGATACCGGCATCGGCATTCCGCCCGAGCATTTGCCGCATATTTTCGAGCGTTTCTATCGGGTGGATAAAGCCCGCGCCCGCGCTGACGGCGGGGTCGGTCTGGGGCTGGCTATCGCCAGGTATATCGCCGAGTCCCATCACGGCAAGATTGAGGTGGCTAGTGAGGTCGGAAAAGGCACTACTTTCACAATCTCTATTCCGCTGAAAGATTCTGACGAGCCCACCGGCTAAATCCTGAGTCCCTGAAGGTATCGAAATATTAATTTTTGTATATTTGAATTTGTTTAGTGCTTATAGTTTCCATATTCGGATTTTTTATGCTCATCAAGATCTTCTTCTCTACGAACTCTTGTACTTTTCCCTTAATTTCGGCTTTTCAATTTTTCCGGTGGGGTTGCGCGGGACTTTATCGAAGAAAATCCGGCGGGGGCGTTTGAAATGCGCCAGGTTTTGGACACAAAAATCAACCACTTCCGCTTCGGTTAAACTGACCCCGGGTTTGATATCCACCACCACCGCCGCAATCTCTCCCAGTCTTTCATCGGGGATGCCGATTACCGCGACATCATAAATTTTAGGATGGTTGTGCAGTATTTCTTCAATTTCCACCGGGTAAATATTCTCGCCGCCGGTGATAATCACGTCTTTCTTACGGTCGGTAATCCAGAAAAATCCGTCTTCATCAATCCGGCCGATATCGCCGGTATATAACCAGCCGTCTTTCAAGGTTTCGGCTGTTTTCCTCGGATTCTTGTAATATTCACGCATCACCCCGGCGCCTTTAACAATAATCTCGCCGTTTTTCCCCTGAGGTACATCCTGCCCCTTATCATCGACAATCCGCGCCTGCCAGGTGTAGCCGGGCTTCCCGATCGCGCCGACTTTGTGCGCGTTCTCGATGCCGAGATGGATACAGCCGGGTCCGGTTGATTCGCTCAGTCCGTAGTTGGTATCGTATTGCATTTCGGGGAAATACCGTTTCCAGTGTTTTATCAGGCCGGGCGGCACCGGCTGCGCTCCGATGTGCATCAGCCGCCAGCTTGATAAATCATAGTCCTGTAATTTCAGTTCACCTTTATCCAGCGCCACCAGGATATCCTGCGCCCAGGGCACCAGCAGCCAGACAATTGTGCCCCTTTCTTTATGCACCGTCTCCAGAATATATTTCTGGCTGATTTCCGTCAGGATGGTCGCGCGGCTTCCCACCAGCAGGCTTCCCATCCAGTGCATTTTTGCTCCCGTATGATAGAGCGGTGGGGTCAGGATAAAGTTATCTTCATGGGTCTGGTAATGATGTTTCTGCTCCAGAACAGCCGCAAACTCCATGTTCTTATGCGTTAAAACAATCGGCTTGGGGTCGCCGGTGGTGCCGGATGTAAAATACAGGCCGCAGGTATCTTCCGCCGTTATTTTTACTTTCGGTGGCTTGGGGGATGCCTCCCGTATTACATCTTCCAGTGACTCCATCCCTTTGGGTACTTTTTGCCCGGCAAAGATATATTTCTCGATGGTCGGTAAATGGTCGCGCAAAGGCACAACTCTCTCGGTAAACTCTTCGCTCAGAATCATTATCCGGGCTTCCGCAATGTCCACGCAGTATTTAATCTCGGTGCCGGTAAATCTGAAATTCAGCGGCACCGCCCAGGCGCCCGTTCTGATGATGCCGAAATAGACCACTAGCCAATCGATGGAATTCATCATCAGGTGGATGACTTTATCGTCTTTTTTGATGCCGCGCACAATCAACGCATTCGCCAGCCGGTTCGCCTGTTCATCGAACTCGCGCCAGGTGACGGCCTTACGCAGATTTTTACCCGGATGGAGTTCAATCAGCGCAATCTCATCCGGATAGAGCCGGGCATTTTGCTCTAACAAGTCGGATATCAGCATATCTCAATCATTCCCGGACGGATGGCCCGGGGTTGTTTATTGGGGTTATTATAGCAGGTTTTACGGTTTCTTATCATCCCTTATTTCTATTTAAATTGATTCCGCTATTTCCTGAATCTCCGGTTTTTAGGAGGGACCGCTTTAAAATTGCACCACAAATGGCCTGAATAGTATCAGGTGAGCATACCGGCTCGCAAATCCTGGTACCTTTTCTTAAAAAATCGATACGTTTGGGTAATTGGCAATCAAATCGATTAACGGTATAGTTGATAATAGTTGATAGTATCACAATGCCTGAAATATCCTGTCAGCCCGGCGGTTCCACCTTTCATGTTTTACAGGGTGGCTTGTAACTCGTCGAAAAAAATAACCGTAGTTTTTTAAACGTGGGTTGCAAAACAAATTTATTGATGTAGAATATAGAGACAGAAACGGCTGTAGACTATTTACCGGAGATGACCTGCAACGACTGAAATATCGAGTTAATCGTATCGAGAGAATAAGCCCTCCTCAAAAGGGTCGAAAAAAGACACCGGGCATTTAGAGACGGGATATGGAAAAAGAAGTAAAACAGTTCAGCCAGGTTTGTGACCTGTGGGAAAACGGTGTCATTATCGAAACTCTGGACGGCACGATCATCAGCTGGAACAAAGGCGCCCGGAACCTTTACGGCTATTCCCCGGACGAGGTCATCGGCCGCAGGCACTCTTTTCTGGTGCCTGCGGATGTTAATGACGATACCCTGCAGGTATTGAAAAGAATCAAGCAGGGCGAACCCGGTGCCCGCTACGACACCATCCACCTGAGAAAAGATAACAGCCGCATGACCGTTTCTTTTACTGTTTCACCAATTAAAGATGAGTCCGGCGGCATTGTCGCTTTCTCAATTTTTATCCATAACACCGCCGACCAGGCGCAGGAAAAGGAATTATTTACCGCCCTGACGCAGAGTTCTCCGATCGGTATCTTTATCATCCTGAACGGCAAATTTGTCTATGTTAATCTCCCGTTTGAGAGAATAATCGGCTACAATCTTAATGAACTGATCCACACCGAAACATTAAATTATATTCACCCTGATGACCGTGAAATAGTCGGGACTTATGCCAGAAATGCATTGAAAAACGGGTTGTGCCAGCCTTATGAATACCGGGTAGTGACCAAATCCGGACAGATTAGATGGATCATGGAAACTATTATTTCCATCCGCTATCAGGGAAGAAGGGCCGCCCTGGGCAATTTCATGGATATTACCGAAATAAAACGGCTCGAAGCAGAAACCAAACAGTCCAATGAACGCTTGACCGCGTTGGTTAAAAACCTTGAAGAGCAGCAGCGGCAGAGTACCATCTTGACCGAGATGCGGGATATGCTGCAGGCTTGTTCCAAAATGGAAGAAACTGCTCCCATCATTATGGGTTCCATGAAAAAGTTATTCCCGGCATCAC
>JBKQML010000199.1:0-5423 GCA_052326545.1 Dehalococcoidales bacterium
ATTGCGGGTTTTCATTTTTCATTCCACAAATTCTCGCTAGTTATCGGATCCATTGGTTTTTATCAGGCCTGTTTAATTTTTACCGGTTTAGTGATACCCAAACCCGGATTAAGGGCTTTTGGGATATACAGTGGTTTCGTTTATCTGGTAGGTCTGGCCACTTTTTTATGGGTTGTTTTTTCATTCCACAATATCGCCTATTCCGGGCTGGCAGAGCGGATATTGACCGGAGTTAACTTAATCTGGATTGTCACCGTCGGACCGCGGGTGATTAAACTTGCCGGTGTATCCATATCGGCAAAAGAGCACGCGGTTGTATTGCAGCCGCAACTTGAATACAATCCGATTGAAACAGTTGCAGAATCATCGTCGGCAACGGTTACAATCAGCGAGACTCAGCATGAAAAAGATAAACAATCCACTTTTTAATAAAAAAGTGCCGGATAAGTCCTGAGAGAATAATTGTTTAGTCCCTTATAAAAATATTGTCAATAACTCGTTTATTCTCCTCTTGATATATGCTTAATAAAACTCACAGACACACACGAAGATTGACCGGATGGTGTTCGGTGGTGTTCATTATTACACCAAAATGCTATAAATTTGTAACTTATTTAATACCGATTTTATAACTTTTCCACCACCGAATGAGTACAATTATCCTAGTCCCAAAAAGTCTAATTCATAAAGGTTAAAGTATGTCTTATCACATCACAGCAGATTGCATAAGCTGCGGAATTTGTGAATCCCAATGCCCAAATCAGTCGATCTTTGCGGCGGATAATATTTTCATGATTAATGCTGCAAAGTGTACCGAATGTGTATGCACTTATCTGTCTTCGCGTTGCGCCCAGGTGTGTCCTGTGAACGCATGTGAACCCGATTTGAATCTCAGGGAATCAAGTGAACAGCTTTTTAAGAAATGGTTATTACTTCATCCAAACGATGATTTGGCAAAGTACTTATCAAGTAAGTATAAGACTGGCTAAAGGAAGGCTACGCTTTAAAAATCCCGGTGGTTGTTTGGGTAAATATTTGGCGAACCATAAAAAATATTGATTATTTGGGTTGAGGTGAAAATATGTTTGAAAGAATATTGATTCCATTGGATGGTACCGAAATTGCTGAAATTGCTATTCCATATGTAGAGGAGTTGGCGAGTAAGTTTGGATCTGAGGTAATCCTTTATCATACCTATGGCCGCGAGTACCAGGAACAAAAACATATATATGAAAATTATCTTGACAGATTAGCTGATACCGTAAAGAAAAATATTCGGAAAGAAGGCGATTCTGGATTTAAGGTAACCACAAAAATTGGAGCTGGAGAGCCCGCAGACAATATCTGCCATCTTGTAGACAAAGACAGAATCGATTTGTTAATTATGACTTCGGTTAGCGCATCCGGCCTTAAAATTAGCAAAACGTTAGGCAGTGTTACTGACCACGTCTGCCGAACAGTGCCGATACCGGTACTGCTTGTAAGACCACAGGATGTTCAGAGAATTGAAAGCAAGAAGCAGTTAATTAACCGGATACTCATCCCGCTTGATGGCTCCGATTTTAGTAAACAAGCCTTGCCGGTAGGTGTAGCACTGGCCACCAGGCTAAAGGTGCCCGTTACTGTCTTTCAGATGGTACAGTCATCTTATCCCTATGTTCCCAGCGATTTCGTCAGTAAGATTGATTACAACAAACTAGGCGAAGGTGAAGAGCAAATAGTCCGTGAAGAAATGGCTGCCCTCGCTCAGAAATTGACTGCAAATGGCCTCGTAGCAGTCTCCGCAGTAACTTCAGGAACAGATGCGGCAAATGAAATTATTCACACCGCCAAAGATTCAGACATTGACCTTATCGTAATGTCCTCACACGGTCGGTCCGGTTTAGGTCGCTGGCTAATAGGCAGTGTCGCCGAAAAAGTTTTGCGGTATGGCGAGACACCTTTGTTACTGGTAAACATGAGAGCCAGTTAATATAAATATCTTGTTCTGAACATGTCAGATAGGAGTTTGCATAATGCCAGACACGCCGGATAATCAACCACCACTATTGAACTTCATGGAAAAAGGAAATGGGTCCCCGCTGGTGTTAATCCATGGTCTGATGATGTCGCACAAAATGTTTGAAACGGTTCTGCCAGCCTTCGCCGAAAAACATCGTGTCATCTGCCCTGACCTGCGCGGGCATGGCGGCAGTGATGGCTTAGGTCCTCCTTACGGGATTCCTCAACTTGCAAAGGACGTGGTCGAACTGCTAGACCGGCTTAAAATTGATAAGTTCGATTTATTCGGCTACTCGAATGGTGGAATCGTTGCAGAGTGCATTGGGGCGATCTATCCACCGCACGTGCGGCGACTTGTTCTAGGGTGTGCCTATGCCTACAACCGTGATTCATTACGTGAAAAAATCGAAGCAGCTGTCGTGCCTTGGTTGATCCGGGGACTTGGCATGCAGAAGTTTTCCCACTTTATGTTTTCGCATTTCGGAGAAATCGAACCTGATCTTGCCAGCCGAATGGCGGATATCATGGCGAGCAATAACAAGCAACTAATGCTCAAGGCTTACCGCGAAGAAACGTTTTTCGATGCTCGCCCGTTACTCTCCAGAATTGAAGCTCCAACACTCATCATCGCCGGGGGCAAAGACGATGCCGTACCGATGTATCATGCGAAAGAATTGGTTTCAGGTATCCACGGATCACAGCTTGAAGTCTTACCCGAGGGGACACATAGTTTAATTTGGACCAACCCTCAATATATCATAAGCACGACTGAACGATTTCTTCAAACGGCGGATGTCCAATTGCGCTAGAAATGAGTACCCACACGTGTCAAAGTGGTCTATTTATTATTACCGGTTATACTCCTAAATAATCTATTACTGATACCCGAGACTGGCAGGTGGGAACCGCTTTTTTATTATAAATGATATCCTTGAAGAAGATTAAGCAATATGGTCTTGGCAGAATGCTAGGCTATTTCATCTTTCCATATCTTACTATAAACTACTCACTGCCGGCTTTATTCCTTCTTGTTCGAATCGATGCAGCACGAAAATAATTATGACCTGCCATACATCAGGATGGCTGCAACCCTAAAATAAAATTTATTTAGGAAATTAGCCAAGTTCAAATATCGTTATGAGTTCAGTTTTTTAATTCTTCAACCATTTTACAGACGACGCTATTTGGCATATTCGGGTAATAACTTCACAGCAAATAATTTAACGCGTATATCGTATCCTTTGTCAACACTATCAAAATATTGCCCGGTTAAATTGAGGTTTACATTAGTTATTTTTTCCAATTTTACTCGAATTGAAATTAGGATATTTATATTTAATTACGTGGAATTTGCCCAAAAATACGGGGCCGAGTTAAAAGCCTCGGCCCCGTATTTTTCATCAGAATAATGTATTTCTTGAATTTTTAAATAACTACGGACTCGTCGTGAAACTCCACGTTTGGGTGGCTGGGCCATTACCTGCCAGATCCCAACCGGCGACGGTGACATTATAGGTCATGTTGGATGTTAGTGCTGCGCCAGGGGTAAATGTAACCATGGTCAAATCGGTGCTGTAGGTGAGCGTGCCCATAATCATCGAATTACCCTGTCCCAACGTAAACACTAATGTTGTCGGATCAATCGCCTCACTGAATGTAACAGAAATTGCCGTATTGACCGATACCCCGGTGGCGCCGCTAGCCGGACTGACAGAAGATATCATAGGCATTACAGTATCCTCCGTTCCGGTCATAAAGCTCCATGTGTAATTGTCCCCCATCGGGATACCGCCTAAATCAGTGACTCCCGTAGTTATTGTCACCGTATAAGCTGAAATCCCTATTTAGCAACTGTATTTTAAATTTGCCGCAGGCTGTAGGCAATAGCCGGAAGTACTTCGCTTCAGCGAACGTATCCTTTAGCTCATTTGTCCCGAGCTTGTCGAGGGATGGCTAAAGGATAAGCATTTCGATATTCGGATTTTGGATTTGTTTGCCGGAGGTACTCAGCTCAACGAGCTGATGTAGAGGTTGGTTTTTGCCGTGACTGAGGTCTGCCCGCGCGCGCTCTGAATTACCGTTAAACTGATACTTATCAATAGTGCTATAATAATTTTTAAGTACTTTTCAAACGGAGCAGACGACTGTGAATATAAATATCACTAAAGTAAAAAAAAGTAGAGTCAACGCAGTGGATATGAAAAACCTCAATTTCGGCGAGGTTTTCTCCGACCATATGCTGATTATCGATTACCTAAACGGTCAATGGCAAACACCGCAGATCGTGCCTTATGGTGATATCTGTTTTCCCCCTTCAATGTGCGCCATCCATTACGGACAGGTGATCTTTGAAGGTTTGAAAGCATTTTATTCTAAACATGGCAAAATCAATATTTTCCGCCCGCAAAAATACCACCAGCGGATGAACCGGTCCTGCCGCCGCCTCTGCATCCCCGAAATGGACTATGATTTATTCTTCAACTCGATGGTGGAATTACTGAAGCTGGACAAAGCCTGGGTACCGCATCAGCACGGTTATTCGCTGTATATCCGCCCGTTTATTTTCGCGACGGACAGTTATATCGGCGTGCGCGTCTCCGAGAATTATCGCTTTATGATCATCCTTTCACCGGTCGCCGCTTATTACAAAGAAGGACTGAATCCCGTTCGCTTGATTACCTCGGGAGAATACGTGCGGGCTGCTAAGGGTGGCCTGGGAGAAGCCAAAACTCCGGCCAACTATGCTGCCAGCCTTTTACCCGGTAACGAAGCACATAAAAAAGGCTTCACCCAGGTCTTGTGGCTTGATGCCGCCGAACACAAATACATCGAAGAAGTAGGCACGATGAATATCTGCTTCGTGATTGATCACGAACTGGTGACGCCGCCCCTCGATGGCACCATCTTGGAAGGCACCACCCGTGACAGTGTCCTGCGTATCGCCCGTGATTCCGGTATCAAGGTTAATGAACGGCACATCTCCATCGACGAAGTCCTTTCCGCTTCAAAGAGCGGCAAACTGAGCGAAGTCTTTGGCACCGGCACGGCCGCCGTCATTTCCCCGGTCGGTGAGATACAACATCTGGACACGCTAATTAAAATCAATGACGGCAAAATCGGCACGCTTTCTCAGCAGTTTTACGATGAAGTAACCGCGATTCAATACGGCGAAAAACCGGATAAATACGGCTGGATAGTAACGCTGTAAATATATTGACTCAATCTATTCACTAAATAATGACCCGTTAACCTTGGTTTAGCTAAGGGAAATGTTCGGCATTTGCTTTACAAGATAATATAGATACCCACGAGCAAGCTCGTGGTTCTTCATAACTCAAGCTTCGCTTGTCCTGAATCCTGCCTCTGTTGGTACTCCACGTACTTCAGTATCCTCTCCCTTTCCACCCCAACAGTCGTAACAA
>JBKQML010000200.1:0-6026 GCA_052326545.1 Dehalococcoidales bacterium
ATTGCTGATGCACATCCTGTAATTAATACAGGTTGACAGATTCGCCCGGACTTTTGACGCCGATGCTTTCTCTTGATAGAATCTAGCTAAGTTTCATCATCCGCAACATTTTTAATCATCGGGGTGATTAGTTTACATGAGCGACATAAATTCTGACGGCTGGAACAAACTGGTTAAGGGCTATCCCTGGTTTTCGGGAAAATGCCGGTTTCCGCTGCCGGCTTATTCAGAGTTTATGCCGCCGCCCCGCTTCGGGCGCAGCGCATGCGGTGAAGTCGATACGGAACATTTGATGAAGGATGACCCTTCCGGCTGGTACGTTTCCGAAATAGAAGAGGAACTGGAACTGCAGCCCGGTTTAGCGATGCTGGCGAATCAAATTATTAAACAACTGGTGGAATTCGGCCAGAATAAACCCTCGTACAACATCACCGGTCAGATGGGACGCAACCTGGTAGACAATCCTTACTGGCCGCCGGAACTGGCAGCGCAGGCAGGTAAATTACCACACGAACGCTACGTCGTTTTTCTCCCGCTGGCACTCTCCAAAACCCAGGATGACAAAGGGCGCGTACGGTGGACTTTTTTCGGGGGCAGCGAACAGGGGCCGGAACGGGCCTTCTGGAAAAGCTTCTATTTATCTGCGACACAGGACGTCCAACCTCAGGCAGCGCTTTCTTTTCTGTGCAGGCTATTTTCGCTGGTATATCATGAAAATTGCCCGGATATTTCCGGTCTGGAGAAAATCGGCTTCCGCTTTTTACCGACACAGCCGAATGCCTTGTTCCCTTACTGGACAGACATGCCATTACCGTCATGTATCAAGCCTTTGATCTGGGATGAAAATACACCGCCGGATAATATCCGCTATTTACTCACATTCAGGCCGTTCAGCCTGCTACCGGCGGTAATAAAAGAACGTTATCGGAACGGGCAACTTATCCTCCTGCCTTTCCCGGGCAGTCTCGTTTTCTGGGGTATGCCGGGCTTTATCCGTCTGCAGAAAGAATTGCCCCTGGCGATACAATTACCGCTGCAGCGTCTGGCAACGCGCCACGGCGGGCCGCACGGCATCCGGATACCGCAGTCCGGCCGGTTCCACGAATCGGGGAGTAATTTGAAACTACCGGAGGTCGAGGAAAACCTGCTGCTGAATACCTACAAACGCACCAGCCGCTGGGACCGTACCCACCGCTATGAAAACGAGATAGTTGTCAGTAGCATCGAAGACAAAGTCGCCAATGTACTTTTTAGTACGAAGTTGGACGTGATGGGATTATATGGAAAACCGATGGCGAAAAATTGCCAGCTCTGGACCGGAGATCATCATGTGTTACTGGACGGCCCCCAAGCGAGCCGGGAAGAGCTTGAAAGAGCGGCCGCGATCGTGGCTGAGGGCGGCACTTTCCACTATCGTTTCCAGTTTCCCGCGATGCGGGTGGGGTTAAGCGAGATTTACTGGCAGCGCCCGCTGACGGCCTGGTGGGATACCGGAACCGGTGAGGCTAAAACATTAACCGATGGTCCGCCCGGCTATCTCACGGCTTATCACATCAATGATTTTGATATCGCGCATCCGGTTGAATTATGGCCCAGACTGCAGCGGCGGGAGGCCTACTTAACGGCACTGCACAACTTCGAGCACCTCGAAGAACACTACACACACCAGACGACGCTGAATATTTTGCGTGTTCTGGATGCCGCAAAAATTTGGCCTCAAAAATATTTGCCACGGAGTTTTGCGCGGCAGATGCTGCATTTGCAGGAACACGAAACACTGGAATCGTGGTTGACTGCTTTGCCGGAACAAACGAAAAATACGGATGATGTCAGGAATCTTTGTAGGGAACTCGAATGCTGCATCGCGCCTCCCACAGCGAAAGAGCTACAAAAGGGAAAACTGTTAAAGATGCTTACATTCGGACAAACGGCGGCCCGAACCTTCGAAAAAGCATGGTGGCACGATATCCGGAAGTTAGCCGACGGCACTTATCTCAACAAAGATAACGCTGACTGCGTACACGACCCGGTGACACTGGCGCACCTTTCACACCACCACCGCGACCTGGAAAAACTGGGAAATTATCTGCTCAGCCGTCACCAGCAGGCAATTGCGGCAACCGGGATGACAGGAAAGGCAATCTGCGGTGAATTGCCCTTCCACTGGGATACGGATTTTGACTTTTCTTCTTTCGGCGGCTGGAAAAATAATCAGGAAGGGCACACCCACGAACGCGACCTGCTGGTGATTATTCCCGGCAAGAACCACAAAGAAGCAATTATCATTGCCGACCATTACGATACCGCCTACATGGAAGACCTTTATGAAAAATCCGCAGGGGGAATCGGCGCGCGGCTGGCCGCACACGGCGCGGACGATAACTGCTCGGCTACCGCCACGTTATTGCAGGCCGCCCCAATCTTTTTACAACTGGCGAAAGAAGGCCGGCTAGAACGAGATATCTGGCTGGTGCATTTAACCGGAGAAGAATTTCCCTCGGACTGCATGGGCGCCAGGCATCTGGCGCAGGCATTAATCGAAAAATCACTGCAGATGCGGTTGAAAAACGGGCAGACGGTGGATTTATCCGGTGTGCGCGTAAAGGGTATTTATCTGATGGACATGATCGGACACAACCGCGAGAGCGAGATGGACATCTTCCAGATTTCCCCGGGGAAAGGCTCGACTGCGCTGCGATTGGCCTGGCAGGCACATGCCGCGAATGAGTTGTGGAATATGAGCTCGGTGAAATGGAACCGGCGGCCGGGGCGGCGCGGTCAGGGACGCGGCAAGCGCTCGGATAATGACAAAATACCGGCGACGGCACAGTTTCTAAATCTTAAAGGTGAAGTGCGTCTCCCTGTCGACCCGCGCAGCACGCTCTTCAATACGGACGGACAAATATTCTCCGACTGCGGTGTGCCGGTGGTGCTGTTCATGGAAAATTACGATATCAAACGCAGCGGCTACCATGATACCAAAGACACCATGCAGAACATCGACCTGGATTACGGGGCAGCACTGGCGGCGATTGTCATCGAGTCCGTGGCCAGTGCAGCAACCCGAAAGAAAATATAAGGCATCCGTTCGATTTTACCAGCCGGTTTACAATTATTCCGCTGATTGTGTTTTAATTAATTTAGAGGTAGAGAATGGCAGTGATCAAAATCCCCTACGGTCGGGAACAAATATCGCTGGAAATAGAGCCGGAACGATTGAAAGCAGTCCTGGAACCGGAATCGAAAACCTCCGCATCGAAAAAAGCGGAACAGGATATCGTAAGGCAGTCTCTGGCGGAACCGGTTGCATCCCCGCGGCTGGCTGATTTAGCGGCGAAATCACATCGTGTGCTTTTAATTACCAGCGACCATACCAGACCACTGCCGAGCGTAATTACGCTGCCGATTTTGCTGGCAGAGTTACGCAGTCACAATCCTGACGTCCAGGTAAAAATTCTGGTCGCCACCGGTTTTCACCGTCTGACCCGGCCGGAAGAACTGATTGCTAAATTCGGCAAGGCATTGTGTGATAAGGAAGATATTATTGTCCACGATTCCCGTGACAAAAAACACCTGGTTTTCAAAGGCCGTTTGCCTTCCGGCGGAGAGCTGTGGTTGAACGACCTGGTGGACTGGGCTGATTTAATCGTGGCGGAAGGATTTATCGAACCCCACTTTTTTGCCGGTTTTTCCGGCGGCCGCAAGAGTATTCTCCCCGGTATTGCCGGCACCGAAACCGTGCTGGCGAACCACTGCGCCGCTTTTATCGCCAGCAACAACGCCAGGACCGGCAACCTGAAAGATAACCCGATACACAAAGATATGCTTTTTGCCGCGGAGAAAGTCGGGCTGGCTTTCATCCTCAATGTAGCTCTCGACGCCGATAAAAAGATTATCAGCGCCTTTGCCGGTGATCCCGATAAAGCCCACTTGCTCGGCTGCCAATTTGTCAGCCGCCGGGCAATCGTCAGGCGCCAATTGGCGGATATTGTCGTGACATCGAACGGCGGTTACCCGTTAGACCAGAATATCTACCAGGCGGTCAAGGGGATGACCGCCGCCGAAACCTGTGTCCGCAAAGGCGGCGTTATTATCATGGTAGCCGCCTGCGAAGACGGCCACGGCGGCGAGGCTTTCTACCGCTGGTTTGCCGAAGTGAAGACACCGCAGGAGGTCACGACTAAAATTTCCCGGATTGCCCAAAAGGATACTTTACCCGACCAGTGGGAAGCGCAAATCCTGGCCCGCGTATTGACCAAATGCACCGTAATTTTAGTCTCGAATTTCTGCAATCCGGAGGTTGTCCGAGCGATGCACATGCGGCAGGCGCCAGATATCGAAACAGCTCTGGCAATGGCACGTGAAAAAATGGGGCAAAAAGCGGATATTGTCGTCATTCCGGATGGGGTATCCGTTATTGTTAACGAATGAAAGGTTAAATGCTTGCTTTAATTATTTTTTATGTTTGGAAAATATCATCAACCAGTTATCATGTTGACGGTGTAAAATCTACACCAATAAAGTCCTCACCCTTCCTTGCTTAAAACGTTAAGTTCATCCAAAGCATTACTATTGCCCACGTAATGATTTATCTTGTTTATTTTATTGGTTCTTCGTGCTGCGAATCGATGGCCTTGACCATGTATTTCAGCGCCCGTGCCACGATTGCCGCTTCTTCATCGGTAAGACGACTGAAGAGTTCGGTCATTCGTTCCCGGCGCTTCTGTCTTAATTCAGTCACCATTTCATCACCCTGTGTTGTCGTACGCAGTAAAAGTACCCGCCGGTCATCGGGGTCTCCGGTCCGGGTTATCAGATTTTTTTCCAGCAGCCGATCGATGATACCGGTGACATTGGTGGGAGTGACTCCCAGGGCGGTCGCCAATTTACCGGTAGTGGTCGAACCGCGATTACTGATGAAAAACAAAGCCTTGAGTTGTCCGATACCCAGATGCAATCGCATCCACGCATCCAGTTCGTACTGGCGCCGGTCGCGATCTACCCGCCTTTGCAGTTCGACTAGTTCTTCGATTGACTCTTTTTTCACCATCTTCTTTTTCTCGCCTTTTTAGTGAATGTAACATTGACAATTATGCCTATATTCAATAGAATAATATGAGATACTATACAAGTACCACATATTAGCAGATATTACTGCGTTTGCGCAATGGAGGTATTCATGGAAGAAAAGGCCATCGTTGTCCGGAACCTAGTGAAACAGTATCCCAAGGTGAAGGCGGTGGACAATGTATCATTTGATGTTGACAAAGGAGAAATTTTCGGGTTGCTCGGTCCGAACGGCGCGGGAAAGACAACCACCATTCGCGTGCTGTTGACACTCATACCGCCCACATCGGGGGAAACGCTCATTTATAATGTAAACACCGCGAAAAACAGCGAGGATGTACGCAGGATTTGCGGCTACGTGCCACAGGACGTTTCTGCTGATGGAGACCTGACCGCTTATGAAAACGTCCTCATTTCCTCCAAACTCTACGGCATGCCGGTCAAAGAAAGAAAGCAAAGGATACATGAAGTAATTAATTTCCTGGAACTGACCGACCGGGAGAATGATATGGTCAACACTTTTTCGGGCGGCATGATGCGACGTCTGGAAATCGCACAGGCACTGGTCAACCGGCCGAAGGTGCTGTTTCTGGATGAACCGAGCATCGGGCTCGACCCCAACGCCCGGCGCATCATCTGGGGTCTGATTAAAAAACTGCGTGACGAATACAACACCACCATTATGATGACCACCCATGATATGGGCGAGGCCGACGTTCTGTGCGACCGTATTGGCATCATGAACAGGGGCCATCTGGCAACACTAGGGAAACCGGATGAGTTGAAATCAGCCGTGGGAGGCGATATTATCACAATCAATTCCGGCAACCCGAACTGCTTCCAGAAGGTAAAAGAACTGGGCTATTCCACCATTTCCAATTCACCGGACGGTCACTGTGACCTGGTAGTGAATAACGGTGAAACACTTATCCCGCAACTATTAGACGGTTTAAAGACCA